>NZ_JBHUGI010000006.1:0-384705 GCF_042681925.1 Sporosarcina siberiensis
ATCTAGAGCAAATAAGCTCTATTCATAAGCTATAAAAAAGAAATAAGTGATATTCACAATGAAAAGGTTGGATTGTCATTTACACATAAATATTGACACTCCCTAGTGGTTTATTTTGGAGCATCAATAGTTACTATTCCTATTCATTAAATATAATAGAACAGCCTTGTAAGTGATTTGTTGGCTTGCAAATTCAACGAATCCTTTCAGAACAATAAAAGACCACAGCTTATGATTGCTAAATCTTCTGCAACGCGAGGAGTATGTATATGGATACTGGAGTTTTGTATTATAAGAAGTTTGAAAGAAAAGTACTGGTTTCTGATTATCTAGAATGGGCTATTTGTATGGTGCATAAAGGAATGTCTGCACCTTCTCTAAATGTACTTGTTTCTTTAACAGAACCTCTGAATATTTTTGAAGTAGAAGAATATTTCAATAGGGCTTTAAATGAGCTTGCAATTGCGGAACCTACTTACGAAGAGAGTGTCAAACACTATGTCTATTATTTACTGAGTCAAATAATTAAAAATGAGAGTAAAGCAATTGAAAATGCATATGAAATTTATACAATTGGTTATGAAGATACCCATGATGAAGAGCAAGCAGGATGGTATGAAATAAGTGAGATGATTGATGACTTTTTGTACGGGGATAACATAAATAACATCACTCGAGATTCTTTACATCAGGTTATTGTGCGGGAATCCAAACGGCACTTAATAAATCAGTTCTTATAAACGAAATGGTCACGTTGTATTTAATATTAAGGAGGGAGGATAAAAAATGATTATTATGCTCTTAGGTATTGGATTGTTCCTAGGATTAGGAATTGTATTCATGAGGGGCAAAGGATCTTTTTTAATCGCAGGTTTTAACACACTGCCTCCAGAAGAAAAAGAAAAGTATGATACGATCGAACTTTGTAAATTTATGGGGAAAATGATGTTTGCTTTATCATTTAGTATGGTTTTTTGGGTCCTCAGTGAAGCTTACGATATGAACGGGTTGTTCTACTTTGGTCTAGTTTTATTTTTGGCTATAATAGTTTTTATGCTTATATATATGAATACAGGAAACAGATTTAAAAAATAGTTTTTCTATGAAATGAGTCTAGAGGCTTTTCAGAAAGCAAGTTCGCTTGAGACAGCCACAAAAAGAGGTAGGGGGAAAATTATGAAACCTAAAATGAACAAAAAAGATTTATTGGATAAGAATGATATATGGAATGCTGTAATAAAAGTCGTAAGTGAGTGTGATCCATCAACGAAAGATACAATTTTAAAAGAAGCATTTATTGTATTCCAATACTACAGTGAGCTTGAAAGTGGGGGTCATGAAAGTTTACTTAATTGGTCTGAATTCTATATTAAAAAGGTTGGCATAGACCATTATATAAATGAATTAATAGCTGTCCTCGAAAAAATAGGTGCTCATGATTATGCAATCATTGAGAAGAAGTATGGTAAAGAAATGTGGAGGTTGTATGTTGCTTTAGAAAAAGAAGATATTAATGAGGATGAATTTTTTACTGTCATTGAAAAAGCGGATAAAGAATTCCACAAGTTGAATCGCAAGTTAGACAATTTATTGGAAACATACTTTATTAGCATTCATACTGATTTAATCGAAGTTGTTGATGACTAATACCAACAAGGAAATTCAGCATATTCTAAATTTGAGCCAAAATATTTAAAAGATAAGAGAAAAAGCCATATTAGGGGGAATAGAAATGCTATTTATATATTCATTACTTGGATTTTTCATGATTTTCTTTACTATTTTTGCAATACGAGCAATTATTGATGAGAAACATAAGCATAATTTTATGATTTATACCATTCTTGCATCTATATGTAGTGCAGGAGCATTCATTTTAGTTTTGTCAGGTTTATTTTGATAACTCAACTAAAGGATGCGATATCAGCATAAGGGCTGCGATTCAAACGAGCCTTTTAATTGGATATTTTGACGTTGATGAAATTGAATTACCTGAAAAAACAGTAGTTCGTTTTGAAAAATGAAACCCCCTTAAACAATCCGGGTGTATACGTGGACCAAGAACTTTTTATAGACACTTAGTTGATTGGAGTGCATGACAGTCAAAAGCCACGACAACCTTCGTAACGACTTGCATGACCAAACTCGTGTGGGCCCACGGCTAAAAGCGAAGCATTATGAGCAGATCTTTGTCTGACGGATTGATAATGAAAAAAGACTAACAATTCGTTAGTCTTTTTAGTTTATATATACTCATTTAAATAAACGTCATAAGAGATCCACCTATAGCTCCGGAAACTACAATAACCCAAGGTGGAAGTTTCCAGTAGGCGAGCATACTAAATAAAATTGCAGCTAAAGCAAAATCAACAGGTGCTAAAATGGAGCTTGTCCAAATTGGGAAATAAAAAGCAGAGATTAAAATCCCGATTACTGCTGCATTTACACCCATTATTGCACCTTTAATTTTAGGGTTTTTACGTAAACTATCCCAAAACGGTAACGCACCAAGAATCAAAAGGAAAGCGGGTAAGAACACTGCAAACGTTGCGACTAAACCACCTTGCCAACCTTTCATTACAGTTCCTAAATACGCTGCAAATGTAAACAGCGGTCCAGGTACTGCTTGCGTCGCACCATAACCTGCTAAGAAAGCCTCTTCGCTTATCCAACCCGCTGGAACAAGTTCCTGTTCTAATAACGGTAAAACGACATGACCTCCACCGAAGACTAGGGAACCTGAACGATAAAAACTATCAAACATTGCTACCCAATAAGATCCAGTTATTTCTCTTAGAACCGGTAATAGAAATAACAAAGCGAAAAATAAAGTGAGACAGATCACTGAAACTCTTTTGGTAATAGGAAAACTCGATTTTGTTTCTTCAACTACATCCTGTTTTTTAAATAAAAGAAATCCAAAGAATGCTGCAATTAAAATGACGCCTACTTGTGTAAAAGCGGATTGCCAAAGAAGTGTACCTAGTAGTGCAAATAGGGCGAAGGCTTTTCTTTTTAAATCAGGCGTTAAGTTTTTGGCCATTCCGATAATGGCATGTGCAACTACGGCTACTGCAACAATCTTTAATCCGTGTATCCATCCAGCATCTCCAATATCCGTACCAGTGAGCAGTAAAGCAAATAGGATAAGTGCAATAACAGAAGGTAATGTAAAACCAATAAAGGATGTAATTCCACCTAATACACCTGCACGCATAACACCAATACCAATACCCACTTGGCTACTAGCTGGACCCGGTAAGAACTGAGATAAAGCAACTAAATCCGCATAACTTTTTTCATCCATCCACTTTCTTCTTCGTACATATTCCTCATGAAAATAACCTAAATGAGCTGTCGGTCCACCGAAAGATGTAAACCCAAGTCGTATTGAAACTAAAAAAATCTCCACAAGTGATTTAATTCTATTAGCAGGTTTAGAATGATTCATTATAATCTCCTTTTTGTTAATCTTTGATTTCTTTAAAAAGTTCATATGCCTTTTTTCGAGCTTCTATGAGTACTAGATCTCCTTTTTCAGTTGTCGTATAATACTTCCTGATTTTGCCATCCACGTTTTTATCTTCCCGAATTAGAAGTCCGTCAGATTCCATTGAATGCAGGATGGGGTAAAGAGTTCCGGAACCGATACTGTAACCGTGTTCTCTGAGTTCTTCTAACATCCATACCCCGTATAAGGGATGCTCTTTTGCATGGTGAAGTATGTGAATGTGAATAAACCCAAGAAATAATTTCCTTAATACTTTATCTTCCAAAATATCACCTCTAACTATTGATATTGAATTTAAATATCGATTCCCGATATCGGAAGTATATGGTATTTTTTGATTATTTACAATGCAAAAGCGAACATTTACATAACCTTTACATTAAGTCGTACATTTTGTTCGGATTGACTATTTTCAAGTGGAAAAGCAATTAAAAAATATAGTTGAAAATGGAGCATCGAACGAGTGGAATTCAGGGTTTTTCCAGGGGGCGTCTATCGATAAAGTGAATCAACGAAAAAAGAGACCAATTTCATTGATCTCTTCATAATAACCTGAATAAGAAATCCAAAAAAGCTTAGAGTACCGACAATACTAAGTGTAAAGCAAATCGTAAAACAACATAGACATTTAGAACTGTCCGTTTAGTTTTCTAGAGGGTCCGGTTGAAAAAAGTAATTGGGAGTTAAAACATCATTTTTATATGGTTTATGGTATATATGAGTTGTTGCAGCTGATATTGGTGGAATAAGCCATGCCCAATTACCTGTGATTGGTCGATCGTTTCTGATTTCATTTGCTTCAAAAACCTTGAATTGTTTTGCTGCTGTATGATGGTCGACTATCGTTACATGTGCTTCTTGGTAAGAATGTAATACGGCGATGTTTAATTCGATTAATGCTTTGTCAATCCAAAGTGAACTACTTGACTTCGTATCTAACTCCATTATTTCAGCAACTTTTGGTAATAAATTATATCGATCTTGATCAGCTAAATTTCTCGCTCCAATTTCGGTGCCCATATACCAACCATTAAATGGAGCCATCGGATAAACAATTCCACCTATCTCTAAGCGCATGTTTGAAACGATTGGTACGGCATACCATTTAGCACCGAGCTTGCTAATACCATCGAGCTGCGGGTGAGTTATCGGTACTTCCTTAATAATTTTAGTTGGAATTGTAAATAATTCAGGTTTTTTTCCTGCTTCCTGAAGGACTAAAGGAAGAATATCGAATTGGGTGTTAGCCCCTTTCCATCCCATTCTTTCACACATTTTTGTCAATTTGATGGATGATGAATCACCAACTACTTCATTGCCCTCTTCGTATCCGGCATACCGCAGTAATTGATGGTTCCAAATTCGAATAGGATCTATTCCATTTTTTCGAGGTGGGAAAATCGTAATAGTGGAACGGATTTTTCCACCGTTTGTAGCATAATCAATATGATTAACTAGTTTTTCATAGGCATCATCTGTTGTATGTACATCACGTGCATCAATAATATGTAGCGTATTCCAAAGTAATCGACCGATGCAACGATTGCTATTACGCCAAGCCATTTTTGCTCCGTGTGTTAATTCAATTGTTTTGTGAGAATATGTTCCAGTAGTATGTATTTCAGTATTGATTTCTTCGATTCGTTTCAATTGATTTTCTTTAGATATGCCGAGTTCGTCGTAACATAGATTAATAAAGTGTGTTGCTTCCATTAGCAATTCATTGGTCTTAATAGATTGAACCATTTATATCAACTCCTTATATTAAGTTTAACACGAATTCAAGTGAAGACTTGAATGTTTTGAGCATATACATCTATTATGTCTAACGAATGGGTGGGGTATTATTTGTTTATGCAAAAGGCACTAACAATTGTATTTGGAAGCGTTCTAATCGCGATTGGTATAAATCTATTTCTAGTGCCACATAAATTATTAGAAGGCGGTGCACTTGGCATAAGTTTGATTTTTCATTATCTAATGGATGCAAAAGTGGGCTTAACATTTCTACTCATTAGCATTCCGATTTTTATTATCGCCTGGAATTATTATCGAACCTTTTTTTATAATGGAATTCATGGAATGTTACTATCTTCTGTTATTATCGATTTACTATATCCACTGTCGGAGATTGGAAAGTATTTCATAATTAATCCTCTAATTAGTGCAGCGCTGGGAGGAATATTGATTGGATCGGGAGTCGGCATCATGTTCAGGTTAGACATAAGTGTGGGTGGAGTAGATTTACTTGCACAAATGTTTGCTAGAAAATTAAAGCTCAATCCAGGTATTGTGATTTTATGTTTTGATGTTGTAATTGTTTCAATAGGATGTTTGCTCATTACCTCGTCACATTTACTATTATCGTATACAACGGTTCTATTAGTGGGTATCTCCACAAGCTTTATTATTTCGATACCAAAAAAGCAAAAAAAGCTTCAGTACGAGAAGGTAAGTTAGGAAAATTGTTTTATCGTATTGAATGTTTAGCATAACTATTTACAGAGGAACGGCTGAAGGGAATTATATAAGTCTTTTACTCTTGTAAATTATGATATAAGTTAAAAGGTCGTAAACTTGGAAGGGGGAGCTCCAGTTTACGACCTTTTTGGATGTTATTTCATCGTTAATAGTGCTAGCAAATACCTGTTTCTAAATCACTTTAGTCTTAAAAGACACAAAGGAATTTGCAATTTGTAACTCAAGCGTATATAAAAAGTTGTTTTAATCAATCCATGTTGTTAGTTCTTTATAATTCGTTTTCTTCATATCTTTTGGTTCCATATCGGGATATCCGATGTAAATAAAAGCAATAACTTCTCCTTGTTTGGATAGGCCAAAGAAGTCTCTAACTTTATCTTCATAACAGACAGATCCTGTTCTCCAAATCGCCCCAAGACCGAGTGCATGTGCAGTTAAAAGCATATTTTGTACCGCAGAGTTTACCGCCGCGTACTCTTCTTTAATCAGTACATTTCTTGCATTACCAGGCTCAACACCAACAGCAATAATTACAGGTGCACGTAAAGGGTTCTTTATACTTCTTGAAATTCTTATTTCATTATCGGCTTCGGTAACACCCTCCTTGGAACGTGCAACGTCCGCAAAAACTTCTCCTAATTTTACTCTACCTTCACCTCTTAAAACGAAAAAACGCCATGGTTCTGTTCGGTAATGATTGGGTGCATAAGTGCCTGATTCGAGAATTTTTTCAATCATATCTGTTGGTACAGGATCTTCTGTAACGAGTGGTATACTTCTTCTCGTTTGTATTGCTTCGTGTATATTCATCAAAACAACCCCTTTTCATGAAATATATTCTAGACTACTTATTTTAGTATATCATGCCAATTTAGAAAGGATTCAAGTTATACTAAGGTAATCAAGTATTTTGAATATAGAAAGTGTGAGGGATTGTTAAATGACAACGAATAAACTAACACTCGGCAACCCAGTATATCCTGTAATGTTTGCAATCGGAGGAGTCCATCTGCTGAATGACTCTCTTCAATCGGTAATTCCTGCGATGTTCCCAATTCTTGAAAGGGATTTGGGCTTAACTTTTACGCAATTGGGATTAATCGCTTTTGCTCTCAACATGGTTGCATCGGTACTACAACCAGTAGTTGGTTACTTAAGTGATCGAAAGCCGAGACCTTATACGCTTCCTATTGGTATGACCTTTTCATTAATTGGTATAGCAGGGCTTGCATTTGCCCCGGCTTATTGGCTCATTATACTATCAGTTATGTTGCTGGGATTAGGTTCAGCAATCTTTCACCCAGAAGGTTCACGAGTTTCTTATATGGCGGCTGGAACTAAAAGAGGATTATCTCAATCGATTTACCAAGTAGGAGGGAATACGGGGCAAGCTCTTGCGCCACTGATTAGTGCTTACATATTATGGCCACTTGGACAAAAGGGAGCGGCTATATTTATATTGGTAGCGGCTTTAGCAATATTTATGTTACTTAGAATATCTGCTTGGTATAAAGAAGAGTTAGTTCAGGAGAAATTGAACAAAAGAAAACGGGTCATTTTATCTACAATGGAAAACTTAACGAAGAAGCAGGTTGGTATAGCACTCACCTTATTGCTAACAGTCATCTTTGCTAGATCGTTTTATGTTGCAAATATAACCGGTTTTTATATTTTTTATATAATTGAAAAGTATAGTGTTGAGATAACAACGGGACAATTGTTTATATTTCTATTTTTAGTTCTGGGAGCTGCGGGAACATTTTTTGGAGGACCCATAGCTGATAAAATAGGAAGGAAAAATGTTATTGTCATTTCGCAAGTTGTTCC
This sequence comes from Sporosarcina siberiensis, assembly GCF_042681925.1. Taxonomy (NCBI): domain Bacteria; kingdom Bacillati; phylum Bacillota; class Bacilli; order Caryophanales; family Caryophanaceae; genus Sporosarcina; species Sporosarcina siberiensis. The sequence goes on from NZ_JBHUGI010000006.1 coordinate 7,820, forward strand.
TATTCCACTTTGTATTCTATTACCACATGTGCCTCTTGGCGTTGCAATCGTATTATTAGGGCTCATTGGTTTCTTCATCATGTTGAGCTTTTCTGTAACGGTGGTATATGCCCAGGAACTTGTTCCAAGTAAAATAGGGACAATGGCAGGACTAACAGTGGGGCTTGCATTCGGGATGGGAGCAATCGGAGCAGTTGCTATAGGGATCCTAATGGATAGCGTTGGAGTGTATCAAACAATGCTGATTGTTTCTTTTATCCCGCTTATAGGCCTAACATGTTTGGGTTTACCACGCGATCAGAAAATAGTAGCAGTACAGTAAGCAGTTGTGGATTTTTGAAGTTAAATGTAGAATCGTAGTATATTTTGTACCATAAAAAAAACACCAATTCCCTTTTTACAACAGGAAATTGGTGCTTTTTTTATTTGGTCTGATCTTCATAAATCCGGGTAAGTGCTTCTTTAAATTGTGGTTTTATATTGATTTGTGGTCGTATTTCTAAGGCTTTTTGTTCGGCGTCGTTAACGGTATTTGCAAGACCTAATTCCAATAATGTCGCAGCTGCGATGGTTCCTGCACGGCCTCGGCCGGTATTGCAGTGGAAGTAGATGTTTTTTCCCGAGCGATACGCTTCAGCAATTGTTTTTGTAGTTGAGGTTATAGAATTGTCTTGCTGTTCACCTACGTCTAAAATCGGCTGATGCACGCTTATTTCGGTTGAAAGTGGATGATTTACTTCAGCACGTAGATCATAAATAACATCTATGTTCTCATTAGATAGAAGGTCATCGATAGCGTCAATGCCACCAATAAATATACGTCCTGGTATCAGTTCTTGATAAAGTTTTTCTTTCAATGTCTTCACTGTCCTTTGTAAGTTTATTAGAGTATACCATTTATGTGTGATTATTGGGGAGTGGTGGGGTGGGATTTCTACTAGTAAATGGTTGCACACCCAACTAGATTGGTTGCAGGCCTATAAAATAGTAGTCTGAACAATAATAACATCCTGTTTAAGTCAGAATCATTTTTAGACTTTTACTTGTCAATTAAGGTAAGGTTGTTCATTTTGGCATCTGCTTTAAAGACTGAAAATAAAAATCATGGTAAGGTTATTGTAATAGCACCTGTAAAGTAAGGGAGGAATTCGGATGTGTGGTCGATTTACTTTGTTTGCCCCATATTTTGATATTATTGAGCGTTTTGATATTGAAACTGCTTTTGAAGAACAAGATTATATTCCGAGTTACAATATTGCACCTTCACAACAAGTAGTGGCACTTATAAATGATGGTACGAAGAACAGACTTGGTTATTTGCGTTGGGGTTTAATACCACCTTGGGCAAAGGACCCTAAGATAGGTTATAAAATGATTAACGCTCGATCAGAGACTTTAGATGAAAAACCTAGTTTTCAAAATGCCTATAAAAAGAAGAGATGCATTATTCCTGCGGATTCATTTTACGAATGGCAAAAGGTTGGCTCAGAAAAAGTTGCAATGCGGTTTAAGTTGAAATCGAATGAACTCTTTGGTATAGCAGGTTTATGGGAGTCGTGGACATCTAAGGATGGGAACGTACTAAATACATGTACGGTAATTACGACGAAGCCCAATCCCTTAGTTGAAAAAGTTCATAATCGTATGCCGGTTATGCTTCGTCCTGAAGATGAGGCGGATTGGTTAAATCCATCAATTAAGGATACGGATTTCCTGGGCAATATACTAAGGCCATTTGATGAGAATCAGATGGAGGCTTATGCGGTTTCTAGCGAGGTGAATTCTCCGAAAAATAATGAGAAATCACTTATTATTCCTATATAACTTAGAAGGGAAGAGATGTTGTTGATTGCAGAGTTATTAAGAAATTCGAATTATACCGTTGTATTTACAGGTGCAGGTATGTCTACGGAAAGCGGCTTGCCAGATTTTCGATCTAAGAACACAGGACTTTGGGAGAATGTAGACCCTACACTTATTGCTAGCGTGGACTCGATGAATCGTGACGTCGAACGGTTTTTTCAATTTTATCGTGAAAGAGTATTGGGTGTAAAAGATTGTTTACCACATAAAGGGCATGAATTATTAGTGGAGTGGGAAAAGGCAGGTCTTGTTGACAGCATCATCACACAAAATGTGGATGGATTTCATTACAGAGCTGGATCGAAAAATGTAATGGAATTGCACGGTACGTTGCAAACGGTTCATTGTCAACAATGTGGTTTGGAATTTAGTAGTGAAAAGTATGAAACGAATCATTTTTACTGTACATGTGGTGGTAAACTTAGGCCATCTGTAGTTCTATTTGGTGAAGGACTTCCTGAAGAACCTTTTATGAAGGCAATAGAGGAGTCCGAAAAAGCAGATTTGTTTATAGTGTTAGGATCTTCATTGACCGTTACGCCAGCTAATCAGTTTCCACTTTTAGCGAAGGATCACGGTGCGAAACTTGTTATCGTAAATTTAGAACCTACAGAATTTGATAGCTACGCTGATCTTGTGATTAATGATCGGAAAATAGGCGACCTATTAATTGAAATAAATGAAAAGCTTATGTAGTGGAAATATGAAAGTAATAAGAAAAAACCTTCAACATTTATCATAGTTGAAGGTTTTTCTGTAAATGTTATTAAGTAAAGGACATCATTCGATTTAGTGGGCCATCGGGGTTAATACTGTCTGCTATATCCATAATCGGAATAGGGAAATATGGAAACCCTACTGCGTAGGGGGTTATTTCATAGAGTTGAAAATAAATAACAAGTACAGAATCTGCAATGTAGAAATCTTGGCCACTTCGAACTCCTTCAAAATCCACTATTAACTGGATATCCCAAACTTTAATTTTCTGACGAATGATGCCTGAAAGGGTTTTCTCGTAATCACTACCTGGTTTAAACAATTCATTCAAAGAATAATCTTTTCCAGTATGAACATCAAATGTAAGGGATTTAATAATCGTCATTCCATGTGCTCCGCCTGTAAATGAATAGACAATAAGATTTAAACTTAAAATTCCTCGTAGATTTGTTTTTATCTCAAAATATGCAATCAATTCTATTAATATTGGATCGAAAAAGTATTGCTCAATGAGCATTTTATTAAAAGTAGATATAATTTGTTCATTGACTTTTTGTTCTACGGCTCGATTTTTTAAATTAATAACTGTGGGGTAATATACTTTTACATTTGGCGTTTTATATATGAACATATGGGTTCGAATTGAAACCGGAAGATCCATTCATTACTTCCTTTCAGTTTGGGTCGTAGTTAATTGTATGTAACAGGGCACATACAAATTCCTGTTTTCATTTTGCGTCAAGGTTATTTAGTGACATGAAATGTCGTTCCATGTATTATTTAATTATGAAGTAAACTGAAGGAGGGATCCTATGACGGTAGACAATGAAATCGTTGTGAACGATAAAAAGTTTTGGAACAAGATGAGGGATTATGGAAAAAGAGCGGGGAGAAAGACAGCTTATTATAGTTTATTACTCTTTTATACTGCGAAAAGTCCGGGTGTGCCAAAATCTACAAAACTGATTATTGTTGGGGCACTGAGCTACTTAATATTCCCGATAGATCTAATTCCAGATTTTATACCCGTCATTGGTCTTGCAGATGACGCGACTGTTGTTGCGGCAGCAGTATTTAAAGTAGTTTCACATATTGATGACTCTATTAAAAACAAAGCATCGCAAAAGGTCACAAAACTACTCGGTGAAGACATCAAATGAACATATAAATCGGTTTCATGAATAGAGACCATTAATCCATCTACACTTTTGTGTAATTAGATGAATTAATGGTCTTTTTTCAATCAAATTCTTTTTCGGGTAAGATTTTTGTCGACTTCAGGCATCTTACAGATTACGACTTCCCAACTGGTTCCAGTGCGGACACGGTAAGCGTCAGAGAATGATCCTTGATTAATAGCGATTCCCATATTATCCAGTGAGTTTACGTATAATAAGGGTTCTCCAATATGTGAATCTGCAAACGATCGGCCGTATTTCAAAATGCTTTTGTAAATTATTCTTCCGTCTCTTATAATTGAAACTTCAAAAGAATCTCCGAAATCCTTAGCGATTTTCATGAATTGTTCTCGGCTAATATTTGTCCAAAGATTGCCAAACGGTTTATCAATAATGTCTATAATACCGGTTATTACTTCGTTGATTAAGGATGCGCTTTTTAATGGAAGATTGATAAGTGTACTCGGGTGGACAGTAGGGCCAATAGCTTCAAATTCAATTAACCCGCTCGCAAGCCGTGCTCCTGTATATGCAAAAATATCTCGACCATGAAACGTATGAGATTCGCCCGATTTTGGCAGCCGATTTATTGTCTCATCGATGATTCGTACATCTGTAATTTCGACAAATTCTTTGATATGTGTAAGTGTCCCATTATCTGGGGTAATGATGTAGTGATTATTAATTGTTTTTGCTACAACGCTTCTTCTATCTGAACCGACCCCTGGATCCACAATAGAGACAAAGACAGTTCCACTTGGCCAATAGTCAACTGTTTGTAGTAAACGGTAAGAGGCTTCTCGAATATTGTATTGTGGGATTTGATGTGTAATCTCAAAAATTGGAATCCCTAATTGAACTGAATTGGCTACTCCGTGCATCGCACTCACTGCACCATCGCTGTTTCCAAAATCAGATTGAAAAACTAATAATCCATTTGTCATAAAAACCGAACTCCTTTTATCTGCAATTTATAAAAACTGAAGTTTAAGTCAATTAGTAGACCAACAAATTGTTCTCACCTTTATATACAGATGCAAATAATTTACACGATATTTTTTGATTAGTCAATTTTTCACAAGAATATTCTGATAAGCTAATTTGTCTGTTGATGGATTTGTATAAAAGTGATAATTAGATGCTTACCGATTTTATAGGCCATAAATATATATAGTTCTTCGCTTTTCCCGGACTTTTGTGGTAATATTTATCTTTAGTATAGAAGAGGACGTGAAGTTGATATGATAACAATTAAAATACCACAACCCGATATAACAATTGAACAACGTGAACAAAAAATGAGTGCAACTGAAGCACCCATTAAGCCGTTTTTCGGTTTTGTAGATTTGCATGAAATACCTAGAGATAAAGGCGGAATAATCTTGTTTTACAACAAGAAAAACGAACTTTTATTTGTTGGTAAAGCACGTAAAGTACGTCAACGTGTAAAAAAACATTTCGAAGACAGTGTTTCACCAATCAAAAACCACCGCGATGAAGTGAATAAAATTTCCGTAATCATTGTAGAAGATGCAATGGAACGTGAAATTTATGAAACGTATATTATTAATGCGGAACGTGCTAAGTATAACGTAGACAAAGTATTTTTCGAATAAAAGCAAAAAGCTGACTGCCAATGGCAATCGGCTTTTTTGTTAATTAAATTGAAGAGGTGATTAAATGGACTTACGCTTACAAAAAATTATTGAAGAGACAAAAATGAAATTTGGATTGGATAACTACATACTTGAACGGACTTCTATTTATAAAAAAAGAGATCCTATCGGTAAAATTCAGTACACCTTTAATATGGAATGGTTTCCTGCACATGAAGAACAACCTGTTGATGAGGATTCAAATCCAGATGGAACGGCAGTTGTTGAATATAATATTTCAGTAAGCTCTTTCGCTAGTGTTGTATTTGTTGGAGGAATATCGAACTCAACAATCACTCACTTTAATGAAAAAACATCTCAAGAAGTTGGAAAATGGATTGAAAGTGAAACGGGATTAATTTATGGAGTAGATTTTAAACTATCTGGTAGTAATGAAAATGAATATACATACGAATCTGATATCGATGGCATTAAACTCACGCCTTCTGGAGTAATGAATGTTGAGTTTGATACGAATGGTAAACTAATCAATTTTAATATACATGGCACAATCCCATCGCAAGAAGAAATTATTGAATCTATATTTACGTTAACACTTGAAAATATTGAACCCCTTGTTAAAAAGCAATTACAGCTTGTTAAGATTCCATCAGAAAGTAAAAAGTGTTTTGTGCCTGTGTATGCAATGGAAGAAGTTTTTATTTCAATGGATGGTTCAAAATTAGTACCGTATCTTGAACATGAAAGATCGGAAATTATACTAGATGAAATTATTGTTTGGGAGGCACCTTTGGTAAGGGAACTGAATCGACAAGATATCTTTCTCGCATCTGAAATAACGGTGGACGAAGCGTTTAAGAAAATTAGCGATGAGGCAAAATTGTTTTTATCCAATGAAGACATAGAATTGTCCACTCAAGTCGTGCGAGATGTATTACGTACAGAGTTTCCATTGGAATCTGGTAAGTGGAAAGTCGCAACAATCGAACGAAAAGAAAATTACATTGAAGCAGTTTGTAGGATGAATGAAGAAGACGATATTCTATTTAATCGGAAGTTTGTTGTATTTATAGAACCACAAACTTTTGGCTTGCTTAATTATATAGATAATGGTGCCATGTTTGAAATTTTCGACTCATTCGAACCTGCAAAAACTGCAGTTATCACACATGATGATGCATACGAAAAAATGCTTCCGTACATTACATTGGAACCAACGTATGTCTATGATTTAGAAAAAGAGAAGTACATATTATATGGTTTGCTAGATGCTGCGGAAGGTGTCGATGCATTAACGGGAGAAATTGTGTTTTTACAGGATATTTGAATAAAGAGAGGTTACGAAGCTAAGGAAGCCAAATTTGGTTCCTTAGTTTTTATTCATTTTAAGTCGAATTTCCTGTAGAGTGGTAGGAAAGAGTCTTGAAAAGGAGGAGTACGAAATTGAAGATTTTTCATACAGCCGATTGGCATTTAGGGAAACTCGTTCAAGGTATATATATGACAGAAGGACAACGCTTTATTTTAAATCAATTTATTGAAATCGTGAAGGAAGAACGTCCCGATGCAATTATAATCGCAGGTGATTTATATGATCGGGCTGTTCCGCCAACAGAGGCGGTCGCTTTGCTTGATGAAGTACTTGAAGAAATAGTTCTCAATTTAAAAATCCCAGTACTTGCAATCGGAGGCAATCACGACAGTCCAGGTCGTCTAAATTTCGCTAGGGGATTAATGGAAGCGAACGGATGTTATATTGTGGGACAGATGACTAAGGAAATAAAACCGGTTATACTAAACGATGCATTTGGTGAGGTACATTTTCATCTAGTGCCCTTTGCAGACCCTTCTGTTGTTAAACATCTTCATGAAGATGAAACAATTTCAAATCATAATGATGCAATGAAAAAAGTGACGGACAGTATTCAAGAAACACTAGATAAGGATGCACGTCATGTATTTGTAGGTCATGCATTTGTGACGAAACATGGAGAAAGTGAAGAAAATACAAGCGATTCAGAACGACCAATTGCAATTGGTGGTGCAGAGTATGTGTCGGCACATCTTTTTGAGTCCTTCCATTACACAGCACTTGGACATTTACACCAAGCGCATAATGTTCTGAATGAAACAATTCGATATGCCGGATCGCCGATGAAATACTCTATTTCAGAAGAACATCATAACAAAGGGTTCTTCATCATTGAAATGGACGGTGAAGGCCATGTCACTGTTGAAAAAAGAGAACTACAATCGAAACATGATATGAGAACAGTTAGAGGAACAATGGAATCCATATTACAAGAACCCATTAGTGAAGATTATATTTTTGTTAAATTACTGGATGAAACACCGGTTTTATTTCCGATGGAAAAAGTTCGTTCCGTATTTCCGAATGCAATGCATATCGAACGGGAAATACAGATGACCACTTCGAATGATAAAAAAACAAAGGAAATTAAACAAGAGAAAAAGGATGATTTAACATTGTTTAAATCCTTCTACGAAGAGATGATAGGCGAAGAAGCTGACACAGAAACACAAACACTTTTCGCTGAAGTCCTTCAAGAGGTGATGAATAAGGGGGAGACCGAGATTTGAAACCACTACGACTTTCAATGACCGCTTTTGGTCCTTATAAAGATACAGAAATAGTAGACTTTACGGAGTTAAAAGACAATCGATTATTCGTTATTTCTGGAGCAACAGGAGCTGGTAAAACAACGATATTTGACGGAATCTGTTTTGCTTTATATGGACAAGCAAGTGGAGAAGATCGTACAGACATACGTGCAATGCGGAGCGACTTTGCGGATGACAGTGTGCAAACTACCGTAGAATTGGTTTTCCAAATCCACAATCGAACGTATCGAATCATGCGACAAATTCCATACACTAAAGAAGGAAACAAAAGCGAAACAATCGCATTATGCGAGTTTTATGAGCAAACGGAAAATGGTGAAATACCTCTTGTGGATAGACAAATCATTTCAGAAATTAACAAGAAGGCAGAATCGCTCATAGGATTTACTCAAGCCCAATTCAGTCAAATTGTTATGCTTCCTCAAGGAGAATTCAGAAAGTTCCTTACATCGAATACTGAAAACAAAGAGACGATTATGAGGAAAATTTTTAAAACAGAACCATATCGTGAAATTGCAGAAAAGTTGAAAGAAAAAAGGATTAAAGCACAAGAAAAACTCACTAGTGAAATGCGAACGCAAGACGGATTTATTCATCAAATTACTGCTGTATTGCCGAAGCGGGAATCGTCGATATTTGAAACACTTTCTAACGAACATTATAATGTCCATCAAGTCCTACATGGTTTGGAAGAGGAGTATCAGTACTACTCCGAAAAAATAGTCGCTGATAAAATGAATTATGATTTAAATGTAAAAATTCATGCTGACAAACTTTCGATCTATCATTCTTCGAAAAGTTTAAATGAACGTTTTTTGGAGAAGGATCAAAAAGAATTACTGTTCAATGAGCTGTCGAAAGAGATTCCGATAATAGAACAAAAAGAACTTCAGTTAACTGAAGCGGAACGGGCGGCCTCCATAGAAGAAATTGAAAAGCAATTTAATGAACTAAAAATTGAAGTGAAATCCAAATCCGAACTCCTGGATAAAGCGATAAAATCCGAGGAAATTACTACTGAAAAAATGAAGCAAACGGAACTTCGTTATCTAGCGGAGGAAAGTAAGAAAACAGAACGTGATCAAGTGACGGAAACGTTAATTCGTTTAAAGGATTATTTGCCGACTGTATCCGAACTCGCAACAAAGAAAGAACAGATTCAATTAATGAAGGACAACATTCATAAAATGGAAGCAGAATATCAAGTACTGTCAGAACATGCAATTACAGAAGAAAGTAAATTAGATGCCTTACTTCTGAAGATTGATGCACTTGACGAGAAGATGATTCCATTTGATGATTACGTACAATTATTAAGTGAAACAACTCATAAATGTAAGGTTTTAGATGAACTGAAAAGTCGTCACAAGCAAGTAGCAAAATTAGAATCAGTAATGGAAATCAAGGAAATTCTATATAATACACACAAAAATGAATACAGTGAATTAGAAAGAAGTTGGTTGAATAACCAAGCGTCAATGTTAGCTGAGTCCCTTCATGAAGGACAAGCGTGTCCGGTTTGTGGAAGTCTAGATCATCCCGAAAAATCAAGTAGTACTATGGAAACCACAATAACGAGGGCCCAGCTAACGAGTGAGAAGAAAATACTTTCGGATGTTGAGAGCGATTACCGTTCTTCCGTAGCTAATCTTCAAAGTGCTGCTGAGCAATTGACTGAAAAAATATCTGAAGTAAACGAACTTAAGATTGATATTGAGAGCGAAGAGGTATATGAAACGAACAAGAAATTGGAAGTTCAAGTTGCCGGGCTTCGAGAAGATCGCCAATCATTAATTGTTTTAAAAGAAAATTTAAAAGCATTATCGGTTGTGGTGAATAATCTAGTCAGTAAAAAATCAGAACTTGAGCGCTCTTTGTATATGCAGAAATCATCATATGATAATGAATTAATTGTTATGGAATTAATGGTGAAGGGAATACCTGAGGATGTTCGTATCCTCACTGTTCTAAAAGAACGTATTAAAGCTACTGAAAATAAAAAAGCTGATTTAGATCTTGCATGGGCAACCATTCAGAAAGAAATGGAGGAGACTCGGGAACAGCTTAGTCATTCAAAATCCTCTAAAGCACATAGTCAATTATCGTTTGTTGAAGCAGAAGAGAAAAGTAGGAAAGCCGAGTCCAGATTCAAAGAAGCATTGCTGAAATCAGAATTTAAGTCAGAAGAAGCCTATCTGAATGCTAAAATGATGGAGGATGATCGAAGAGCTTTAAAGGCTCAGGTTTTTAATTTCAAGCAGCAACTCTATGCATTAAAAGAATCACTAACTGAGCTAGAAAGACTTCTTGAAGGTAAGGAAAGAACGGATTTAAGTGCCCTTGAAATACAATTAGACTTTCTCAAAAAAGAATATGAAGAATCGCTAGCCAATTACAATGCATCTTCGGAATATGAAAAATCTACAATGGTATTGAAAGAAAACATTATAGCGACTAGTGGAAAACTAGTTGAACTGGAACGTGTCTATGGTAGAATCACAGAACTTTATGATATTGTTAGAGGACAGAACGGTTTAAAATTATCATTTGAACGCTATATACAAATTGAATATTTGGAGCGAATTATCCAATCGGCTAACGAGCGCTTGAAAGAAATATCCAATGGTCAATTTGAATTGGTTCGCAGTGATCGAAAGGAAACGCACGGCAAACAAAGTGGATTAGGTTTAGACGTGTATGACGCATATACAGGAGCGGACCGTGATGTGAAGACGTTATCGGGTGGGGAGAAGTTCAATGCTTCACTATGTCTTGCACTCGGCATGGCTGACGTCATTCAAAGCTTCCAAGGGTCTGTAATCATCGATACGATGTTTATCGATGAAGGATTTGGTTCTCTCGATGAGGAGTCTCTAAACAAAGCAATCGACACGTTAATTGATCTTCAAAAGTCGGGTCGCATGATTGGTGTTATTTCTCACGTTGAGGAATTAAAATCTGCTTTACCTGCGATACTTGAGGTAAGAAAATCAAAAGCAGGTCATAGTCATACTCAGTTTATAATTAAATAAACAATGAAATGCCCAAACCTCTTTAAGAAGAGGAATGGGCATTTTTACTATTCGAAACTAATACTAAATTGCATTTTCAATGAAACGGAGTTAACATTATTATTTCAGCAATATATTACATATAGCTATTGAACCTATTCATTACGTTGAAAAGCTTTAAACACCTCAGGGGGAACAAGACATATGGAAAAGAAATTGTCATTTTCATCATATTTAGTAATTGGTACAATGCTATTCGCTTTATTTTTTGGAGCTGGGAATTTAATTTTTCCTGCAGAACTTGGTCAATATGCGGGAACAAACTTAGTGCCGGCAATTATTGGATTCTTAATAACAGGTGTCGGGCTGCCTTTCCTTGGAATCTTAGCTATGGGTGTTTCGGGGAGTCGAAACTTACAAGAACTTGCCAGCCGCATACACCCAGTCTACGCACTAATTTTTACATCGTTACTGTATTTGACGATTGGGCCATTTTTTGCAGCGCCTCGAACAGGTGCAGTCGCATTTGATGTAGGAATTGCTCCATTTATTCCTGAGAGTTCTATGCAACTCGGATTGATCATCTTTACACTCCTCTTTTTCGGTTTAACTTTATGGCTGTCTTTAAATCCAGCTAAAATTGTTGATCGTATTGGAAAGATTTTATCGCCTGGTATTATCATTCTTCTTTTTATATTGCTCATTATGGTAATTATAAAACCGATGGGTGAAATTATGCCTCCGCAAGAAGCCTATATGAACGGTGCATTTATGAAAGGATTTACAGAAGGCTATAACACAATGGATGCACTTGCATCTTTAGTATTTGGGATAATCGTTATTAATGTCATTCGGTCAATGGGTGTAACGAGTAAACGGGGAATATTAGTTGCCAGTATAAAGTCTGGAGCAGTGGCTACAAGCTTTTTAGGAATCCTTTACGTCGGCATTGCTTATCTAGGGGCAACGAGTACAGAAGCTTTCGGTTTGTTTGAGACAGGTGGCCCTGTACTTAGTAGTGCCTCATCCTATTATTTTGGTATGATTGGTTCGATTATGTTAGCGGTGATTATTACCCTTGCTTGTTTAACTACAAGTATCGGTCTAATGATTGCGTGTGGGGAATACTTCCATACAATCCTACCTAAAATCAGTTATAAATACTTCGTAACGTTTTTCACTCTTTTTTGTTTCGTTGTAGCTAACTTTGGATTATCAAATATCATTACGTACTCAATCCCAGTGTTAATGTTCTTATATCCTTTAGCTATTGTCCTTATGTTGCTAACATTTACATCTCCACTCTTTTATCATGCTCGTGTGGTGTATGTTTCTGCAACAGCAGTTGCATTTGCAATCAGTATCATTGATGGATTTCAAACATTATGCGATTCATTAAAGATTCCATATTTTAATTGGTTGCAACCGATTATTACTTTTTATCAACAAAATTTACCGTTTTACCACCAAGGGCTTGGTTGGCTTCTTCCAGTACTTGCTATAATGTTAATCACAGGTCTATTCGCACGAATCATGTACCGCCCTAAAACTGTATAATTAAAAAATCCGACATCCTTTATTTTTAGGGTGTCGGATTTTTTGAGATTTATAAGTTTTTAAATTCTTCAATTGCACGTAGCCAGTTTTCCCGCATTACGGTGGAAACATCAGTGCTCTTTTGTTCTTTTATTAATCGAATGATTTCATTATGTTCTTCAATAGATCCCACTGTTAAAACAATGGAGTTATGAAAGAACAACCGACGAACGTGAGCTTGTAAAGAAGCAACCATCCGGTGGATATATGGATTATTAGCAGCATTTACAATAACTTGATGAAATTCCTCATCTAGTTTCAGAGCTGTAAAATAATCTTTTGAATTCACGGCATTTGCAAATTGTTCATTCAAGCTTTCCAGTTCCTGAAGCATTTTCTTATTTTGATGTGGAATCGCCAGTTCTGCAGCTAATGCTTGCAAAGCAGCTAAAGGTGGAAGAAGATCTTTAATCGTCTCTTTATGTACTTTGGTAACTTGAGTTGCTTTACCCGGATACATTTTTACAAATCCTTGTACTTCTAAAAGTTGCAGAGATTCCCGGATAGGCGTTCTACTAACACCTAGGGCATTAGCAAGTTCAACATCCACCAATTTTTCCCCTGGTTGTAGCGTTCCATCAATTATCCATTGTTGAAGTTGATCGAATGCATTTTCTTTGGCTGATTGTCGTTTAGGGTTGACGTGATTAACGGGTATTGGCAATGAATTTCACCATCCTATTTAAGTCGTTAGTTAAAGTATATAGGTAAATGATTTCTAATGATATACAATATATTACATTATTCACACTTTATTTGAAAAGAGCATTAATAAAACTATGTAAATAAAGTTATAGTTCTCTCTTATATTTTAAAGAGACATCCAACTCAGCTTCCAAAGCACCGTATGATAGTTCTTCGAATTGAAATATAAACCCGCGTGCTTCATAGAAAGGAATGCCGTAATCATTTCCTTTTGCAACAGCTACCCATTGTTCTGTAGCACCATAAATGTGTTTCTGTATTTTTGTGTAATGGGTAAGAAGTCTGGTACCAATCCCTTTTCCTCGCATTGAAGGATCCAAGTAAAAGACATAAATTTCCCCTGTTGTTTGGTTGGTCATACCTCCACCAATCACACCTACAATCGTTCCAGATTGTTCGGCTACATAATAACCATGCCAATCCACACTTATTGAGTTAATTTCCTTCCGAATACGTTGAACATTATAATATTGATCAATCAATTTTTGAATGTAGTTTTTTGAGAATAAATTTTCGTACGTAAACCATTGACTGACTATTAATAAATCGGAAACAGCCTGAGCGTCTTTATGTGTAGCTTGTCGAATCATTACTTCATCCAAATATATCACTCCATTAGATTGGTACGAGATAAGCATATTTTGTAACGCTTCGGTAAAGTACTACTGATCTTCTAAGTTAAGTATAAACAATAAAGCATGGGGCGGGAAATTTAAATATAGGCGATTGAAAACCAACTTATTGATAGTTGGTTTTTCCTCATTTTTATATACTTGACACAGAGTACTTTGACAGACATAGTAATAGGTATTATAATTTATTTAGAGGTGAATGAAATGATTGATAATGGAGTCAGCGCGGATCTGATTCGTGGAAATATAGATACGATTATCTTACGTGTTTTAAAAAATGAGGATAATTATGGTTATGAAATTATGAAAGCCATTTCTGAAGGGAGTTCTGGAGAGTATATATTAAAAGAGCCTACTTTATATAGCAGTTTGAAAAGATTGGAAAAAGCAGGCTATATAAAAGGATACTGGGGAAATCAAACTCAAGGTGGCCGACGAAAATATTATACGCTTACGGATGAAGGGGTTACGATTTATTATGAGAATGTGAAAGCTTGGAACAAAGCAAAATTGATTATTGATCTTTTAGTAAATGAAAGGGGTGAAGAGGATGAATAAAATTAGAAAACACATCGATAAGGTATTCAGCAAATATCCGAAAACAAATGAAACGTTGGATTTAAAAGAAGAAGTGATAGGGAATTTGGAAGCTGAAATTGAAGATTTGCAAAATAGTGGAGTTTCATTTGAAGAAGCATTTCATGTAAGCATTGAAAAAATGCCAGATTTTGCTGAAGTAATTGAGGGTTCAAAGAGTGTTGACAAAAATAAGCTAGTGTTTGGAATGCTTCAGTGGATGCTAATATATTTACTTGTGACATGGATTATTACAATGCCTTTAAGCATCATAGGGAATTTTAGAAATGTTTCATTCTTGTTGTTCTTCGCAATTATTATCGTTAGTGGCATTTATGGACTTCTAGTTATAACGCGCGATTTGATAGTAAAGGGCATAACACATATTGATTTGTTTAAAGTTGCTAAAGTAAAGAAGACGGTTTGGATTATTTGGGGGTTATTTCTATTGATTGCTTGGGGAGGTATTACTGGATTACATTTTGCAAGCAACATATGGTATTCAAACCCAATAACCATTAGCGGTCCTTATCAATTTGCGAATATCTTTGCCTTGTATGCACTCCCTTTGATTACAATTATTGTTCCACTGTTAAGCAATCGGCTGGAAAAAACAATCACACAATATGAGGAGGGTGAAAAAATATGAAAGGAAAACTAATTATCGGCTTGCTTATAGTAGGTATAGTACTATTTGGTTGGGTTCAGTTTTTTTATTTACCTAAGATGGACGCTGCTGTTGAACAGGAGCAACTGGAACAACTTGAACCTGAAACTCATCAATTTAGTTGGGTACTCAAATATGAGAATTCCTATATGGGGGCAGCTGGAAACACGTTGAACCTGATTGGTGATTTACCGATGAGTGACATTCCAAAAACCTTCGCACAAGATCCTGAGACATTTCGATTTACAATCAATTATGAAAAAGGTATTGACGAAATTGGAGCATCTAGAGTAGAAAAGGCGATTCTTTATAATGCGACAGCTGTTTTTACGCTCATAAAAAACATGGAAACTGTAGAGTTCCATTTTTCCGACAAAAAGTTTACTGTAACAAGAAAACGTGTGAATGACTGGTTTGGTGAAGACATTTCGTCATTCATAGATGAACAAATATTCGAAGAAAAAGTGCAGCAACCTATAATTAACAATGAGCAACTTACCGAATGGTTTAATGCATATGTAGGGGGAGAAAGTTAAATGGATGTATTTATTATTACGGGTGCTTCAAAAGGAATTGGATTTGAACTGTCAAAACAGCTACAGTCGAAAGATAAAATGGTAATCGGAATCGCTCGAACAAATCCTGAAGATGTAGAGAACTTTATAACTGTAAATCTTAAAGATACGAGCAAGCTACATGAACTTATAGAGAATGTGATCAGCAAATATAGTGAAGAAGCGACCTCATTTACACTTATTAATAATGCGGGAATGGTCGATCCAATTGGTTTGGTTGGAGATGTAGAAGCGGTAGGAATTGAAGAAGGTATTGCAGTTAATTTGACTGCTCCAATGATTTTATCCAACGCATTTATTACGGAATTAAAGAATTTCACGGGAACAAAGAGAATCGTGAATATATCTTCTGGGGCTGGTAGGAATGCATATGAAGGTTGGGGGACGTATTGCGCTACGAAAGCGGGACTGGATCATTTCTCTAGGGTTGTTGGGCTTGAACAGGCGAATGCAGACTACCCAGTAGATATCGTTTCAATCGCACCTGGAATTATTGATACCGGCATGCAAGAAACAATTCGGGCAAGTGATGATGGTGCATTTCCACTTCTTGGCAAATTCATTGCTTATAAAGAGCAGGGAATACTGAGCAGTGCTGAACAAACCGCACAGAAAATAATTGGGTTCATAGAAAATATAGATTTTAAAGTAGAAGGGCCCATTGTAAATATTCGTGATTTTTAACTATAAAAAGTGTCTTATTGAAGTCTAATAACCTATTCAGTTGAGTGGTACAAAAGCTGAAACAACAAGCGAACTAACATCGAATTAGAACATCAAATGGCATTGGAATTAACGATGCCATTTTGGTGTTTAAACAGAATATTGGAATGATTATGTTATGCTAATTATAAGTATGTTTAGGATTATGGTTCAACAAACGGGGCAAAATCCAATGTAGATAAACTGTTGCTTTGCGTTCCGGCGTACGCTTTCCGCGGGAGAAGAATAAAAACCATTCTTCTTTGGGCGTGGCTTGAGCCAAGTGAACAGCGAAGTGTTCGCTTTGCCGTATTTCTGTGGTTTTGCAGAAATTAAGGCAGCTTTGATCTTCCTTCGCTCCGTCCAGGGTCTCAAGGCTCACGCTGATCCTCTCGGAGTCGACGTCTACACTCCAAGCAACGGAGTGTAGTTGTTATAAAGAACGTATTCAAGAATCGGGCCAAAATCGAATGTAGAAAAACTGTTGCTTTGCGTTCCGGCGTACGCTTTCCGGAGGGCGTAGCTTGAGCCGCTTCCTTCGCTGCGCTCCGTCCAGGGTCTCAAGGCGAGTGCAAAGATATGCTCGAAAAGCTAACGCTTTATCTCGCAAAAGCCGTTCTTCGTAACGACTTTCGCTGATCCTCTCGGAGTCGACGCCTGCACTTCAAGCAACGGAGTGTAGTTATTATAAAGCACGTATTCAAGAATCGGGCCAAATAAATGTCTATTGTTATATTTTGTTCTATTGCTTCACTAGTTCGTAAAAGTTTACTTTTACGAACTTTTTTTTGGTGTGCCCTGTATGGGTGAATGCTCGGTGGTGAAAGTCCACAACCCGTGTTGCGGGTTGAAATTCCAAAACCTGATGGTGGTGTAAGAAAGTTAGGTATTCCAACTGTTATCGACCGAATGATTCAACAAGCAATCAATCAAGTTTTACAACCAATCTTTGACCCGATGTTCTCCGATAATAGCTTTGGGTTTCGTCCAAAGCGTAGTGCACATCAAGCAATCATGCGAGCGAAGTCGTACTACGAACAAGGGTACAAATACGTTGTAGATTTAGATATGAAAGCTTATTTTGACACCGTAAATCATGATAAACTTATGTACTACATTGAGAAGAAGGTACAGGATAAACGTATTTTACGTCTGATTCGTCAATATCTCAAGAGTGGTATTCTGATAGATGGTTTAGTTAAAATCCCAGACGAGGGAACACCACAAGGTGGTAATTTATCGCCTTTACTCAGTAATATTTATTTGAATGAGTTTGATAAATTACTCACAGCACGTGGACATAAATTCGTCCGTTACGCTGATGACCTAAATATTTACGTCAAAAGTAGAGGTTCAGGTTATCGAGTAATGGGGAGTTCAATCAACTTCCTTGAAGATGAACTAAAATTAACCGTAAATCGTGAGAAAAGTGCGGTAGGAAGTCCGGTGAAACGAAAGTTTCTAGGGTTCTGTATACTGCCAACTAAAGACGGTGTCAAAATTCGACCACATCAAAAGGCGAAATCTACAGTGAAGCAGAAATTGAAGAAAATCACAAAGCGAAACAGAGGAAGAAGTATTGAAGTCCTTTTCAAGCAAATCAAGCAATTAATGAATGGATGGATGGATAAACTACTATGGCGTTAGTTTAATGAAAAGCTTCATGATGAACTTAAATGGTTGGTTGAAACGGAGAATCAGGCAATATATTTGGAAGCAGTGGAAAAATCCACGCACAAAATGTAGGAATTTGATTCAACTCGGGATTGATAAACATAAAGCTTATGAATGGTCAAATAACCGAAAGGGATATTGGAGAATCTCTTCAAGCTTTATCCTTCATAGGTCTTTAACAGATGAAAAACTGGCACAACTTGGCTATATGGATATAGCGAAGAAGTACCAGTTCGTACACTCAAATCATTGAACCGCCGTATACGGATCCATACGTACGGTGGTGTGAGAGGGTCGAACGAATCAAAACGCTGATTCGTTCACTCTACTCGATTTTAAGGATTTTTAAAAGTAAAGACTGAATCATATAAAGGGATTGGACAAACTTGTTTTCTAATACTCACAAACTCTTGTAAAGTGAGCTTTACAAAACACGATAAGTAAAGTATGCTTTACGTAAAGCGGGCTTTACATGTGAGGGGTGAGATACAGAACATGGAACATCGTATAAAAGAGCTCAGAACATCATTTTGTTTTACACAAGAACAGCTGTCTCAAAAATTGGGTGTTTCAAGACAAACAATAATTTCGCTTGAAAATGGGCGATATAAACCCTCATTGGAACTTGCATATAAAATAGCAAAGTTATTTCAACTTAGTATTGAAGAGGTGTTTATTTTTGAGAAAGGAAGTGAGTAAATATGGAGTTTAATCAATTTTGGGGTATTTTTGGTTTACTGCTTGGAGCTTCAGGAGGGCTTTTCGGGCTTTGGTGGGGGCGTAAGAAGGCAGCGAAAAATAGAGGGCTTGATGAAAGGCATGCGAGCATTACCATTAAATCTTTTGCAAGTGCCTGGAAGATAACTTTAGTTTCAATGTATATTCTATTTGCATTATTAATTTTTGATGTTGAGATGGCTGCTGGCCAGTTATTGGGAATACTCTTGTTAATCCATTTAACTGGATGGGCTGTTTCGGTTTTTTATTTTAACTTCAAATTCTAAATACAAGAATAATAAGCTAAGTAAACAATTTTCAAAATTTGAGTGCTTAAAATATCTTCTGTAAATGACTGAGCAATTAATTAAAAATAAAATTCACATTAGCCATACTCGGGTTCTAGTTCTTGAAGAGGAACTGCATTCTGGAATGGATAAATGAGTTCAATTGTATATTTAAATATAAGGGAGATGTTACGAATGAGTAAAAATGAATGTCCAAAATGTAACAGTACTCAATTTGGAGAAGGCACTGATTTTATGCGAGTTAGACCCTTGGGAAAGAAGATGTCAATGGGTTCTGACAAGATATATACCTTCTGTCTAAGTTGTGGAGAAGTAATTTCAACAAGGATTGAAGATCCTAGCAAATTCAAAAATTAAACTTACACTGTTCAACAAATGGGCGCGTTAACTGAACAACCGCTGCGACTCAATCAGGCCATTTTGTTAAAGAAAAAGAAAAATCATATAAAGAGATATGGTATATAATTGGAATATGACAGGGGTGATAATAATGAATAAGCGAAGAGAAGCTACGCCTAAGTTTTTAGTAGTGATGTCCATTATTTTTGGTTTATTTGTAACTATTCAAGCTTTTCTAGTTATTAGCTCGCCCCATACATTTGTAAGAGTTGTGAACTTAATTACTACGATCTTTGTATCTGGAGTAATAGGAGCCTTTATTAGAGAAATATTTATTTTAAAGAAAAAATAAATATTAATTTATTTCTATAACTATCGAACTACTTTTCAAACAAGGAGGGGTAACATGGCTTATAAGATATTTATGAAAAACAAATTTGATGGTAGTCTAGAAGAAGTTGATGATGAAATATATCACAGTAAAAAAGATGCCGAATATGCTTTAGACGAAGCTGTTAATAATTTTATGACAGGAGCAGAAGTACTTGAACTGGCCGGAGAGAGCTTTGAAGATGCAAATGATTATGAATTTAAGATAAAGAAAATTTGAATTTAGATAAAGTGGAGTTGTAATATATCTTTATAAAATACTTCCGTAGTTAAATGTGGCTATTTTTTTCTACAAATTGGGCGCGATTGTGAAGTATCATACACTTAGTTGATTGAAGTGCAAGCCGTCGACTCCGGGAGGAATAAGCGTGTGCCTTGAGACCCTGGACGGAGCGAAGCGAAGGAAGCGGCTCAAGCCACGCCCTCCGGAAAGCGCACGGCTGGAACGGAAATCAACGTGTGAAGAAATCTCCACTTGGTTGCGATTGTGGAATAATAGATTTGAAGAGGCTTTAACGTATAAATTAACTACCTAAAACTGTTTCTTTTTAACAAAAGTTAATGTTTGGACAAAACAAAGATACCTAATTCATATGCGAATTAGGTATCTTTTTGGTTGTTTAATTGCGTTTTGTACCAGTGAACTGAACGGGTTATGAACTCTAAGTAAGACACCTTTTTATATTGATATACAAGTAGTAAGGGTTATTCGACTTGTCTTGGTGTTGTAAAGCTTCTCATCTTTTCAATGGCAATGAGGAAAGGGGGATTTTTACGTTGGTTTATGAGTTCATATCGAATGACGTGAACATCGCGTTGATGTAAATGCTTTACATAGCTGAGTAAGGCATCACGTTCAATATCCCCGCCTTTATGTCCATCATAAACAGTAATGGTCACAATACCTCCAACTTTCAACAAACCAAGAATACGTTCTACCGCTTTTATAGTGGAATCGGGTTCTGTGATAATCGTTAAGTCTTCGCCATATGGCAAATACCCAAGATTGAACATTGCACCACCAATTTCACCAGTTACATATTCTTGAACGTTTGCGTGACTATCCAAAACCAACGTCACTCTTTCATTTAATGAACTGAGTCTAGTATAAGTAGTGTCCAGAGCCTGTTGTTGAATATCGAATGCGAAGACATGTCCATTCTCTCCCACATGTTCAGCCAGAAATTCCGTATCATTTCCGTTTCCAGCTGTCGCATCGATTACGGTTTCGCCAGGTTCAACAGTTTGAAGTAGCAATTCTTTTGCATAGGGAAGAACACGATGTAGTTTCATAAAACATCGACTTCTTTTTTATAAAACTTTCCTTGCCAACTGCCGCGACGTTCAAGCTCCTTATCAATGCCGTTTAAAACTTCCCATTTCGTCACACTCCACATCGGTCCAATCATCAGTTCAATCGGTCCGTCACCGGTAATGCGGTGGACAATCATTTCAGGAGGTAAAATTTCAAGTTGGTCAACGACTATACTAATGTATTCATCCTTCTCTAGAAATCTGAGCACACCTTTTTCATATTGTTTTACCATAGGAGTCCCTTTTAATAAATGAAGTAAATGGATTTTAATGCCTTGGACATCTAACTTCGCAACTTCACGTGCCGTTTCCATCATCATGTCATAGTCTTCCATAGGTAAACCATTAATAATATGTGTGCAAACTCGAATGCCGTGTTTGCGTAGTTTTTCCACGCCCTCTACATAAGAAGGAAAGTCGTGTGCCCGGTTCACTAAATTTGCCGTTTTCTCGTGAACCGTTTGAAGACCAAGTTCAACCCATAAGTAGGTTCGTTCATTTAACTCAGCTAAATACTCTACAACGTCTTCGGGCAAACAATCGGGACGAGTTGCAATTGAAATACCCATAACACCTTCTTGTGCAAGTGCTGCTTCAAACTTTTCTTTTAATTTTGCAAGAGGGGCGTGTGTATTTGTGTACGCTTGAAAATAGGCCATTGGCTTACCGTCTTTCCACTTCTTATGCATCTTTTCTTTAATTTCGGCAAACTGAACTTCAATAGGATCCACGCGGTCTCCTGCGAAATCACCTGAACCCGCAACGCTGCAAAATGTACAGCCTCCGAATGCGACAGTACCATCACGATTTGGACAATCAAATCCTGCGTCTAATGCTACTTTGAACACTTTAAAACCAAATTCATCTTTCAAATGACGTGACCATGTATGATATCGTTTCCCTTCAGTCGGGAATGGAAATGTTTGTTTGTCCACTTTGAATCACTCCTCTAAATGAGTATTGTATCACGTTTCAAGGAAGTCGTATGATTTGGGTAGTTATCTGGATTTTTTTAGTTGGGAAAAATCGAGTGCAATCATTAATATGAGTTTGGCAGCCGATTCTAGCATTAATATTCGATAAAATAAAATAATTACTTAAGACCTATATTCCGTTTTGTCGGATTTGATTCCAGTTAATCGGACGGTGTATTTATTGTATTTAAAAGGTCGTGTTGAATATTATTTGAATAGTCCGAAGTGTCGGATTATTATTAAATAGATGTTGATAAAACGTGGTAAAATAGGGTTTGCATTATAAATATAAATCTGTTTGAATGAATGAAAGCGCTTTATTAATGTCGAATTGAAATTAACAAACCGGTTTAACTTCTGCAGGAGAGGCTGGTCTTTGTCACAAGCTATATGGCAGGGTTTACTGGTTTTATCTTGAAATGGTACTTAATGTTTATTCTGGGATCTGTTTTCGGCAAAGTAATGGAAGATAGTGGTGCTGCAGACGCGGTTGCCAAATGGGCTGTAGATAAACTCGGTATGAAATATGCTGTACATCGAAAGGGGGTTAAAAAGTCTTACGATTACTTAAAAATAAACAAATCAAAAGGAAAAAGGTGTTACTGGAAAGGTGATTGTTGTTGATGGTGGCACATGTCCAATAAGAAAGAGTAGTAGTAAATGGTATATCTCTTTAATTCCGCTAGTTTTATCAATAGATTAACTTTGGGTTTATTAAAAAGAGGAGGCAATTATTTTGAAAAAATCAGGTGTAATCTTTTTAGTGGGTTTTATGCTATTATTTACATTTTTGGTTGGATGTAGTCCTAAGGTAGAAGAAACAAAGCCTGTAGCTACTAGTGATAAAGAGGATTCTTCAGAAAAGAAGCCCTTTAACATAGGTTTAGCTATTTCAATGTCGGGTGGAACAGCTCTATTTGGTGAAGGAGTAAAAAGAGGTGTGGACCTAGCTGTTAAAGAGTTTAACGATGCTGGCGGCTTTGAAGGACAAAATGCAAATCTAGTCCTATATGATGACGAAGCTAAACCAGAAAAGTCTGTCGAGATTGTTCAGAAATTAATTAATCAAGATAAAATTGTAGCCTTAGTTGGACCAGCTAACTCTGGGAATGCCATGGCTCACATTCAATTTACTCAGGAGGCAAAAATTCCTGAAGTTGTACCAGTAGCTACAGGTACACAAATCACAAAAGAGTATAAAGATGCTGATAAAAACTATATTTTCCGTGTGGCTCCTCTTGATGGGGTTCAAGTGTCCGCTATTTTAAAAGAGCTTATCGATAAACAAGGACTTACGAAACTTGGTGTCATCCATGATACGGAAGGGTACGGGCAAGGTGGAAAAGAAGATATTGTTAAGCAAATGAAGGAAAACTACAATATGGATCCGACTGTTATTTCGGCTTTTGACCCAAAGGAATTGAATTTAGAGCCTTCTATTCGAGCAATGAATAATGCAGGGGTGGAAGCAGTTATCTTCTACGGACTTGCACCACAGTCAGCAAAGTTACTTGAAGCTCGTTTCAATGAAGGGTTGGATTCTCCTATTTACGCGACTTGGGCTACAGGTGACCCTACTGTTTTAAACCTAGTTGGAGATCTTGTGAAAGAGGATTTATTCTTTGTACAGTCATTTACGATTGATCAAAATGAAGTAGCAAAAAAGTTCCATGAAAAAGTAATGGATATGTATGGTGAAGACATATTCCCAATTGCCACGGCACAAGGATATGACAGTGCAAAACTTATCTTAGACGCTATAAAAAGGGTTGGTTTAAGTAGTGAGAAAATTCGTGATCAAATTGAATCCTTCACGGATTTTGAAGGTGTAACAGCAATTAAATCAGTACCTTTCACCAAGGATAACCATGAAGCATTTGGTATTGACGAAGTATTCATTGCAACATATAACGATGATTTACAAATTGTCGCAGCAGAGTAATAGAGTCCTTATATAAAACTTTTAACTGGTGAAAAGGGTAAGTCTATATGGGATTTCCCTTTTCACGAGTGCTTGTTTTTTGTAGCAAAATAACAGAAGGAGGCCTTTGCTATGGAACTAACAGATATATTAAAAGCCCTTATTAATGGGTTAGTATATGGGAGCGTTTATGCGATTATTGCCCAGGGCTACTATATTACTTTTATTACGACAAAAACATTGAACTTTGGTCAAGGTGACTTCGTTATGCTTGGTTCACTTATAGGATTATCCACCTTTATTACAATAACTACTTTAGGTGGAGGTGTTTGGCTTGCCTTTATAGGATCACTACTATTGGTTATAGTCATACTGGGTATTTGTGGATGGGGATTGGAACAAGTCGCGATTCGTCCGTTAAAAAGTTGGCATTCCATTGGTTGGATTTTAAGTACTGTGGCCGTTTCTATGATTGTAAGAAACGTAGCTATGCTTATATGGGGAAGAGATGTTTTAATGGCCCCATCTCCATTTGGACGCGCTATTTTAGATTTGGGTATATTGAAAATCCGCTATCATGATATATTTGTACTAATTAGTGCTGCAGTTATTATGTTACTTTTATATGCCTTTTTAAAGAAATCATTATTTGGAAAGGCGCTTGAAGCGGTTGCCTTTAATAAAGATGCTGCTTCATTAATGGGAATCAATCCTCGATTAATGGCTTCCATTGCTTTTATAATTGCAGGAGTCCTAGCGGGAGTAGGTGGGGTTTTAGTCGGGCCTATGGTACATCCAGGTGCATTTATTGGTCTTTTCCTGGGATTAAAGGCATTTGCGGTTGCAATTATTGGCGGTATCGAGAATCCACGAGGCATTTTTATCGGAGGACTTTTACTAGGTGTATTAGAAAACCTCTTTACTTTAGTTAGTACATCCATGAAAGAAGCTGCTGCGTTCTTTTTAATTCTTGTCGTTTTGGCAGTCTTTCCTCAGGGGTTATTTGGAAAACGAGTAAAGGAGAAATTCTAATATGATAAAAGCAAAATGGTGGATTTATCAAATAGGTATTCCGCTCGCCATCTTATATGCATTTCCCTGGATTTTTAACAATGCTCATACCATTCATGTAGCCCAGACATTTTTAATTACCTACATTGTCATCTTAGGGTTAAATCTACTTGTGGGACTCTCTAATCAGCTTTCCTTGGGGCATGTAGGATTTTATGCGATAGGAGCATATTTTTCTGCAATACTTACCATGACATTAGGATTGAATTTCTTCGTAAGTATTATGATCTCTGGCTTAATAGCTGCTGTGTTTGGAGCGGTTGTAGCTCTTTTGTCCTTAAGAGCGAAAGGTCCTTATCTGGCAATGGTAACAATTGCATTTGGAGAATTGGTTAGTATTATAGCCAACCGCTGGGTAAATGTCACGGGCGGTCCTGCAGGAATCAAAACTTCGGTACCATCCTTATTCGGTCTTGAACTTGGGCCAATTCAATATATGTGGTTTATTGGTCTTTTGGCTATAATATTTACAGCAGGCGCAACGAATATCTTTAGAGGTCGTTTTGGAAGGACCTTTACTGCTTTTGGAAATAGTGAAGTTGCTTCAGAGGTGCTAGGGATTAACGTTCGAAACTGGAAGATATTAGCCTTTTCTGTCTCAGCTTTTTTAGCAGGTGTAGGTGGAGGATTGTTTGCTTTTCAAAATCAGTTTATAAGTAGTACAACTTTTGAATTGAATCTTTCTATTATGTTCCTTATTGCGGTTATTATCGGAGGATCGGGAACAAAGATAGGTCCTATTATAGGTACAGTGGTGATCGTTGGATTACCGCAATTCCTTCATAACTTTGTAGATTATCATTTAATGATCTTTGGTGGAATATTATTAATCGCACTTATTCTTTTACCCGATGGAATCGTGGGTGCGTTCGCCAAACTATCATACTTTAAAAAGTTTTCTAGTGAAAAAGTCAATACGGAATTAGGAATCTTACATGATGATCGGGAAGCCAAAATAGATTTACCTGAAGGGATTAATGGTAAGCTTTTAGAACTTAAAAATATTTCTATGCATTTTGGTGGGTTAAGGGCTATCGACGATGTTGATATTGAGGTTTTAGGTGGAACTGTTCACGGGGTTATTGGTCCAAACGGTTCAGGGAAAAGTACCACAGTAAACGTCCTAAGTGGTGTATATATGCCGACGGGCGGAAATCTTCTTTGGAAAGGGAAGAACATTACAAAATATGCTCCTCATGGTATAGCTCGAGAAGGAATCACCAGAACATTCCAAAACCTACAGTTATTTGAGGACATGAGCGTTTTACAAAACGTCATGGTTGGTTTTCATCGTCACTTCAAAACAGGATTCCTGAAAAACCTAATATATCTAGGTCAAGTATCTAAAGAAGAGCGATACTATGCACAAAAAGCTTATGATCTATTACGAATTGTTGGCTTAGAAGAAAGAGTCCATGAAAAAGCGTCTGATTTGCCATATGGTGAACAGCGATTAGTTGAAATAGCTAGGGGATTAGCTTTGAAACCTGATTTACTTATTCTAGATGAACCAGCAGCAGGGGCTAGTCCAAAAGAAATTGAAAAAATCATGGATGTGATCCAACGTCTGAAAAGTGCAGGATTGTCTATTATTTTGGTTGAACATCATATGGACATAGTTATGAATGTTTGTGATTATATTACAGTATTAGATTTCGGTAAGAAAATATGTGAAGGAACTCCTGAAACTATTCAAAAAAATCCAAGTGTAATCGATGCCTATCTTGGGGGAGAAGAGGTGAATCAGCTTGTTGCAGGTACAAAATCTTTCAGTTAGTTATGGAAAAGCATCCGCTTTAAACAATATGTCAATGGAAGTAAATGAAGGTGAAATTGTTGCTGTTATTGGTCCCAATGGTGCTGGAAAAACTACACTCCTAAAAGCGATTACGGGGCTGATAAAGGTGAAGGGGGGGACTGTCCTATATAAGGATAATGTGATTACAGGTATCCCGGCTCATAATATTTTAGGGCGTGGTATATCTCATGTCCCTCAAGGTCGACAGGTTTTTGGTGATCAGTCGGTAGAGGATAATCTAATTCTAGGTGCGTTTACGATTAAAAAAGAGAAACAAAAAATTCAAGAGCTTATAGAAAGAGAATACGAAAGGTTTCCAAGATTAAAGGAAAGAAGAAAGCAGCAAGCTGGTACATTAAGCGGTGGAGAGCAACAGATGCTTGCTGTTTCCAGGGCACTTATGTCAGATCCTGATTTTGTAATTCTTGATGAGCCATCCATGGGTTTATCACCTATATTTGTAAAACAGATATTTGACACTCTGTTAGAGCTGAAGAAATCGGGCAAGACGGTTATGGTTGTCGAGCAATTAGCCATGGCTGCTTTAGCTATATCTGACCGAGCATACGTTTTACAAGTAGGTGAGGTGAAGTTACATGGACAATCACGAGATTTATTAAGGGATGATGTTCTGATAAAAACGTATTTAGGTTCAACTTCAGCGAACTAACGGATGTGTAAAATACATTGTAATGTATTTCGGTTTTTTGTAATTGTACTCGCATATGCGATCTTAACTTAAGGTACTCTTGATTCACTTCCGCATAATGGATACGTCGTGACGACAATTCAATCAAATTGCGTAGAAACGCATCGTGCTGTTTACTGGGTAGTTGCTGCTACAACCGTTGTGACGCTAACGCTTGGTGTCATTATTACAATCATCTGTTTACATGAGGATTTGGAATTTAACGCTTGAATAGCTACTTGCTAGGGGTTGCTATTATATAGGAGGAGTCAGTCGTCATGGTAAAGGGAAAGGTTCTTTTCATTACTGGTGCAGCTCAGAGCATTGGTTTTGAAATTGCACGTGAGTTTGCGAATGTTGGAGCACTAGTAGCGCTTACAGATATTAATGAAGAAAAAGTTATAGGGGCAGCCTCAACGATTGGAAATGGGGCTATCGGAATTAAGTGTGATGTCACGTTAGAACAAGACTTGCAACTAGCAATTCAAAAAACAATTGAGCAGTTTGGACGAATCGATATATTAATAAATAATGCAGGGATGCAACATATAGATTTACTTGAAGACTACCCCACTGAAAAATTTGAGTTATTAATAAAAGTAATGCTTACAGCGCCATTTATTGCAACGAAGCTCGTACTACCACATATGAGGAAGAACGGATTTGGGCGCATCCTTAATATGGCTTCAATTAATGGCATGATAGGATTTGCAGGTAAAGCTGCCTATAACTCTGCAAAGCATGGCGTCATAGGCTTGACAAAGGTGGCAGCATTGGAAACGGCAACTGATGGAATTACAGTAAATGCAATTTGTCCTGGTTACGTAGATACTTCACTTGTACGTAATCAGTTCCATGATTTGGCGAAAACTAAAAATGTTCCCTTTGAGTCAGTGCTTGAAGAAGTAATTTTCCCATTAGTTCCACAAAAACGTCTCCTTGATGTAAAGGAAGTTGTTGATCTAGCGTTATTTTTGGCAAGCGATGCCGCAAGAGGAATGACTGGGCAGGCGGTAGTACTTGATGGTGGCTATACGGTCCAATAATTGCTCGACATTTTAATAACTTGTTATACCATTTCCTGCGACATCACAATCGTTAGGTCCCTAACAATTACGTGACATTGCAGAACAATATAGAGCTCTCGCCCCTATTATTGAGGGACAAGAGTTTTTTGTTTAGATAAACGGTTTAAATGTGACTTGTAAAACCACGATACAAAAAGTGGTTTCAATGGCAATGCAAACGATAGATGCACTAAATAAGGAATTTGAAGCAGGAAAAATAAGCCTGGTGGAGGGTTTACAACGTATTCTGGAATTTCCCCGAATGAGCCTGACCGAATTGGTAAAAAGTAATGTATAATAAATTGGACGAGATTTGGGATTGGGTTGGGATGGCCAGTTCTTATATTTAAGACTTTAATGAAAGTTCAAACGAGATATTATGGACGGAACTATTTACGCTAACATCCTTTTTATCCGATATGGCTGACGAGTTAAGCAAGCTAATGGTGAAGTTTCAGCTAAAGTAATTCAACTATTTTTAGCACCACTATTAGAAAGGTTTCTAAATTATTAAACTCTTTTATTTGCGTGGCTATTTAGAATTTGAGAAGATGGTGTAGAAAAGGTCTTTATACTCGTTTTGTTGAATGTAAAAACTGTGGAGGAATGGTATGAAGCCTTTAGCTGAACATTTACCAGAATCGGTCCTAACACAAATACTTGAAAATGCATTTCAATGGTTTGTTGTCGTGAATAAAGACTCGGAAATTATTTATATTAATGAAGACTATTGTAAATTTCTAGAGATTAATCGTGAAGAGGCGATTGGTAAACCGGTATACGAGGTCATTGAAAATAGCCGAATGCATGAGGTGATTGCTACAGGTAAAGCGCATATTGCTTCTGCACAATTTATTAAAGGTACATATATGTTGGCGAATAGAGTACCTTTGAAGGTAGACGGTGAAGTAGTCGGTGCATTCGGTAGTGTTATATTTAGGGATCTCAATGATTGGCATAACCTGAGTTCTAATGTCAAAATTCAAATGGAAAAAATTAATTTTGGAAAACCTACCAATGAAGGTTCCCATTACCTTCTCGAAAATATTATTGGATCTTCGAAGGTGATTCGTTCAATAAAAGAAACAATCCAAATGATTGCACCTAGTGATCTTCCAGTGCTTATACAAGGTGAAAGCGGTACGGGTAAAGAGTTGTTTGCCCACAGTATTCATCAGCTATCTGATCGATCTGATAAGCCGTTTATTAAATTGAATTGTGCCGCAATCCCACCCGAGTTATTAGAATCAGAATTATTTGGTCGTGCTGAAACCGAAGGGAGATTCCATTTGGCCGATGGTGGAACTTTGTTTTTGGATGATGTTGGGAATATGCCTTTATCGGTACAAGTAAAATTATTGCGAGTGATGCAAGAGGGGTTAATTGAGTCAATAGGTTCAGTTCAATCAGAAAAAGTGAATGTCCGAGTAATTGCGGCTTCAAATCAACCTTTAAAAAGTTTGATTGAGTCTGGGAAGTTTCGAGAGGACTTATATTATCGAATTCAAGCAATTACATTACAACTTCCACCTTTACGTGAAAGGATGGATGATTTCATTGAAATTACAAACTATTTATTTCATAAATCGCTTATGCGGGCAGGTAAAAGAAATCTTATATTCGCCACGGATACCATGGAATATTTACAAGCATACCATTGGCCTGGAAACGTTCGGGAGTTGCAAAACGTTGTTCAGGCAGCTGTCTATCTAACTAATGGTGAAGTAATTGAGCCCAGTGCCTTGCCACTGCAAATAAAGATGGAACGGACGTTTTACACCATTGGTTCTAGAACGCTTTCGGAATCTTTGGAGGAGGTCGAGCGGAATATTCTCCATGAAACATTACTGCATCATCCGGATAAACGCGATGTGGCTAACATTTTAGGGCTTAGTAGAAGTACATTATATGAGAAGATAAAAAAATATGACTTATAAACTACAGATTGTTTCAAAAGCAAATTAATAGGCTAATCTCACAAATTTATTAGGAGGAAATTACATGAAACCAATTTATTCATCTGCAATAGAAGCAATCGCAGATATTCAAGATGGTGCAACAATTATGGTAGGGGGTTTCGGGCTTGTCGGGATTCCAGAACAATTAATTTTGGCTCTTGTTGAAAAAGGTGTGAAAGACTTAACCGTAATTTCAAATAACTGCGGTGTTGATGAATGGGGACTTGGCCTTTTATTAAAAGATAAACAAATAAAAAAAATGATTGGTTCATATGTGGGGGAAAACAAAGAGTTTGAACGTCAAGTGCTTTCAGGAGAAATTGAGGTTGAACTTACGCCTCAAGGGACACTTGCTGAGAAAATCCGTGCAGGGGGCGCCGGTATTCCAGCATTCTATACGCCGGCTGGTGTTGGTACTACCGTTGCAGAAGGCAAAGAAATTCGTGTCTTTAATGGTAAGGAATACGTTCTTGAAGAAGCGCTTCATGCAGACTTCTCTCTTATTCGTGCAGCAAAAGCGGATAAATTCGGAAATTTAATATACAACAAGACAGCACAGAACTTCAATCCTATGATGGCTGCGGCTGGGAAAGTTACAATTGCTGAAGTAGAAGAAATCGTTGAAACAGGAGATTTGGATCCACAGATGATCCATACACCAAGCATTTATGTTCAAGGACTTTTACAAGCAAAACAAGAAAAACGAATTGAGCGCTTAACAACAAGTTAATTTAAGGGAAAGGGGAAATTTTTAGATGACAAAAGTGAATTATAGAGAAAGAATCGCGAGACGTGCAGAACAGGAAATTGAGGACGGCAATTATGTAAACCTTGGAATTGGAATGCCAACTCTCGTTGCAAACTATATTTCAGACGATAAAACAGTCGTACTGCAATCTGAAAATGGACTTCTTGGGATTGGGCCTTATCCAACAGAAGAAGAGGTAGATCCTGACCTTATCAATGCCGGAAAGGAAACAGTCACGTCTATTCCAGGCTCTGCTTATTTTACGAGTGCTGAATCGTTTGCAATGATTCGTGGTGGACATGTCGATGTAGCAATTCTAGGTGCTATGGAAGTTTCCGAAAAAGGGGATCTTGCGAACTGGATGATTCCTGGAAAGATGATTAAAGGTATGGGAGGCGCGATGGATCTTGTTCATGGTGCTCGAAAAATCATCGTAATTATGGATCACGTAGCAAAAGACGGTTCTGCTAAGATTAAAAAAGAATGTTCGCTTCCTCTAACAGGAAAAAATGTTGTGCACAAAATTATTACAGAACGTGCGCTCATTGAAGTTACACCTGAAGGACTAGAGTTAAAAGAAGTCTTTGAAGGATTTACGATACAGGAAGTCATTGACTCTACAGAAGCACATTTGATTGTGGAAAATGTTATTGAAGGTGTCAAGTAATAGTTGTTAAAATAGTGTATTTCGGGTAGACTGTAAAAAATAGCTTCGGCATTGAAAAGAATTAGTAATCTTAAATTTCACTTGTAGAGAGCCGACGGATGGTGAAAGTCGGTAGTGTAATTCGATGAACTCGTCTTAGAGCCTGTACGGATGAACTAACTAGTAATCTGTACCGTTTTCCGCGTTAAGGAGTCAAGTTGGGCAGGTTACTGTCAATTTGGGTGGTACCGCGGGAAATTTAGACATTCTCGTCCCTTATTTATTAGGGGACGGGATTTTTTTGATTCTGAAGTGAAGCTTTTTACGATTAGATGTTTTTTTCATACATAGAGGAGGAATAGCAATGAGTTACAATCATTTAGTAATCGAAAAAAAATGGAGAGAGTTTTGGAAAGAAAACAAAACGTTTAAGACAGTGAACGATCCATCAAAACCAGCATTTTATGCACTTGATATGTTTCCATACCCTTCAGGAGCTGGATTGCATGTTGGACATCCACTTGGATATATCGGAACAGATATTTTAAGTTCATTTAAACGTAAACAGGGATATAACGTCCTACACCCAATGGGATGGGACGCATTTGGTTTACCTGCAGAGCAGTATGCAATTGATACTGGAAATGATCCAGCAGAATTCACGGCTAAAAACATTGCAACATTCAAACGTCAAATGAATGATCTTGGATTTTCGTATGACTGGGATCGTGAAATCAATACAACCGACCCTTCGTATTATAAATGGACTCAATGGATTTTCATTCAATTGTTTAATAAAGGCTTGGCTTATGTCGATGAAATGCCGGTTAACTGGTGCCCAGCACTTGGAACAGTATTAGCGAATGAAGAAGTAATCGATGGTATGTCAGAGCGTGGTGGACACCCTGTAGAACGCCGTCTAATGCGCCAGTGGGTTCTTCGTATTACGAATTATGCTGATCGTTTACTGGAAGATTTAGATGACCTCGATTGGCCTGAAAGTTTGAAAGATATGCAACGAAACTGGATAGGGCGTTCAGAAGGTGCTCAGCTTAAATTTGATGTAGCTGGTTCTGATTTATCATTTGAAGGGTTTACGACACGTCCGGATACGATTTTCGGAGCTACATATGCAGTACTTGCGCCTGAGCATAAATTGGTTGAAAAGATTACGACGAGCGAACAAAAAGACGCGGTAGAAAAATACCGTACAGAAATAAATTCGAAGAGTGATCTCGAGCGAACAGATCTTGCGAAAGAGAAAACAGGCGTATTTACGGGAGCTTATGCAATAAATCCTGCAAGTGGCGATAAAATGCCGATTTGGATAGCCGATTATGTACTTGCTACATATGGTACTGGAGCAATCATGGCGGTACCGGCTCATGACGAGCGGGACTATGAATTCGCTAAGGAATTTGATTTGCCAATTATCGAAGTTGTTTCGGGTGGGGACATTACGAAAGAAGCATATGTAGGTGACGGAAAGCATGTGAACTCTGGTTTCTTGGACGGTCTTGATAAAAACGAAGCGATCGAGAAATCAATTGCATGGTTTGTGGAAAACGGTAAAGGTGAAAAGAAAATCACGTTCAGACTTCGTGATTGGCTGTTTTCGAGACAACGCTATTGGGGAGAGCCGATTCCTATTATCCACTGGGAAGATGGCACGATGACAACTGTCGATGAAGCGGACTTACCACTGGAATTGCCGATTACAGATAATATCAAACCAAGCGGAACGGGTGAATCCCCACTTGCGAATATTACTGAATGGGTAAACGTAACAGATCCTAAAACAGGAATGAAAGGTCGTCGTGAAACGAACACGATGCCGCAATGGGCTGGAAGTTGCTGGTATTATTTGCGTTACATTGATCCGGATAATGAAGACATGATTATTGATCCAGAACTAGCAAAACGCTGGTTGCCGGTAGATATTTATGTTGGTGGTGCAGAACATGCGGTACTTCATTTACTATACGCAAGATTTTGGCATAAAGTTTTATATGACATCGGAGTTGTCCATACGAAAGAACCGTTCCAAAAGTTGTTTAACCAAGGAATGATTTTAGGAGAAGGCAATGTGAAGATGTCGAAGTCGTTAGGTAATGTTATTAATCCTGATGATATTGTTCATTCACATGGTGCAGATACTTTGCGTATTTATGAAATGTTCATGGGTCCTTTAGATGCTTCTAAAGCTTGGTCAACAAACGGTCTTGACGGCGCACGTAGGTTCCTAGACCGTGCATGGCGTTTGTTTGTGAACGAAGAAGACGGAACGTTGAGTTCGAAAGTGAGCGGAGAACCTGGTGGAGCAATGGAAAAGGTGTATCACCAAACCGTGAAAAAAGTGACTGAAGACTTTGAAGCAATGCGCAACAATACAGCGATTTCTCAGCTGATGGTGTTTATCAACGAAGGGTATAAAGTCGATTCGATTCCAAAAGAATATGTCGAAGGATTTGTCAAAATGATTTCGCCAATTACACCACACTTTGCAGAAGAACTGTGGGAGTTGCTTGGTCATAACGATACAATTACGTATGAAGAATGGCCAACTTACGATGAGACAAAACTTGTTGATGACACAGTTGAAATTGCTGTTCAAATAAACGGTAAAGTTCGTACGAAGATTGTTGTGGCTAAAGATGCTACAAAAGAAGAGCTTGAAAAAACAGCAATCGAAGACGAGAAAGTAAAAGAGTTTCTTGAAGGTAAAGAAATTAAAAAAGTCATCGGAATACCGGGAAGACTTGTAAATATTGTAGCAATTGGATAACAAAAATAATCCATGGAAGAGGTTGAAAAACCTTTCCGTGGATTTTTTTGGTTTGTTGGTTTAACAATTTAAAACGTTGGAGAATAAATACTCTATTCAATTGATTTCACAACCTTCGGAAAAGTGAAAC
Organism: Sporosarcina siberiensis; assembly: GCF_042681925.1. Classification (NCBI taxonomy): domain Bacteria; kingdom Bacillati; phylum Bacillota; class Bacilli; order Caryophanales; family Caryophanaceae; genus Sporosarcina; species Sporosarcina siberiensis. The sequence continues at coordinate 42,829 of NZ_JBHUGI010000006.1, forward strand.
CTTTCACCCCATGTCGACGTATCAATAATAGAGCTATACCAATGAGACAATCGGATGACTTTATGAAATAGAACAATGGGAGGAGGAATTGTTTCGTGAGACTTACTATCGTTTTTTTAATAGTTGTGATTGTAGCATTTCTAATTGCATTAAATGTAGACAATGACTTGCTTCTTGCTGTACTTATTGGTGTGTTAGTACTGGTAGCAAGTCTTACTTATAAATATGTTAAGGAACGAGATTGAACTTTTACAAAACGGGACAGTTGTTTAATAAAAAACATGCTGTTAAAGGGATGCTTTTGGTGCATTACATATGTCGAATTTAGGAGGTCACACTCTTGCAAAGTAAACGTAGTTTAGGAATGCTTTCATTTATCAGTCTGATTGTAGGACTTGTTTTTCTTTCTGTTTTTATTTTTACAGGTAATTTTTTCATTACAATGACACTCGGATATATCCTTCTAACACTCTCATTCGTTTTATCCTTGTTCAGCAGAAAAGATAAATTCGGAAGAGTATCACTTTACGCTTTCCCAATAATTGCATCCATTTATTTAATTTTCTTCCTAGTCATGTATTTATTTTGGAATATCCCCTAATATAATGACGCAAATGGGTGCGATAACATTATACGTGTTGTATTTCAATCAGATAATTAGGGGAAAGGATGCAACGATATGATGAGTTTCGGAGTTAGGCTCCTTATGGCTTTTGTACTTATGGGTACTTTATTTACTGTTATAACTTTATTTATTGAACCGATAATACTACGTTGGTTTTTAATTGGTCTTAGTATAGTGCTCGTTTTGACGTTTTCTAATTCCTCGATTTTCACAAAGAGAAATCGGTAAATGGTTCCTCAAATAGATCACCATACCCGAAACGGACGTCGATTGTAGCCTGAATTTTTTACCGTTAACAAGTGCCAGTTTTTCGGAGAAGGGCGTGTCTTTATGAAAATAATCGTCTTAATTGGTTCAGGTGGATCGGGTAAATCAACATTGGCTAGACAATTAAGCGACAAGCTTAAATTAAATGTATATCACTTAGATCCACTATTTTGGAAGCCGAATTGGGTAAGTGTTCCAAGGAATGAACAAAGGGAAGTACAAAAAGAATTAGTGGAAAAAGAAGAATGGATTATTGATGGGAATTATGGTGCAACGATAGATATAAGGCTTGAATCAGCAGATACGATAATTTTTCTTGACGTCCATAGAACAATTTGTGTGTATCGTGCTTTTATGAGATTGGTGCAGTCCAGAAACAAAATTAGACCAGATATGGGGGAAGGTTGTAAGGAGAGGCTTGACTTTGGTTTTCTAAAATGGATATGGAATTATCGGAAGACAAAAAGACCAGGAATCTTGAAGAAGCTGGAGCAGTTATCTATCAATCTCAGTTAAAAGAGTACCTCCACTTCAATCACTCTTTGATAAGTGGACGGGTGAATTTTAACTTGCGAAGCAACATCTTTTGTTGCTTCTTTTTCTTTTATTTGAAGTACCTGTGTCACAAACTATCACGATTGTTTGTGACATAGGTACCTTTTATTTTGTAGCAGACAGATTTCTTGTTTGTTACATAGACACTTTTCAATGAAAAATGTCCGCTTCTTTTGATTTTTTTTAGTAGTTGATCAGTACGTTTGTTTATACGTTCTTTTAGTAATGCTCCGAACGTGATGAAAATAATTGCACAAAACGCGAGAAATGAAAGATCTTTAGCTACGCGCTCCCAAACGATTCCTCCAGTTGCTTCACGCATTAAATCAATTGCATACGTGAATGGTAAGAATGGATTGATAGCTCCAAAAAAGTCGGGGAGTAGCATAACCGGATACGTTCCACCAGAACCCGCGATTTGCAAGACAAGCATGACAATCGCCATCGCTTTTCCAACATCTCCAAAGACAGAAACGAGCGTGTACACAATGGACATAAACACAACGCTAATGAACAACCCAAAAATGATGAAGTGAAAAGGTTCTCGTATATGAATGTCGAGTAACAGTAGATCGCCACCTACAACGATAAGTGTTTGTAAGAGGCCGATGAAGCCGAATGTTAACAACCTACCGAAATAGACCTGCCGATCTGTATATTCATTCGCATGCAAATCGGTCGCGAGTAATGAAATGAGTAAAAGACAGCCGACCCATATAGAAAGTACAGTATAAAAAGGGGTCATACCTGTCCCGTAATTATCAATGGGGAATAAGCGGTTTTCCTTTAATTGAATCGGTTCTTCAAAGAAGCTTTTTTCGGCATTTGGATCATTTAACAATAACTGAATGATTTCATTAATATCAGTTTCTCCCTGTATCTTTCGAATATTTTCTGCTAATTGACTCACTTTTTCAAATATATAAGGATACTCTACAATCGCTTTTTGAATTGTTGCTTTCGCTTCTGTTAAATCCCGGTTGGAGTTGCCAAGAATATTTTGCACTTTTGGTAATGTAGATTGAATTTCTACCAGTAGTATTTTGGCTTGTCCAATTGTTCCTTTAGCATTCGTGATTCCTGTCTTGACGGTTGGTTCAATTGTATTGACATACTCCTTCATAAATCGATCTATTTCAATGGATGTATTGGCAGCGATATTTTGTAGATCGTTAATCGCTTGATTTAGTTCGTCTGTTTTTTTTTTAACGACATCGTTTACTGTGCGTGCATTAGTTTGTGCTTCTTGTAATAGATTCTTCAAATTATTTGTTCGAGTGATTGCGCTGTCCAGTTTATCATCTAAGCTAAGAACAGGTAGTGAAGGTGGTGATTCAATTGAACTTCCTGGTTCTTCCCCCGCGTCATTTGATGAATTTTCACTAGTTATGGGTTGATGTTGCACTAATTCTTGTAATTGAATAAGGTCTGTCTTGATGCCGTCTACCTTTTCAATACTTTCGGTCATTCGACCATCAAGTACTTTTTTTGCATTGTCAAGTTCTGTGTAATCTAACTTAATGCCTTGTAATTGTGTCAAAAAGTTATTTGCTTCCTTTGAAATTTCACTGACTTTTTTTAAGTCAGCTTTGATTTTTGGAGAAAGTTCGTCTAGTTTTTCTTCGGCAGTTGTTAGATAACCAATAGTGGTATGAATTTGGCCAAGTCCGTCTTCTGTAATTTTTTTTACTTCGGGTAATTTCCCTTCAGCTTGCTTAACGACTGCTTGAGCATCTGTCACCTCGTTCAATCCACGATTCAATAAATTGGAAATTTCGGGTAAATTTTTTTCCGCATCAAATATGTAATTCTCGAATTTTTTAATATCAGGTAAGTTTGTTTCTAACTCAAGACCAAGTGTATTCAGTAAATCAAAAATGACACCATTTACAGTGGAAATGAATTGGCTACTCACTTTCTCGACAATGACCGTTGCCCCTTTTTCAGTAATTTTCGGTGCAATGGAGTTTATTTTTTCGTTCACGTAGTATTCAATTTCAGCTTTTTCAGGTTTGCCAGACACAACAGAAGCAAGTTTTTCCGACAAATTAACGGGAAGTACCATGACGGCAAAATAATCACCATACTCAACACCTTCCATTGCTTCTTTTCGAGACACAAAATGCCATTCCATCGTTGGGTTATCCTTCAATGTCGAGACGATTTGTGCACCCGTATCAATTTTTTTATCTTGCACATTGACTGCTTTATCCTCGTTTACAACAGCAACGGGTAATTTATCGGTCCTACCATAAGGATCTGATGAAGCGTAAATGTTGAGCCATGCATACAAAGAAGGTAAGAAAATCAAGCCGCCAATTAAGATAGCAGCAACCCAGTTTGTTGAAATATTACGTAAATCTCGTTTGAAAATAGTGAAAATGTTATGCATTTTTATCCTCCTTGCTCTGGAATGCTAATCTCCATACCTTTTATCTGACATTGTAAAAAAAGCTCTTCAAATGAAATAAAGTTATACTATTTAACATACCCCAAAAACTTTTTTTTGAACGGATAGTTTTGCGTACTTCCAATTCAATCGCTCTTTGATAAACGGAAGGATGAATTTTAACTTGCGAAGCAACAGCTTTTATTGCTTTTTTTCCATCGTATAGTTGGCGAAGTCGATTGGAGGCCAGGAGAATATGTTTACGCGGATGAGGACGGGGTTATTGTTTCTAAATTACCTTTATTAACGGATTTTTTCATAGGAGTGAGTGTGGAAAAAATTAATAATAACAGATAATAATCTTAAACTTTTTCGGGCTATGAATGGTTTTTATTCTTTGTTAGTAGAACGCGACCGTCTGTAACGGAAATCAATATGTTACTTCAATACTATATAAAAAAGACTGTCCAGAAAGTCATGTTCACTGACTTTCTGGACAGTCTTGTAGGAAATGAATAGATCGATTTTAGAAGGTTGGAAATCATAACCTATCTCATTTGACAAAAAAACATATACCAATGGTTAGACTTCCGAAGCACCAGTTGAAAATTCATCAGCACTCATACCCGCTATTCTTCCAGTCACTAAAGCTGATGTGATGTTGTACCCGCCAGTATAGCCGTGGATGTCTAAAATCTCACCACAGAAGAAAAGTCCTTCTTTCTTTCGAGAAGCCATCGTTTTCGGGATGATTTCTTTAATCGAAACACCACCACCAGTGACAAAAGCCTTTTCGATTGGCTGAGATCCATTTACTGTCATCGGGAATGCCTTCAATAATTTTGCAAGTGTTCGTATTTTCTCTGTTTGCATAGAAGCACCTGTCTCACTTGGGTCGATTCCAGCTTTAGTAAAGAGAAAGAGTAACCATCTTTCTGGGGCAATTCCTTTAAGTACATTTTTTACTGCTTTTTTGGGATCCTCTTTGACCATTTTAAACAACATTTGAAAAGCTTCTTCCTCTTTCATTTCGTAAAGGGAATCAATCCGCATTTCTACAGGTAAATTGCCATTTTTCATTTGTTCTTTGACGACGTACTGGCTGCAGCGTAATATTGCAGGCCCACTCAAGCCAAAATGGGTAAAGAGCATGTCCATATGATGAGTAACAAGTACTTTACCTTTTGCATTGAGTACAGAAACTGCTGCATCACGCAGTGCGAGTCCTTGCAATTCTTTCGATAGAATAAATTGCTCATTTGATAATAGGGGAACCTCTGTCGGGTACAGTTCAGTTACTGTGTGACCAGCTTTCTTTGCCCAAGGATATCCATCGCCTGTGGACCCAGTTTGTGGGACAGCTTTTCCTCCCACGGCTACGACAAGAGCACTCGCCTGAATTTCATCCCCAGATTCTAATTGGACGCCAAGAATTTTTTCATCATTCATTAATAATCGTTTAACACGTGTTTCAAGTCGTATTTCTATTTGAAGTCGTTCCATTTCAGCGAGCATTGCATTCACAACGTCTTTTGCCTTATTTGAAACCGGGAACATTCTTCCATGATCTTCTTCTTTTAAGGGGACACCTAGATTTTCGAAAAAAGCAATGATGTCTTCATTATTAAAAACGGAAAAAGGGCCATATAGAAATCTCCCGTTTCCAGGTATGTTTTTTACAATTTCCTCTTGAGGCAAACGGTTTGTAACGTTGCATCGGCCCCCGCCAGATATAGCAAGTTTCGTACCAAGTTTTTTACCTTTTTCAAGTAGGAGAACTTTCTTACCATTTTCTGCAGCAGCAATTGAAGCCATCAATCCAGATGGACCCCCGCCGATGATGATGACGTCATACATATAAGGAACCACACTTTCGGTTTTTCTCCATTATACACAATTTGCTGTTATACATTGTGAAAAGTGTCATCTGGGGGTAAACTATTAAGTAGATTTAGGAAGATTGGAAGGATAAAAATGTCGTCAAATTTAATTAAAGGTACAGCTATTTTAACGATTGGTCTTTTTCTATCAAAAGCACTTGGTTTGTTATATCTAATCCCGCTCTACGCAATCGTTGGTAAGGAAAGTATGGTTTTATACCAATATGCGTACATTCCATATAATATCGCATTATCGATCGCTATATCAGGAGCACCTCTTGCAATTTCTAAATTTGTATCCAAATACAATGCCTTAGGAGATTATGCAACCGGAAGAAAACTTATGAAATCCGGAATGATATTAATGGTGTTTACTGGAATAATCTCGTTTCTAACTCTCAATTTTTTAGCCGAATCAATCGCTAAATTAGTAATCAGCAGTAATGAGCAAATTTTTACTGTGGATCAGATTGCTACGGTTATTAAATCTGTAAGTTATGCTTTGTTAGCGGTCCCTTTGATGAGTATATCTAGAGGATTTCTGCAAGGATATCAAAAATTTGAACCAACATCTGTCTCTCAATTAATAGAACAGATTGTTCGAATCATCTTTGTGCTTTCTGGTGCTTACATTGTAGTTCGGTTTTTAAATGGTTCTCCGGTAACGGCAATAAATCTCGCTGTATTCGCTGCCTTCATTGGAGCTCTTGCGGGTCTTGTCGTTCTATATAGGTATTGGGTTAAGTATAAACCGGAATTTGATCATCTTCTTGCAAATAGCTTGCCTGCAGCTGATATATCCATTAAAGATATGTACAAGGAGTTGTTTGGGTATCTCTTGCCATTCATACTGGTAGGAGTAATAAACCCACTTTACCAATTTGTCGACATGATTACGTTTAACAATGCGATGGTATCGATTGGGCTATCGACAGTATCGGATAACTACTTGGGTATGTTAAACCTTCTTACGCACAAGTTTGTAATGATCCCCGTGATGGTTGCTACAGGTTTTTCAATGGCTTTAATTCCTGTAATTACGGGCTATTATGCAAAAAAAGACCAAGAGGGAATTACACGCTCACTCAATCAGACCTATCAAATAATGATTTATTTAACTGTGCCTATGGTAATAGGGTTAATGGTTTTATCTAATGAATTATATACATTCTTGTATGAAAAGGATGCAATGGGCTCAAGTATATTATTTAGCTATGCGCCTGTTGCAATCTTATTCGGTTTGTACACTGTCACTGCCGCAATACTTCAAGGAATCGATCGTCATAAGTGGATCGTTTTCACTTCTTTATTTGGTCTCATGTTGAAGTTGGCTCTAAATATTCCTCTCATTAAACTTTTTGAAACAAATGGTGCGATTTTAGCAACAGCGATTGGATATTCAGTTGCGATTGCTATTAATATGGTTATAATTTCAAGAACACTTCATTACAAGTCGAAAATGGTTGTCAGAAGAATTATACTGATTGGTATTTTAAATTTGGTAATGTTTATTGGCGTCATAGCCACTCTTAAAGGACTAACTGCAATTAAAATTGTAGATGGTAAAATGCATGCATTGTTATATATATTGATTTGTGCATTTGTCGGAGTAGTGATTTACGGTTACTTATCATTAAAAACCGGCTTGGCTCAGAAATTATTTGGAGAACGCTTAACAAGAATTACAAGGAAATTAGGTTTCTAGGAGGATTCCAATGAGGTTAGATAAGTTGTTATCGAATATGGGATTTGGTTCTCGAAAAGAAGTTGGTAAACTTCTTAAGAAAGGTGCTGTTAAAGTAAATGAAGAAACGGTGAAATCTTCATCTTTACAAGTGGATACAGAAAAAGACTATATAACAATTCTTGGTGAGCAAGTTATTTATAAAGAATTTGTTTATTTAATGATGAATAAGCCACAAGGAATTCTTTCCGCTACAGAGGATTCAAGGGATGAAACAGTTGTGGATATCCTGGAAGAGGAAGACCAACACTTTAAGCCATTTCCTGTAGGTAGGTTAGATAAAGACACTGAAGGGTTTTTACTTCTTACCAATGACGGGAAGCTAGCACATAATTTGTTGTCACCTAAGAAAGGTGTTCCGAAAGTTTATTTCGCTCATGTTTCTGGCGTAGTAACTGAGGAAGATGTTGTTGAATTTGAAAGAGGAGTAATGCTGGACGACGGATATGTAACAAAACCGGGTATACTCCGAATTATTAAATCGGCAGAGCTGTCTGAAATTGAATTAACGATTACAGAAGGGAAATACCATCAAGTGAAAAGAATGTTCGAAGCTGTTGGAAAAAAGGTTGTCTATCTAAAAAGATTGTCTATGGGGCCGCTTGTACTTGATGATGAATTGAAACTTGGCGAATATCGAGATTTGACCGAATCCGAGATAGCTTTACTTTTTAATATATCCGAGAAATAAAAAAGCTGAAATCGCATAAGGCGATTCAGCCGTTTGATGTTACTTTTACTTTTTTGGTTGTCGTAGTCCATTTACCTCGGACTGGACTTGTTATTAAGTCATTGTACTCCAAAACATTTAAATCCCTTTGGATCGTACGGTTAGTAATGCCGAATTCTTCGGTCAAACTTTCTGTAGTGACACTCCCATTTTCAAGGATATACATGTAAATGGCTTTAATTCGGGTGAGCATACGATCAGTAGCAGGTTTCAAGTGTGGAATCACTCCTTCATCATCATATTCCAAAGAATTTATGGGCATGTGAGTGTTGAATGGCATTAGCACGTTGAAATTATTCCTGACGTTGCACTTCCTTTCATAGAATGTCATTATCAGATTAAACATTCTGATAACTTTAGTATACCGTATTTAAGTGTTTTATGCACATTTTTATATTTAAAATGAAAATCCCTTTGTTTCATGTGTGCAACATGTGAAAATCAGATTTGTTTTCAAATAAATATAAATAAAAGTTCAAGTACATACTTAAGAAAAGAGGAAGCAAAATGATGGTTCACTTTATTAATGGGGAATATATTAACAAAGACGATGTAAGTGTATCAATAGATGATCGGGGATATTATTTTGGTGATGGTGTTTATGAAGTAATTAAAGTGTACGATGGAGAATTATATACTGCACATGAGCATTTAAGCCGTTTATTCAGTAGTGCAGAAAAAATAAAAATTGACATTTCATTTACAGAATCAGAACTGTTACAAGTCGCAAAAGAATTACTGACAAGAAATAAAATTTCAAATGGTCAAGTTTATATGCAAGTGACACGAGGAGTTGCGCCAAGACAACATAATTTCCCATCACAAGAAGTATTGCCTATGTTAACCGCTTATGCTCTAGAAACTAAAAGGCCTTTGGACGCTATAGAAAAAGGAGTATCTGTAAAGTCTGTTATAGATGTTCGCTGGCTTCTATGTGATATCAAAAGTTTGAATTTACTTGGAAGTGTATTAGCCAAACAAGAAGCAAAAGAAGCTAATTGTTTTGAAGCACTTTTACATCGAGATGGATTTGTTACAGAGGGATCTTCTACGAATATATTTGGAGTTAAAGAGGGTGTCGTTTACACACATCCTGCTACAAACTTAGTATTGAATGGGATTACTCGTCAAGTTGTTCTTCGTTTGTGTAACGAGCTAGCGATTCCATGTGTTGAAAAAGAGTTCACATTGGAAGAAGCATTCAATATGGATGAATTGTTTCTAACTTCAACAACTTCAGAAATAATGCCGATTACTAAACTGGATGGTCAACCGATTGGAAATGGTCAACCGGGTCTGCAGACGAAGAGATTAACAGAAGCATTTAATCTTCAAATACCAGTAAGTAAAATGAAATAACAGCGATGAATCGAAGTTTGTAAAATGTGATAGGAGTGTAAAATAATGGCTCAGCTTGTCAAACTTCTTGATTATATATCTCGTTATGAAAATGATTTAACGCGCTATCCCACTCAATTCATCAGATTGAAAAAGTATCAATGGGATCGAATGAAAATTCAGTGGGAAAGTGGTTTGGATCATTCTGCTTGGCAACAGAGACCGGAAGAAATTGAGCCGGAGGAAGAAAATAAGTTTGCCGGTATGTTGAAAATCTTTCGTCGAAAAAATTCGGTAAAAGAGTTAGAAGAACTAATTGATACAAAGGAAGACGATGAGAATTTTGGTTTTGAACCTAATATTATTTACAACCCAACTTCGGTCGCCCAACTTCGTAAACTCTACTTAGATCAGTTGTTTCATTTTCAAATAAAATGGGCTAGTTCAACGTTAATGGATAAGTCACGGGTAGATCCTAAATTTATTCGAGATTCACTTTTACGAAGTTTTGCGCTGAATTTACCGGATAATTATTTATTGTTTTACTATCCAATTATTCGTTTGAAAAGTGCAAGTATAGATCTTGAAATCCTAATTTTCACTCCTGTAGAATGTATGTGTATTTCAGTTATTGAGGATGAAGATATTGCCGCATTTATTGGGAGTGGAGAACGTTTTTGGTTGAAAAAAGTTGGTGAATCCGAAACTAAACTTTTAAATCCACTTATTGGTTTAGATCGGATGGAAAAAGTGGTTTCGAGTATTTTCAATAGTAAAGAAATCGATTTTCCTGTTCGTAAGTACCTAATCTCTCGAAACGGATATATCGATTATCCTGAAACTTCATTTAATACACAATGCGTAGATAGACGTTCATATAAAGAATGGTTTGCAAAGCTTCAGAAGTCATCTACTCCAATGAAATCCAACCAATTTAAAGCAGCACAGGCCGTATTGGATCTCGGTCAAACGACGGCAATGAGTCGTCTTTTTGAAAATGAAGAAGAAGTTTGATAAAATAAATAAAATTGAATCGAAAAGAGTGTGTATAAATGCGTTTACGAAATAAACCATGGGCACGAGATTTCATGGCAGAGCATTCGGATATCCTAGTGGCGGAACCTGAAAAGATGAACGATGGTTGGAGTAGCCTTTTTGGAAACAAAAACCCTATTCACATTGAAGTCGGAACTGGAATGGGTCAGTTTATAATTGGGATGGCTCTTGCAAATCCTGAAGTGAATTATATTGGAATTGAACATTTTGATAATGTAATTGTTGTTGCGCTTGAAAAAGCCATTGCTGCAAATAAACCAAAAAATCTAAAATTATTCCGTGCAAATGGTGCAGATCTTTTGAATATTTTTCAATCGAATGAAATCGATCGAGTTTATTTAAACTTTTCTGATCCGTGGCCAAAAACGAGACACGAAAAGCGTAGATTAACACATGAAACCTTTCTTGAATTATACGAGTCTGTTCTAAGAACTTGTGGTGAAATTCACTTTAAAACAGATAATCGAGTGCTTTTCGAGTTTTCTCTTGTTTCTATGTCTCAATATGGCATGAAGCTTGGCTACGTATCACTGGATTTACACGCTGAGAACATTGAAGATAATATTATGACAGAATATGAAGAGAAGTTTTCATTAAAGGGACAACCCATTTTTAGACTTGAAGCAACATTCAAAGGTAAGTAAGTTGAAGTAGAGAGGGGGAATGTATTTTGGACACTTTTAAATTTCATGAAATGAATCTCACTTGGTTAAGAGGAGGTATAAATTTTCTGGACGGGGGTACAATGTTTGGAGTGGTTCCAAAGGCACTTTGGTCACGAAAATATGCTGTTGATGAAAATAATTTAATTGAGCTTCCGACAGACCCTATATTAATCAAATACGCTGGAAACAATATATTGATCGATTCTGGTATTGGTAAAGGTAAACTAGATGCCAAAATGAAACGTAATCTTGGTGTTACTGAAGAAACAAAAGTAGAGGAAAGTCTTGCAGAAGTAGGATTAACGACAAAGGATATTAACATTATTCTTATGACGCATTTGCATAACGATCATGCCGCAGGTCTGACAGAAAAACAAGGCGACAAGCTTGTTTCCGTCTTTCCAAATGCGAAAATATATGTATCCAAAGTCGAATGGGATGAAATGCGTACTCCAAATATTCGTTCGAAAAATACATATTGGAAAGAAAATTGGGAACCCATTCAGAATCAAATAGTAACCTTTGAAGATAGTTATGAAGTACTTCCAGGCATCGAAATGATTCATACTGGAGGACATAGTGATGGGCATTCCGTTATTAAACTAGTCCAAAATAATGAAACACTTCTTCACATGGGAGATATTATGCCGACTCATGCGCACAGCAACCCACTTTGGGTACTGGCTTACGACGATTATCCAATGACATCGATTTATGCAAAAGAGAGACTCATGAAAGAAGCACTTGCTGGAGGCTATTGGTTTAGTTTTTACCACGATGCCGTTTATAGGATAGTGAAATGGGACTCTACGGGCAAGGAAATTCTTGATGGTGTCAAACGCTTAGACAATATCTGAGAATTAAAAAAGCCAACTCACAACCTTAAAAATAATAGGTTGCGAGTTGGCTTTATATTACGCTTTAGAAAGTTCGACAACTGTGCCAGTAGCTGCGTCGGCAGCAAACTCAAATTGCTCAACTTCTCCGTTTTTAATACGTGAAATACCACCACGATAAACGTCCATTGTAATGACATCGTTTGAAAAGGGCTCAGTTTTCATAACAATCCAAGATCCGTCAATTGGACCTTCTTTTTTAAATGCATCTTTCACATTGCTCAATACTGAATCGGCAGCAACATTTTTATCGATTCTATGAATCGCCTCATTAACAACGATACCTGCTGCGACACCGGTAAGAACACCTACAAGAAATTCTTTTAATTTCATTAGAAATCTACCTCCAAATTTGACGTTAAGATTAGTGTATCACATGGGAATAAAAAACTGAATTGATGAACTTTATGATGTATCTAATTCGGTTCTCGAAATGAATAGATGGAAAGTTTCTACTGAATGAATTAAACTATTGAGGATAGTACATAATTAGGGGGAACTAATTTGAATAAAGAGACGCTGTCTATGTTTAAAACGTTAACAGAACTTCCAGGGGTTCCAGGAAATGAGCATGCGGTTCGTGCTTATATGCGCGGGGAACTGGAAAAGTATTCAGATGAAATCGTTCAAGATAATCTCGGTGGAATTTTTGGCATTAGAAAAGGTCCTGAAGATGGGCCTCGAATAATGGTCGCAGGTCACATGGATGAAGTTGGGTTCATGGTAAGTGCGATTACAGATAACGGTATGATTCGTTTTCAACCGCTAGGCGGATGGTGGAGCCAAGTTCTCCTTGCACAGCGTGTTGAAATTACAACAGACACTGGAACAGTAATCGGAATTATTGGATCCATACCTCCCCATTTATTAAGCGATGAAGTTCGAAATAAACCTATGGATATAAAAAATATGCTCATTGATATTGGTGCGGATAATAAAGAAGATGCATTGAAAATTGGGATTCGACCGGGACAACAAATCGTTCCAATTTGCCCGTTTACACCAATGGCAAACAAAAAGAAGATTTTGGCCAAAGCTTGGGATAATCGATATGGTTGTGGACTTGCAATTGAGTTATTAAAAGAGGTACACGGTGAAAAATTACCGAACACTCTATATTCTGGTGCAAACGTACTTGAAGAAGTTGGTTTACGTGGTGCCCAAGCAGCTGCAACTATGATTAATCCTGATTTGTTCTTCGCACTTGATGCAAGTCCTGCAAATGACGCATCCGGAGATAAGAATGAATTTGGTCAGCTCGGTGGCGGTACATTACTTCGTATTTTAGATCGCTCAATGGTAACGCATCGTGGATTGCGTGAATTCATATTAGATACAGCGGAAACTCATAAAATACCGTATCAGTATTTCATCTCACAAGGCGGTACTGACGCTGGTAGAGTTCATATGTCCAATGAAGGAGTTCCAAGTGCGGTAATCGGGATTTGTTCACGTTATATACACACAGCGGGGTCAATCATTCATACAGATGATTACGCAGCTGCGAAAGAACTTTTAGTGAAGCTTATAAAAGCTTGTGATAAAACGACTGTTGAAACGATTAAAAGTAACGTCTAATTTTAAACCGTCCAAGCTCCGATGTGGTGTTTGGGACGGTTTTTTTGTGTAGAAAGAATCGAATGTAGTTGGTTTATATGATTGGAATGTCCCATAAAGTGAAATGAACTATTCCCAATCGAATCGATGAGTGCCATATGGTTGCAACTACATCCCAATAGCATTAAAATGAAGAGTGTTTGAAAATAAGGATTGGAGGAAATCGAATGTTCCGTACTTGGAAATTCCTATTCCTATTAACACTGTTTGTTTTATTGCTAGCGGGGTGTGCAAGCTCCTTAGAGGATAGATCAGCCAGTGGTGTCATCGCAGCCAAAGAAGCTTTTTTTGCAAATAATAAAGGTCAGACTGAAGAAATCGAAGGAATAAAACTATATAAGCCAGCAGGATTTACCATAAGTGAAAAGTCAGATGCCTATAATATCATTTTTAAAAAAGGAAATGAAACATTTCTTTTATTCATTAATCCAAATGAAAAAGAAGACAGTCGTTTATTTTACGATTTACTGTTAGCGGATAAAGGTAAAGAAATAATAGCGGAAGAAACCTTCTCGGACGACGGTAATTTCGGATTTGTAGCGATCATTAAAAAAGATGATGAAAGCGCTGAACTTGTAGTAAGTGTCGGTGGGGCAAAAATGACTACAATTACAAAGAAAAAGAAACTTGAAAAAGAAGTAAGAGAGATGATGGAAGTAGTAAGATCGTTAAAATAAATATTCAACAAGTTATTATGTGAATGGAGGAGACGTATTAGATGAACACTACAAAGTTAATAGAAATATTAAAAAAACGACTCCCATCTGAGCATTTTAGTTGGGATTTTGATAACAAGACAAATATTCTTCGACTTGAGCATGCATTATTGAAAAAAGGAATGGATGTTTCACTTCCTGAAATAATCGCTAAATATGAATTGAAAAAGGATGCGGCAATTGAAGATGTCGCATATACAATCGATGAAACTTTTAAAGCAATGGAGCTAGAGTTAACAGAAGGCTTCAAAGGCAAAAATAATATTTATCCAGTCATTCGATCAACATCGTTTACAGAAGAAACGTCTAGCGGACAGCGTTTTATTATGAAGGATCACACCGTTGAAACACGTATTTATTATGCACTAGATTTGGATACGACATATCGACTTATTGACGAAAGTATGCTTGAGGAAATTGGGTTAACTGCAACTGAGATAATGGAGTCAGCACTTTTTCGTGTGAGATCACTCCCAACATCAATGAAAGAAGATGCAGTAGCTGGTAACATTTATTACTTTGTAAATAATAATGACGGGTACGATGCAAGTAGAATCTTAAATACGGCCTTTTTAAAAGAGATGGAATCTAAAATCGAAGGTCATATGACAGTTTCTGTACCTCATCAGGATGTATTGATTATTGGCGACATTAGAAACGATACTGGATATGATGTTCTTGCACAAATGACTATGCATTACTTCACACAAGGTGTAGTACCTGTAACATCACTATCCTTTATTTATGAAAATGATAAACTTGAACCTATATTCATAATGGCAAAAAATCGTGTAGCAAGAAGGGAAAAGAAATAAAAATGAATTTATTTTATAATTTAAATGGTGTAGGAAATGTATTACTTGTTCAATTTACATCGTCTCGGCCTAGGGATATTAGAATTGAATCAAAGGCAGACGTAACGCTTATTTACGATGATTCAAAGAATGAACTTGTTGGACTTAATCTGTTTAATGCTTCCTCGTACATGGAGTTAAAAGAAGAAGGGCAAGTTGAGTTAACAGAAAGTATTGCCCTAGAGTTAAAACAATCCTTAGTTAAAAATGGCGTTGACGTTCAATTAGATGTAGATTTTACGCCGAAATTCGTGATTGGTCTTGTAGAGAAAACGGAAAGTCATCCAAATGCGGATAAACTAAAAGTTTGTACTGTTGATGTCGGTGATGAGACCTTACAAATCGTTTGTGGCGCTTCCAACATAGCCGAAGGTCAAAAGGTAGTTGTAGCAAAAGTGGGCGCTGTAATGGCTTCAGGGACAGTGATTCGTGACGCTGAACTCCGTGGTGTGGCTTCAAGTGGAATGATCTGTTCAGCGACAGAACTCAATATACCAAACGCGGAAAAAGGCCAAGGTATTCTAGTTTTAGAAGAGAGTTCAGTAATAGGTGAAGCATTTATTGTAAGCAACTAATATAACTGCTTTTTACGGTTGTCATATGTGCCAATAGAAGGTTGTTGGAAAAGAAGAATCCTACGTACGTTTAGCTCAATTATGGGAGTTAAAAAGACATATGATGTTCTTCTTATCAGCATCCTTACTAGGGTACATTTTTTTATTGTGGATAATCATTTGATTTCATATACTTTTTAATGCTAAAATGGTGTGATTGACACAAGAAAGAGTGATTCCTTTGAGTTGGTATAAAAGAGTAATGAACAAATTGTTTAATGCTAAAGATGATACAAATGATGAATTGAATCGCGACAATGAAAAACAAAATAATGAGGATTCGGAAAATCAGCATCCTTTAAATACTAAACCGGCTTTTCGTTTTCCAATCATTACGGATGCTGAAATATACGGTTGGGACGATATTGAAACAAAAGGCGAACAGGAAGAAAAACACAAAGAAAAATACTTGGATGATTTAGACAATCAAGAAGATATATACGAGCCAACTCCTTTATATGAAAATGACAGATGGCCGGGAGAACAAACGAGTGGAAAGATTTTTAGAGCCGGTGACAAACCAAAATACGAAATGGATTCGAGCAATCGAATTGATCACTTTAGGACTGAAAAAAGAACAGAAAAAGAAGTGTATCAGCCTGAACCTGAAAGTACACCAGATTCAGTAAAACGTTCAAATAGAGCATTTGCTCCAACACTGGTTCCGTCACCTGTATATGGGTTCTTAAAACCAGAAAAAAATACTGATAGTATAAAAAGTATAGTTCCACCAATAGACGAAACAGTAACGGATGATATCGAAATAATAACAACGACCATTCAAGAAATTGAAGTTCCAGAAAAGCCTCTTGTATTTGAGGAGGACGTTGTTCAAATCACTACACAGGAAGATTATGTTGATGAAGTCAATAATGACGAGAAGTTAGAATTGATACCTACTATTCAAAGTGTTGAAGTTGAAGATGAAGTTGAAGTTGAAGCCGAAGTTGATGTTGATGTTGATGTTGTTGTTGAAGCTGATGTGGAAAAGGCTATAGAGAAAAAAGAACGAACTGTGCCCTTTAATGTGTTAATGTTGAAATCCGATAAAGAAAAAATGTTGACACGTAAGTTGGAGCAAGAAGCAAAACAAGAAGAGCTAGTACTAGTAGAGCCAGAATTAGAACCGATATTAGAACCGATATTAGAACCGATATTAGAACCGATATTAGAACCAATATTAGAACCCTTAAAACAAAAAAGAGAATATATAAAAGCTGAAGTTATTGAGGAAATACATGAGGATGTTGAAGAAGAACCACTTTCAAACTATGCGTTTCCTTCACTTAGTTTTTTAATTCCACCTGAAACACAAATAGAGGATACAGAATGGTTAGAATCTCAGTCGATGAAACTTGTAGAAGCACTATCGCATTTTGCTGTTATTGCAAATGTCATTGAGGCGGTACAAGGCCCGACAGTTACCCGATTTGAATTAACCGTTGGGCAAGGAACAAAAGTAAGTAAAATCAGGAATTTAACAGATGATTTAAAACTTGCATTGGCAGCTGAGGATATTAGAATTCAAGCACCGATTCCAGGTAAAAGTTCTATTGGAATTGAAATTCCAAATCGAACAACAAGACCTGTGCGGATTTCAGAAGTTCTTTCTACAAGCGAATTCCAAAACTCTACATCGCCTTTGGAAGCGGTTCTTGGACTAAGTCTCACAGGAAAACCAGTCACTTTAGACCTTCGGAAAATGCCACATGGAATGATTGCAGGGGCTACAGGGTCTGGGAAATCTGTATGCATTAACTCTATTTTAATTAGCCTTTTATACAAAGCCGATCCGACAGATTTAAAAATGATGCTCATTGATCCGAAAATGGTAGAACTTGCTCCGTTTAACGGTATTCCGCATCTGATTAGTCCAGTTATTACTGATGTGAAAGCTGCAACAGCTGCCTTAAAATGGGCAGTTGCGGAAATGGAGCGTCGTTATGAACTACTGGCTCATATGGGTGTTAGAGACATCGAAAGATATAACAAAGTAGTGCAAGACAGCAGACGTTTTTCATTGAAAATGCCATACCTTTTAATTGTAATAGATGAACTTGCTGATTTAATGATGGTGGCTCCTGCAGATGTTGAAGTATCAATCAGTAGAATTGCTCAGAAAGCACGGGCTTGTGGAATTCATTTAATAATAGCAACGCAAAGACCATCTGTGGATGTGATTACAGGTACTATTAAAGCAAATATCCCAACAAGAATTGCATTCTCTGTATCTTCACAGATAGATTCGAGAACAATCCTTGATACACAAGGGGCAGAACGACTTCTTGGTAAGGGTGATATGCTTTATATAGGCAATGGGCAATCGTCAGCAGTTCGACTTCAAGGAACATTTGTCACGGACGATGAAATAGAGCGTATAATAGAACACGTCCGATGTGAAGCAGAGCCTAATTATTTATTTGGTCAAGATGATTTACTTGCGAGTGCTATAGAAGAAGAGGAGTCAGATCCGCTTTTTGAAGAAGCATGTCTATTCATTTATGAACATGAAAGTGCATCTACTTCATTGCTGCAGCGTAACTTCAGTATTGGGTATAATCGAGCTGCGAAATTAATGGATCGAATGGAGAAAAAAGGTTTTATTTCAGGTCAAAGAGGGAGTAAAGCACGCGATGTTTTTTTAACTGAAAAAGATCTGAGTCAAATGGTAGAGCTGCAGAAATAATAACCAACATTCCATTAATTCTGTATTTTTCGACTGTACTCGGAAATGCATATTAAATGATATAATGGGGAATAGATAATTTAGAATTGTAGATTGGGAACCAAAATGGTCCCGGGAGGTTTCAATATGACGTTGTTTCATTTTACGGGTATTAAAGGATCTGGTATGAGTTCTCTTGCACAGATATTGCATGACTCTTCACACGAGGTGCAAGGTTCAGATGTAGAGAAGTATTTCTTTACTGAGGACCCTTTACATGAAAGAGGAATTAAAGTAGTTCCTTTTGGTGAGGAAAATATTAAACCAGGTATGACGGTAATTGCGGGTAATGCTTTTTCCGATAGCCATCCTGAATTAGAGAAAGCACAAGAACTAGGATTAGAAGTAATTAGATATCATGAATTTCTTGGAAGCTATATGCAAGACTATGTTTCTGTTGGAGTCACCGGAACGCACGGAAAAACATCTACTACAGGTTTACTCGCGCACGTTCTTTCGGGATACGCTCCAATCTCTTATTTAATAGGTGATGGAACTGGAAAAGGTGTTGAAGATGCAAAGTATTTTGTTTTTGAAGCTTGTGAATACAAACGCCATTTTCTTGCATATGAACCAGATTACTTAATAATTACGAATGCAGATTTCGATCATCCTGATTATTTCAAGGATTTGGAAGATGTATTAAGTGCTTTTGGAGAAATGTCGCTTCAGGTAAACAAGGCAATCATTGCATGTGGTGATGACGCTAACTTACAAAAAATTCAAGCGAATGTTCCGGTCGTATTTTATGGATTTGACGATTCTAATGATTTTGCTGCTAAGAACATTGTCAAGAATTCAGCAGGTTCGACATTTGACGTATTTGTTCGCAATGAATTTTACAACACGTTTACAATTCCATTGGCAGGGGATCATGCAATACTAAATGCATTAGGTGTAATTGCTCTTTGTCAATATGAAGGACTACAGGTTTCAATTATCCAGAACAGATTATTGACATTTACTGGTGTGAAAAGAAGATTCACAGCGATAGAAATGAATAATCGTATTATTGTAGATGATTACGCACATCATCCAACCGAAATCAAAGCAACATTACAAACTGCTAAACAAAAGTATCCGGATCGTGAAATTGTCGTAATATTTCAGCCCCATACTTTTACACGGACAGCTGCTTTGTTAAATGAGTTCGCCGAAAGTCTTTCTCCCGCGGATCATGTCTATTTATGTGATATTTTTAGCTCGGCACGCGAGAAGACTGGAGATTTAACAATCGAAAAACTTGTAGAAAAAGTAGAAAATGCAAAATATCTTTCATTAGATAATATTGAACTTCTAGAACAGCATGGTAATGCAGTTTATTTATTTATGGGTGCTGGAGACATACAGAAGTATTTAAATGCATTTAAGTCCTTATTAAATAAACATGAAACAGCCTAATGTAATACTTAGGCTGTTTTTAAATTTATTAAAGGATAAACTTGGTTAGTGTCGAAGATAATATATAGACATGATGTTTAATTTACTGTAGAAAAGGTAAACAATAATTATGGACAGTTGTAAAAGGAGGATCTGTATTGGAGAACTTGCTATACATAGCGGCAATAGTCGCTGCAATTGCTTTTTTAATATTATGTATTAGTTTAGCTATGACGCTATTCTCAGTTAAAAAGACATTGCAAACGGTGTCGGAAACAATGGACGGTTTAACAATTCAGCTTGAAGGTGTAACAACTGAAACCACTGAGCTTCTCAAAAAGACAAACAGCTTAGCCGAAGATATTCAAAAAAAGTCTGAGAAACTTAATTCGGTTGTGGACTCCATTAAAGATGTCGGAGATTCTATGGGTGGCTTAAGTACATCCGTGCATAGAGTTACCAATTCAATTGCTACTGAAGCTGAGCGAAATAGCGAAAAAGTTGCTCAAGCAATTCAGTGGGGGAATGTTGCATTTGAAATCTTTGATAAGTTAAAAGAACGTAAATCTGTAAGTAAGGGTTGGACAGTTTATCGTCCAGTACCTGGGCAAAAAAGCCTTCCACAACCTAAATGATGTGCTTTTTGAATTCGTGTATAATTAGTAATTACAAAATAGGAGGAATTTATTATGAATGAAGAAAACAACTTGAAAACGAACTACAATGATTCTCAGAATCAAAAGAATACTACTGGTGATAGAGAGTATGAAAATTCATATGGACAACAAACTTATTTACCACACAGTTACGATTACCAAAGAGGATATACAGATTCGTTTTACGATGAATATGAGAGTTCCAATGCAAGTAGTTTCCTAGTAGGAGCAATTGTTGGTGGTGTAATTGGTGCAGCTGCGGCTCTATTCCTTGCTCCGAAAACAGGTAAGGAAATGCGTGAGGACTTTTCTACGCAAGCAACACATCTTAAAGATAAAAGCATAGAGATTAGTACGGTTGCAAAAGACAAAGCTTCGGAATACACTAGCGTTGCAAAAGACAAAGCTTCAGAATACACTGCCGTTGCAAAAGATAAGGCTTCAGAATTTTCAACAGTAGCGAAAGAAAAAGCAAACGAATTCACTACTGTTGCTAAAGAGAAGACTGAGGGAGTTACTAAAACAATTCAGGAGCAATCTGAACATCTTGTAGATAAGGTGAAATCGATGAAGTCTAAGGTTTCAGCTCCAATGGATGACGGAACAGCATCTTCTGAAGGTGAAGAGGCTGTGGACTACGTTGAGGTAGCTGCAGAAATATCAAAAGAAGATTTAACAGCTACAGCAGAAGCACTTAAAGAAGCTGTCACTGGAAAAAAATAAAGTTCAATGAAAAATCTCACCAACTAGAAACTTAGTCGGTGAGATTTTTTATGTCTTTTTGAAATGTTATTTCTAAGATGTCGCCTCCAAAAATTTCATCATTAAATCCAATTGGCAATCCATTTCTTAGTAGTTTGTAGTTGCCATTAGTATTTTCAGGCAAAGTATAATCCGTATATAAGAATACATCACCAAACACAATAGGCATTTCATTTATAGTCGTGAATTCTAGTCGATCATTGTTTTTTACAAAGGTATCTCCAGGGACAGTTTCGCCGTTCAAGACGAAAGTTAGTTTGTTTTTCTTTATAGTAAGATTAATGTTATTAAAAGTAACGGTAATTGTTTCAACTACTCTATTTCCAGTTTCAAGTGCTACTTCCTCAATAGTTGGTAAATGAGGCCTGTGTATTTCTACCACATCACCATCTTTCAACAAATGGGCGTGACTGATTGTTGTTCCTTGAATTGAGAATTGGACAGAGCGGTTTTTCAATAGTACCGATTTATCATTGACTTTAACTGTGAATTTATTTGTATTCAATAAATGTGAGCTCTTAATTATTTCTAATGCAGCTGAAAGCGTTCTCGGTTGAAAAAGAGTGATCTTATCACGATCCTGAACGATTGTCTCCAAATGTTTGGGTTTACCATTTATGTGTATGATAGGTTGCAAACTTACTATAGTGTTATCAATAGTTACTTCAAGAGCGGTCAAATCATCAAATAAATCAGAAACAATTGCAGACGCGTCCTTGCCATTTTCACCGAGTACTAATTCAATGACATCCTCATTGGAAACTAAATCCTTTGTACTAGCAGATGTTCCATTTAACAATATTGTAGACGGTGTTCCATGTTCTCCAGGAATAATAATATCATTGTTATTTATTGTTATTGTCATGCCGAGGCCTGGTTTTCCATAAAGTTGTCGTGCTTTTATGTTTGCAGAGAGCAATGCATCTCCAACAGTCATTTCTTTTAATTCAAAAAGTCTGATTGATTTGTTGTTTACCATAACGGACATATAATGGATAGGTGCCCGTCTAGCTGCAATTGCAATACCTATTGGAGTAACCAAATCCGGTGAGGATCCGATGTCTTCAGCAATTGTGACGCCTGTTAAAGCCTCTAAACCTCTAATGCCGACTCGTGTTTCCGGTAATTCTAAGTATCTACTAATTTCCTTTGTTATCAGTGGTGTGAGACTACCGCCACCAACCATCATAACGGCTTGTGGTGGTTTACCATTATTTAGTTTAATGATTTCGTCGGATATGGATTTACCAAGACGCTCAATTGATGGTTTGATAATGTTTATTATTTCAGCAGAGGGAATGATTTGTTCGAAACCTAGAATATCTGTAATTACTACTTCTTCACTATTCGAAAGGGTTCGCTTGGCAATTTCAGCAAGTGGAAAGTCAAGTAAGTAATGATTGCTAAGGGCTTCGGTGATCTCATCCCCTGCAATGGGAACCATTCCATATGCAATAACGGTGCTGTCGGCTGTTATTGCTATATCCGACGTTCCAGCACCAATATCGACAAGTGCAACATTGAGTTTTCGCATAGATGGTGGTATCAGAACATTTATCGCGGCAATAGGTTCAAGAGTCAATGCTTCCATTTCTAACTCGGCACGCTTTAGAGCTGCCAGGAGTGATTCTACGACTACTTGGGGTAAGAAGGTAGCGATTACTTTAACAGACGCTGAGCGGCCTGTTTGGTCAATTAGGCTGCCTATTACTTCGCCATCAAGCCAGTGATGGAGAACAGAATAACCAACACAGTAATAATGATCTTCTTTACCAGAAGGATTTGAAGATAATAATTGTTGTTGTGCTTTTTGGACAGCGGCAAGTTCAAGTCGATTAATGTCCTCAATTGAAATAAGAGAGCCCTCCGATATATCAATTAACATGGATCCCTCAACTGTTTTTAAGGCTCGCCCTGCAGCTGCAACACTTACGCGTTTAAGTGGTCCGTGCTTTTTTTCAAGCATATTTTTTATTTCGGTAATTACGTTAGCAACACTGAGCACATTATGTATTTGACCATCAATCATTGAACGTTCTTTGTGTTCAATTGTAATTAAGTCTTCAACGTGATAGTTTCCGTTATCTTCATTCAGAATAATACCTACGACAGACCGAGTTCCGATATCAAGTGCAAATAAAGAAGTAGTCATAATAATCACCCTTTCTGTCATTACCAATTGACCGATTAAATAAATAGCGAGATAATGCGTGACTTTTCAAATTGCTATCACTATAATAGGTCTATTAACTAAAAATGTACCATACATTCTAATCTTCTGAAAGAGAATGTTATGGGCGAGAGAGGAGACGAACAATGAAAAAGCATGATCTTGATAATTTACGTGGACGTGTAGACGAATTGAACGTGAAGGTTTTGGAGTTAATTAATGAAAGAACATCACTTGTACAAGAAATTGGTAAAGTAAAAGAGAAGCAAGGTGTTAATAGATACGACCCGATTCGTGAACGTGAAATGCTTAATGCTTTAGTAGAATCTAATAATGGTCCTGTTCCTAACGGTGTTTTAGAACAGATTTTTAAAGGGATTTTCATGTCAGCTCTTGAAATACAAGAAGACGATATCAAAAACGCATTGCTCGTTTCCCGTAAAAGAAAAGCTGAAGATACAATTGTAAATGTAAATGGATTAGAAATTGGTAACGGTACTCCATCATTTATATTCGGCCCTTGTGCTGTTGAATCTTACGAGCAGGTATTGGCAGTAGCTGAGTCAATTAAGTCAAAAGGTTTAACAATGTTAAGAGGTGGAGCTTATAAACCACGTACATCACCTTATGATTTCCAAGGCCTTGGACTTGAGGGTCTTAAAATATTGAAAAGAGTAGCTGATGAAACAGGATTGTCAGTAGTTGCAGAAATAATTACACCTTCCCATCTCGAAGAAGCACTTGAATATATAGATGTAGTACAAATTGGTGCACGTAATATGCAAAACTTTGAATTATTAAAAGAAGCGGGTTCATTCAATAAGCCAGTGCTACTGAAACGTGGACTAGCAGCAACACTTGATGAATTCATTCATGCAGCAGAATATATTGTATCTAAAGGAAACAGTCAGATTATCTTATGTGAACGTGGTATTCGTACATATGAGCGGGCAACACGAAACACACTTGATATTTCTGCTGTTCCAATACTAAAACAAGAAACGCATTTACCTGTTTATGTTGACGTAACTCACTCAACAGGTCGAAAAGATATACTATTACCAACAGCTAAAGCTGCAATTGCAGTTGGCGCAGATGGTGTTATGGCAGAAGTGCATCCTGATCCAGCAGTTGCTTTATCAGATGCGGCACAACAAATGGATATTCCGCAGTTCGATGAATTTTACGCTGAGATTCAAAAGTTCATGAATACTCACGGTTCATAATATTGAGCTGACGCCGGACCTGGTAATGGTTCCGGCGTTTTGTTTCGAAATACGAGTTTATTTACAAGGGTAGGAGGAGAAGATTTTGGCTGTCACAATCTATGATGTTGCAAGAGAAGCGAACGTTTCAATGGCTACAGTATCTCGAGTTGTTAATGATAATCAGAATGTCAAACCTTCAACAAGGAAAAAAGTCCTTGAATGTATCGAGCGACTTGGTTATAGACCGAACGCAGTTGCGAGGGGATTGGCTAGTAAAAAAACTACGACAATCGGGGTTATAGTTCCTGATATATCGAACAGTTTTTACGCGGAACTTTCTCGAGGTATTGCTGATGTAGCAACAATGTACGAATACAACATAATTCTATCAAACTCTGATAAAAGAGCCGACAGGGAAGTTGAGTTACTTGTAGATCATTTCGGTAAACAAGTAGACGGCCTGATTTTTATGAGTGATTCCATTTCGGAAGAGGCTCGGAAAGAAATGTCAATAGCTTCGGTTCCGGTAGTATTAGCAGGAACGTTAGACCAACAAAGTCAATTTGCCACGGTGAATATTGACTATGAGGAAGCTGCTTATGAAGCTGTAAAACTTCTTGCGTCAAATGGTCATAAGCGAATTATATTTGTTACAGGGACTCTTACGAAAGATATTAACAGAGAATGTAAAAAAGTAGGATATGAACGGGCTTTAAAGGATGCAGGCATAGAATTAGATGATGAGTTGGTTTTTGAAATTGACAACACATACGATAGTGCCTACGAAAGCTGGAAACAGATTCGTACGTTTTCAGACAGGCCAACTGCAATATTTGCGGGTAATGACGATATTGCCGTCGGTTTGTTAAATGGTATACGAGATGATGGACTTTTAGTGCCTGATGATTTCGAAATCATTTGCTTTGAGCATTCTAATATTACAAGAATTGTTCGTCCTCAACTTACAACCGTTGCGGTACCCTTGTATGACTTGGGTGCAGTTGCAATGAGACTCCTTACTAAATTAATGAGCGATGAGGAAGTTGAAGAGCATAAGGTTATCCTTCCATTTAGATTTGAAAAACGCGATTCAGTAAAGTAAATGGGTGTAATGATGGAATAAACAAACGGGACTTGCCCCTTTAAATGGGGGCAAGTCCCGTTTGTTTTTATACACTAGTTTCGTTTCGTATGATGCGTAGACTTTGGCCCAGCATTTGTTCATTTTTCTCAGTTATTTCTGCTTTTCTCGGAATAGGCTCATACAATGGGCTAGGATCTTCCCACGTTTGAATTAGAGGTACAGGAGACTGTTCTTGCCACTTAGTTAGCCATTCTTCCGGTAGTAAACCAGAAGGGGCTTCCTGACCTTTCATTGCTAACCAAATATGTGCCCAAGCGCGAGGGACCACACGCCAAATGTCATACCCGCCACCCCCAACAGCAATCCAGCGTCCATTGCAATATTTGTCTGCGATATCACGAGCAATTCGAGGAATTTGTTCGAAAATATTCATTGTTCCATATAAATGAGTCAACGGGTCAAAATAATGTGCATCTGCACCATTTTGAGTCAGGATTACATCGGGTTTAAAATGCTCAGCTATTTCTTCTATAGCAGTTATATAAATATGGAGAAAAGATTCATCTTCAGTAAAAGCATCGATTGGGAAATTAAAAGAGGTACCATAACCTGGCCCGTTACCACGTTCGGTAATTTTTCCAGTTCCAGGGAATAAATACCGACCTGTTTCATGAATCGATAATGTACAAACTGTGGGATCATCGTAAAAACTCCATTGCACGCCGTCCCCGTGATGCGCGTCTGTGTCTATATAAAGTACTCTGGCCCCGTACTTCTTTTGCAAATATTTAATGGCAACAGAACTATCATTGTAAACGCAAAAACCAGAAGCCTTACCTTTAAATCCGTGGTGAAGACCGCCTCCAAGATTAACAGCGTATTTTGAATGGCCTTGCATCACTTCATCTACTGCCGTTAATGTACCTCCGACTAACATTGCACTTGCCTCATGCATATTTGGGAAGATAGGTGTATCCTCTGTCCCAATGCCGTAGATTTCACTGACTTCCTTATTTATATGACCTTTTCCAGCTTGTTTAACTATTTGTATGAACTTTGAGTCATGCGCTAACAGTAGTTCTTCATCCGTTGCCATTCTTGGAGGAAGAATATCACTCTCTTTAATTGCACCTAGTTTAGTTAATAAATCCAGTGTTAATGTAATTCTTTTTTGATTAAAAGGGTGGGACTCCGAAAAAGAATAATCGAGTTGCTCTTTTGAATAAATAAAAACAGCATCTTTTTTCATATGTCAATTCCTGGAACATTTGGCCATAAAACTTCAAAGCCTTCCGATCTAAGTGCGTCAATTACGCTTAGAGGATTCATTGTTTTAATTCGTATCACTAGAATTTTATTTTTCGGATTTTCTTTATCAGGATAAACAAGCACACTTAGTACATTCAGTTTCTGGTCATGTAAAACTTTGGATACTTCAAAAAGAATACCAGGAATATCAGGGACTCGTACTTCTATTTGTGAGCCAGGCTGATGAGCGCCTGTCAGTTCAATATATTTATAAAGCAAATCAGTTTCAGTTATAATTCCAACAAGTTTGTTATTAGACACAATTGGCAACGCGCCGATCTTATTTTCATAAAATATCACTGCCGATTCCTCTACAAAATCCATAGGGTGTCCAATTATTGGGTTTTTGGTCATTATATCACCCAATAATAGTTTAAATATGTCGAGTTCTTTATTTTCGGAGAATACGGATGGAACCGCTTCCTTTAAGTCGCGATCAGTTAATATACCAACTACTTTACCTTCACTAGAAACAATGGGGAGGTGGCGAACCTTTTTTTCACTCATAATGCTCAGTGCATCTTTAATAGTATTTTCAGGTGAAAGTGTAACAACGGACCTGTTCATAATTTCTTCGATTAACATTATAAAAACCTCCATTATTTAGTTCAATATATATAACGGTTCATAAAACGTAAACGATCGAATTGTTGGACTGAATCTTGTGAGACTCTATTACCAATTCTAGCCATGAGACAGTTGGCTGGATGAGAACTTATTTCCGGGTCGTCGGTAGCGAAATATTCAAGTCCCCCAGCATTCATCATTTTCTCCATTACTTTTCGATATTCCCATACATTTAACTGTGTTCCTTTTAAATCCCAATGCCAGTAATATTCGGTTGTTAAAATAATATAGTCTTCCATGGCATCGTCCATCATAGATACTTTTAAAATGGCCTTTCCGACTCCGCCTCCACGGAATTTGGGAATGACTTCAATAGCTCCAAGTTCAATAAGGTTTTCCATGTTGCCTTCAGACCATCGTTCTAGTGGATCTGGATATATGTATGTGGCGTAACCCACAATCTCATTTCCATTTCTTGCAATAATGATTCGGCCCTCTGGCAGTCCAGCAATTTTGACAAGTGCTTTATGCTGTTGGTTTGGAATTCTAAATGCAGTTAAATGTTCATGAAATTCAAGTTTTGCCATTTCGTCTTGTGAAATGGGGCCTTCAACAATAATATTCCCATTCTTATGTTTGATTTCCATCGCATTATATGTTTTTACATGGTCCATAATTTCCACCGCCTCACTAGTAGATGCTCATATTGTCAGTATACAACAAATCCTTTATTGGAAATAGAAATAGCCTATCCAAAAACGTTAGTAAGTATTTGGATAGGCTATTAAATTACTCCTCGTCGACCTCTTCTTCAGGTGGCGTAGGGTTTACCTCTTCTTCAGAAGAAGGTGGAGGTACTATTTCCTCAACTGGAGGATTGACTGGTTCCTCGGTTTCTGGAGGAGTTACTTCTATAACTTCTTCTTCTATCTTGATTTGAACAATATTAGAGGGTGCAGATTGTCGTCCGGTTATATCAACTGCGCGTACAAAATAAGAGCCGGCACCAATGTTGTATGAATTAGAATCGCTGTCAGTAATCGTTGAAACTAATGAGCTTGATCCATTATCTACTCTATACACATAATACCCAATAACATCACTGGAGGCAGAATTTCCCCATGTCATCGTTGTATTATTTAAGGAAGCTGAAACTGCAGCAGGAGCAGCATCGTCTGGAACAAAAGATTTTCCCGCAACTACATTATTAGCAAACCCTGAATTATTGGGGAATAAATATGCTGGATCCCCACCAAATGGTGAGAAAATACGGTCAATAAACTTTTGGTTCAGTCCAATTCCACCAGCTCTGATGAATGCAGAAGGTGTTTCTGCAAGTGCACTGTATTTTACGCCGTTCATTAACACATATGATGAAGATATTAGACTATCATCTTCTTGAGTTGGTAAAAACACTTTAGAATTAAATAGATCTGTTCTTATTAGGCCGGCATTTGTACATGCAAGCGATGGTGCAAGACCAGAGATTCCACAAAATGATCGGCTTACAACGCCATCTGGTTTTTGAAATTTGGATTCGGCCTTAACAATTTCTGGTGACGATCTATTCATTCCGTTCATCAGCTCGGCAAATAATAAATTCACTCTGGTACTAGGCTGACCGTATCGGTTTGATGCGGTGTCGAGGGTTGTTAGCCGAGACTTATAACCAAGCCATACCCCAAGAGAAATATTTGGATTATATCCGACAAGCCATACATCACCAAATCCTTGAGTAGTACCTGTTTTTGCAGCTAGGTCAATATTGAAATTCAAGTTTTTCTTCATTAATTGTCCAGTTCCACGAGGTCCTGTAAGCACATCATGTAACATGTCGGTTACTATGTAGGCTGTTTCAGGACTGAAAACATCAACAGGCTCTACCTTATGTTCAAAAATGATGTTACCATTCATGTCTTCAATCTTTTCAATCATATATGAATCAATGAACTGTCCATCATTTGCCAATGTGGAAAATGCATTTGTATTCTCTTCAACGGATGCATCTATTGTACCTAAAGCAACTGCTAGTGATCCATAATGAGCAGGCGTTACTTGAGAAAATCCCATCTTCTTTAAAAAATCGACGGGCTTCCTATCAATTATTTTTTCATAAAGTCGTGTTGCAGCAACGTTTTGAGATGAAGCAAGTGCTTGACGTGCTGAAATCAGACCCATTTGTTCATTTGTGATGAAATTTTTCGGAGAATATTTTACCCCGCCATATTTAGTTGTTTCATACCAAACGTCAGCAATAGGGCTACCTGCACTGACTTCACCATACTCGATTGCTGGCGCATAGACGAGTAGTGGCTTCATAGAGGAACCATTCGGACGAAAAGCTTGTGTAGAATGGTTCAAGTTCTCGATTTCATAGTCTCGTCCACCAATAAATGCCAAA
Organism: Sporosarcina siberiensis; assembly: GCF_042681925.1. Taxonomy (NCBI): domain Bacteria; kingdom Bacillati; phylum Bacillota; class Bacilli; order Caryophanales; family Caryophanaceae; genus Sporosarcina; species Sporosarcina siberiensis. The sequence continues at coordinate 73,036 of NZ_JBHUGI010000006.1, forward strand.
ATCTTTCCAGTGCTGTTTTCGATTGCAACGCTCCCAACTTGTACTGGATTTAATACTTCTTTGTCTTCGCCAGTATCAGGATCTTTTTCAATTGCAACGAATGTATGGCCGTAGTTTTTAAATTCATTGCTAATCTTTTGGAATTCGTCATACATTTCTTTATTGATAGTAGAATGAATCCTATAGCCATCTACTCTCATCGATCGTTGAGCCAAGATAGTATATTTCTCCTCGATTTTCTTTTCCTCTTCAAATCTGTTTGGATCAACACCGTCTTTTTCAGCAAGAACCTTTGCGAGTATTTCAATTGTACGATTTTGAATTTCTTGAGTTAGAAATGGATAACGTTCATTTGCACGTTGTGTTGGTTCTCGAAAATCTTGTGTGATGTCATATGCAATGGCCTCGTTATATTGTTGCTCCGAAATATAACCTGTTTCTTTCATTCTAAAAAGAACGGTCATCATTCGATTGATGCCTGGTTTTAAGTTTTCAGGTTCTTTTTGACCGAGATTGCTACTATAAAAAGGCGTATAAGCGAAAGGAGCTTGTGGGATACCTGCAATGTAGGCGGCTTGAGGTAAAGTTAAATCCTTTGCCTTTACATTGAATATGCCTTCAGCGGCCGTTTCGATACCTGCTATATTTTGCCCTACAGAGTTCCTACCATAAGGAATAATATTCAGATAAGCTTCTAAGATTTCCTCTTTTTTCATAAACTTTTCAAGACGCATAGCAAGAAGTATTTCTTTAGCTTTTCGTTCGTAAGAAACTTCGTTCGTCAATATCTGAATTTTAATAAGTTGTTGAGTCAGTGTCGAACCGCCAGTTTGAGTGTCAGAGTTCGTGACGTCTTGTAATAGACCTCGGAATATTGCCTTAGGAACAATTCCTGTATGCGATTCGAAATACTCGTCCTCTGTCGCTAAGACTGCATCGATAACATGTTGTGAAACATCTTTCAGTTTCACTTCTTTTCGCTCTATGTCTGAATTGACTTTACCGAGATAGACACCATCAGCTAAATAAAGTTCTGAGGTTTCTTCATAGGATAGAATCGTGTTGCGCATTTCTTGTTCTGAACGCAAGGGTTCTTTTGCTACTAGTGATGCAAAATACCCCGCACCAATAGAGCCTGCGAAGATAAATACTGTAACACCAATAATAATAAAGAGTAAAAATAAATTCCAAATAACACCGGATGTAATACGTAAGCCTTTAGCCCACTTCGTTTGTGCTAATGCATCAATTTTCTCTTCTATAAGTTTAATAGGTTTTTTGTTCTGTTCACTCAAGTCACATGACCTCCTTAAATCTATCCCATTATAGCATATTCTTTCATAGAGAATCATTAAACATTGATGGTTAAAATCAAGTATATGTTACTTGTAACTTAGGATGTAACGGACTCTATTGGTATGTGTGGTTTTCAGAATTCGACACCTGTGATTTGCGTTGCGTAGTTTTTCATAAACGTTGCGAAGTTTCAAGAAAACGTTGTAGACCTCCGAATTTGCTTTCTTTTCGTATGATTAGTTCAATGTTAAATAGTTTATCTACTCATTTTGATTGACAACTTCAAATTACTGTATATAATTGTCCATATACATAAAGTTTTTACATGATGAAGTAGTCGAAGTAGTGTAGATAGTGCCGTTATAGAGAGACAGTGGTTGGTGGAAACTGTTCGGGATATCTAACATGAATTACAGCTATTGAATGTGACGTATGCGCTGCGATAAAGCGTTTGAGCGGAGAATTGTATTCTCAAGCTGGGTGGTACCGCGTTAATATATTAATTAGCGTCCCTGCATGATTTTTTTAAAAAATCGTGTAGGGACTTTTTTGATTTTATTTGAGGAGGAATTGGAATGGAAAACGTATTATTAGAAGATTTAAAATGGAGAGGTTTATTGTACCAACAGACAGATGAGGAAGGTCTTAAAAAACAATTAAATGAAAAGAAAATATCTTTGTATTGTGGAGTAGATCCTACAGCGGATAGTATGCACATCGGTCATATTGTTCCACTTCTTACATTGCGAAGATTCCAACAACATGGCCATCAACCAATATTGTTGGTTGGAGGAGCAACTGGAATGATTGGTGATCCGTCTGGCCGATCTGAAGAAAGACAACTTCAAACAACTGAACAAATAGATCAAAACGTTTTGGGAATCAAAAAGCAAATGGAACAAATCTTTGATTTTAATTCTGAAAATGGTGCCAAGATGGTCAATAATAACGACTGGATTGGATCTATGAGCATCATTGAATATTTAAGGGATTACGGAAAGCTATTAAGTGTAAACTACATGCTCGCAAAGGATAACGTTGCATCACGTCTAGAGGGTGGAATTTCATTTACTGAGTTTTCTTATATGCTAATTCAAGCAATTGACTTTAACCATCTGTACGACAACTACAATTGCCGTGTACAAATCGGTGGTTCAGATCAGTGGGGAAATATTACCACGGGACTAGAAGTTATACGGAAAATGCATGATGAAGAAACGAAAGCTTTCGGAATAACGATTCCACTTGTCACAAAAGCAGACGGTACGAAGTTTGGTAAAAGTGCTGGTGGAGCAATATGGCTTGATGCTGCAAAAACATCTCCATATGAGTTTTACCAATTTTGGATTAATACTGCCGATGCAGACGTCATTAAATACATGAAAATATTTACGTTTTTAGATCGTGAAGTCATTGAGGCTTACGAAGTGACAGTTCAAGGAGAACCTCATTTACGTAAGGGACAGATTGCTCTTGCTGATGAAATGACTAGACTTATTCATGGACAAGACGCACTTGATCAAGCGATTAGGATTTCAAAAGCGCTGTTTAGTGGTGATTTGAAAGCATTATCTGTGAATGAAATGAAAGATGCATTTAAGGATGTACCCACATTTGAAATGAATAAAGAAAATAAAAATATTGTTGATTTTATTGTGGAATCAGGTGTGTCATCATCGAAACGACAAGCTCGTGAAGATGTGACAAATGGTGCGATTTCATTAAATGGGGAACGAGTGACGGACACGGCATATGAAGTAGGTAGTGCTGACCGACTTGAAGACGCATTTACAATTGTACGTAGAGGTAAGAAAAGTTATAAAATGATTAAATTTATTTAAACAATATATTCATGAAAAATATACATAAAAGGCGGTTAACCCTAAAAAGGTTGACCGCCTTTATGTATTGTCGGAAATATAAAGCTTCTTATAGTCGTAATGAAATTCATGATTATTTTGTTTCCAAAGAAAGTTGGCTGTGTATTTAAGTTAATGTGCACATATATTTTATTGATTTTAATACAATTCAAATTTGAAAAAAACTCCAATAAACTCGCAAATTAGAATACTGATTGTTAAAGTAATGTTAGAAACTAATTATCAGGTAACCAAACGGCATTCAAATAGGAGGAGTTAGTATGAAAGCATCGTTTCTTACAGACGAACATGACATGTTTCGTGAAGCATTACGGCGAATGTTAGATAAGGAAGCATATCCTCACTATGAAACATGGGAAAAGCAAAAAGAAATCCCTAGAGAGTTTTGGTTGAAACTTGGTGAAAGCGGTTTCTTATTGCCGTGGGTGGAAGAAAAATATGGTGGATTGGAGCTCGACTTTTCCTACTCTATGATTCTAACCGAAGAGTTGGAGAAGGTTGGAGTAGGTTTGGCAAGTGGGGTTTGTCTTCACTCCGATATTGTAAGTCCATATATCCATGCACTTGGAACTGAGAAGCAAAAACTAAAATGGTTGCCCAAAAGTGTAACAGGAGAATTTATTTCTGCGGTTGCCATGACAGAGCCAGGTGCAGGATCGGATTTAGCTGGGATTCGAACGACCGCACGTAAAGAAGGAGATTTCTACATTTTAAATGGTGAAAAAACATTCATTACAAATGGATTGAATGCAGATTATGTCGTTGTCGTTTGCAAGACTGATACGAAGGCGGTACCAGCATATCGTGGTATTTCCTTACTTGTTGTTGAAGAAGGCACACCAGGCTTCAGACGAGGAAAAAAACTTGATAAAATTGGCATGCATTCTAGCGATACATGCGAGCTCATATTTGAAGATGCAAAAGTTCCTGTTGAAAATCTTCTGGGGGAAGAAGGAAAAGGTTTTTATTATTTGATGGAACAACTGCAACAAGAGCGTTTAGTGGTAGCACTTCAAGTTCAAGTAGAAGCTGAGGAAATGCTAAGAATTACAATTGATTACGTAAAAGAGAGGGAAGCATTTGGTAGTCGAATTGCAGACTTCCAAAACACACAATTTAAAATAGCAGAAATGGCAACTGAAATTGATATTGGGCGTACGTACGTGAATACATTAACAGGGAAACATATTCTAGGGGACGATATTGTAAAAGAAGTATCTATGGCGAAGTGGTGGATCAGTGAAATGGCTAAGCGAGTTGCATCTGAATGTCTACAGCTTCATGGAGGATATGGATACATTGAGGAATATGAAATTGCACGTAGATATAGAGATATTGCTGTCACATCCATTTATGCAGGAACTACTGAAATTATGAAAGGCATTATAGCCAAAAAGATTTTAGAGGATTGAAGAATATGAATCTCTTCGAGCGGAAAGTATTGGTGAAAGAAGAGTAGTTATTATTCAGAAATAGAAGTAAAGGAAGGGGAAATAGGCTTATGAGAAATGTATATATTATCGATGGAGCACGAACAGCTTTCACTGAATTTGGAGGATCTTTTGCAAAAGTTGATGCAACGACTCTTGGAACAGCAACTGCTATCGAAGCACTGAAGCGTTCGAATGTACAACCTGAACAAGTAGATCATGTAATTTATGGGAATGTCATTCATACAGGAAAGAATGCATCCTATCTATCTCGACATATTGGTCTAAATGCAGGCGTTCCGCAAGAAGTTCCAGCACTCACATTGAATCGTTTATGTGGTTCTGGTATGCAAGCTGTTGTAACTGCTGCTCAATCAATCATGCTAGATGAAGCAAATATTGTTCTAGCAGGTGGTGCTGAAAACATGTCGCAATCACCGTATTCTAATTTCGAACAAAGGTTCAGTGGATCGAAGTTGGGGAACCTTCAATTTGAAGATATGTTGCAAGCGACATTGGTCGATCAGTATACCGGAAGTGGAATGGGTATGACAGCTGAAAAACTGGCAGATCAATATTCAATTTCAAGAGAAGAACAAGATGCTTTTGCAATCGAATCGAACCAACGAGCGTCGCAAGCGGTTGAAAGTGGTTTTTTTGCGAAAGAGATTGTAGCAGTAGAAGTGAAGACGCGTAAAGGTACAGTACTTGTTGAAAAAGATGAGCATATTAAAGCAGATATTAAAAAGGAAGTAATGGCAAAACTTCGCCCGGCTTTTAAAAAAGATGGGTCGGTTACTGCTGGAAATGCTTCAGGTATTAATGATGGGGCGGCATCCCTTGTCGTTGCAAGTGAAAAAGCAGTAAAGGAACACGGACTACAACCAATCGCGCGCATTGTTTCATGGGGGATTGTTGGTGTAGATCCTACAGTTATGGGGATTGGACCCGTACCTGCAATTAGACAAGCATTAGAACGGGCGAATTTGACAATTGAAGATATGGATATCGTTGAAATAAATGAAGCATTTGCAGCTCAATACTTATCTGTTGAAAAAGAATTAGGCTTGGATCGTTCTAAAACAAATGTAAATGGTGGGGCAATTGCTCTTGGACATCCGGTCGGAGCAAGTGGTGCAAGAATAATACTCTCTGCCGCATATGAATTGAAGCGCCGTAATGCAAAATATGCAGTTGCAAGTTTATGTATCGGTGGTGGGCAAGGAATCGCAATTGTGATCGCGAATGATTAAAAAGAAGTGAAATTTCTGATGAAATCATTTGGTGTACCAGAAACATCAAAAACGAAGGAAGGGCATCAATTAAGAACATCTGTAGTTGGAGCAGGTACAATTGGGAATGGAATTACCCAACTGGTTCACTTGCATGACCACTTTTAATAGGGCTTGATACAATGCTTTTTGTAACAGAAACCTTATAAAAAATTAATTTATATTCATCCCATTTCAGATAAGAGTACAATAGTTCTAACACAATTCATGTAGTTAGAATACTATACAGCTCAATTTCAAAAAAAGTTAAGGTCTGTCCTATACGAATAATTAATACCATAATGTAGGACAGCCATTTTTAACTTATTTATCGCTTAGTGCTTTCTCGAGCGTTCGAATATTGTAGTTCATTAACGAAAAGTAGTCTTCTTTATTTTCCACGTCATCAACCGTCAATACTCCGAGATTATGAAGCATAAGTGATTCGGCTCCGATTTCTTTGCGTATTACTTCAGTTAGCTTTGAGGACACGTTTTGTTCGAAGAGAACATACTTCACATTTTGTTCTCTCGCGTACTCGACAAGGGATGTCAATTCTTTTTGAGAAGGCTCGCTTTGTGAATTCAAGCCAGCAATTGCAATTTGCTCAAGGCCATACGTTGTGGCTATATAGCCAAATGCAGCGTGTGAAACGAAAAAAGTTTTTATTGGTGCATTGGATGCCATATCTATAAAATCCCGATCAAGTTTAAGTAGATCATCCCGTAATTCTTCAAAATTTTTCTCGAAATAATCTTTTTTATCAGGAGCCAGTTCAATTAGTGCATCTTTAATTGAATAAGCAAGTGCATCACTCAAAATGGGGGACATCCATACATGTGGATCGAAGTCGTCGTTATCGTGTTCGTGACCTTCATCAAGATGCTCCCCACCAAGCATTTCTTCCGTAATTGCATCAGATGTGGCAACCATTTTAACACGTTCATTTTTCAGTGTATTCTCAGCATTTTCTACAAATCCTTCAAGACCAAGTCCAATATAAAAGAATAAATCCGAGTCGGCAAGAGTCATCATTTCTTTTTGTGTAGGCTCGAAAGTATGTTCCTCTGCCCCTGTTGGATAGATAGATTTCACATCTACATAATTGCCGCCAATTCGTTCTGTAAAGTATTGGAGTGGGTATACGGTTGTGTAAACGGTTAGTTGATCCTCGCTCTTTTTCTCATTCCCAATATTGTTACAAGCTGCAAGCAGTACCATTGTGAATAATGAAACAATGATAACTAGTTTTTTATTCATTAAATAAAAACCACCCTTTCTCAAATAGTAATCATTACGGTTTGTATCATTAACATTTTTTATCATATAAGAAAAGCAACCATTTTACAACTAAAAAATGAATCGAATGGCCACTATAATTTATGCAAAGCTTTTGCATAAATTAAAGATATAATATTAGGGACACTAAGCGGTTTATCCTTAACAAGGATGACCCCGAACTTCAATAAACAATTGGAATGCAGTAAGTAAACGGTTATCACAATTTATGGAATCCGGTGGTGTTTAAGGTTGAAGAGATTCTGCAATGTTTTGAAAATAATAGTTTAATCGCTGCTGGGATAAGTATCATTTTAAATATTAGTATTAGTATTTTGGGTTTTATACCGAGCATATTTATAACGGCGGCAAATATCGGTTTCTTCGGATTTGGAAAAGGGTTAATTCTATCAATTCTAGGAGAGGCATTGGGAGCAATGATAAGCTTTTACCTATATCGAAAAGGTATAAACAAAGTAAAAACTAAGATTTCTATTAACAATAAGTATTTAAGTAGACTACAGCAAACTAGAGGAAAGGAAGCTTTCTTACTGATTTTTGCAACCAGGGTATTCCCGTTTGTACCATCTGGTTTAGTTACTTTGGCAAGTGCAGGAAGTAGCGTTGGAATGTTGAACTTTTCGATGGCCAGTACACTTGGAAAAATACCTGCACTTGTTATAGAGGCATACTCTACTCAGCAAATCCTTTATTGGAATGGGCAGGGCAAAGTGATCTTAGGAATTTCATCTATTATCATTATTAGTATATTAATAAGAAAGAGTAATTCCAAATATAGCGGACTCTAGTTTGTTGTTCTATCGATATTCCTTTTTCGCTGTATTATATTGAAAACTAAAGGCTATTAAACGTAGTCTTCACCGGATGATGAATGAGGATAGGCATAATGAATTTTAGAAGAGGCAGTCCCAAGTAAAAACCGTTGGACTGCCTCTTCATTATTTTCGATAGATTAAATTATGTTTGCGAAAGAATGTATTGATCTCTAAGCAACATCCTTTTTCGAATAGAATCTTTAAATTTTGTTTCAGGGTTTAATCTGTTCCATATAACCTTTAATATCGTTTTCAGACATTTCTCCTGTTATAATCTTTACAATCTTGCCGTCTGGATTAATAAGAAGAGTGGTAGGCAGCGGTTTTACATTATACGTTTGCATTACACTTTTTGAAGTATCAATTAAGGTAGGGAAAACCATTCCGTATTGTTCAGCGAATGCTCGAACTTTCAAGTCAGATTCCGCGATGTTCACCGCTAATATTTGAACTCCTTGATCTTTATAAACTTGGTATTGTAGACCCATCGCAGGCATTTCCTTTTTACAAGGTGCACACCAAGTTCCCCAAAAGTTTAAGAAGACCCCTTGCCCTTTATATTTTGATAACTGATGACTTTCCCCATCCAAATCAATAAGTGCAAAGTCCGGGGCGATATCCCCAACTTGTAAAACCTCATATTTCTCTTTTGCCCAACTTGTGTATATTGTAAAGACAATAGCTGCTGCTAAAACTGCTAGTACGACTGCTCTCATGATTAAACGATTCTTTTTATTTTTCAACTATTGAACCCCCCTATTAATATTCTTCGGCGTCTAATACATACCCGAAATGTTGTTTTGTTTTGATTATACTAATGAGGTATCAAAAAAGTGTGCAGACACAAAGACGTCATGAATACATAAGGATTTCCAAATCGGAAACGTGTCTGCATATCTTTTCCACAATCTTTTTCTATACTAATTACAAGAGGTGGTTCATATGCATAAAATTTCGACAAAGTTAGCTGCTTATTTTATAACTGCCTTCCTTGTACTGGAAATAGTTCTTATGGTTTATTTACATCAAAATATCATTCACGCAAGAGTAGATGAAGAATATTCCCGTCTATTGGCGAGCGGATCTAATCATAGAAATGTTCTAGAAGACCATTATTCAGATGAAACGATTACTCATATTGTCTTAATGGAAGCTGGAAAAGATCGGGAAGTTATTATTACTGGATTGAACAATGAGATTATCCGCAGTTCAGATGAAGATGTTGAAACCTATTCCGCTTACCTTAGCTTAATTCGAAGTTCAGATATTCAAAATGATCAAATCCTTATACCTGAATGGAAAGATTCCCCGTATATTGTAAGTGCGCATCCATATGAAGTAGAAGGAGGGCAATCTGGATATGTTGTAATGTTTCAAAGTAGTCAGCCGATTGAGCGACTAGTTAGTAAACTAAACCAACACTTCGGATTGGCAGGTGGAGCAAGCATTGTTATCCTATTTATCATCTATACCATCCTATCTAAGTTTCTAACTCGACCTTTGATTCGAATGAAAGAAGCAACGGAGAAATTAAGTGAGGGGAAGTTCAATGTAAGTCTTCCAGCAATGGGAAATGATGAATTAGGAGAATTATCGATTGCAATCATGAAATTGGCAACGGATTTAGACAGGATAAAGAAAGAACGTAATGAGTTTCTTGCATCGGTCTCTCATGAACTTGGTACCCCTTTGACTTATTTAATAGGCTATTTGAAAGTAGCAATGAGAGAAGACCTGACAGAACTAGAAAGAAATCATTATTTACAAATTATTGCAGAAGAATCCAATCGTATGAAAGATCTTGTGAAAAACTTAATGGATTTAGCAAAAATGGATGAAATGACGTTTACTGTAACTAAAAGTGATTTTTCAGCCAAACAGTTTATGGAGGATATTCATCAACTCGTTTATCCATCATTTAAACTGAAGAAAATTGAGCTCAAGCTAATATGTAAAGAGGATTTTAAAATTCATGCGGATCCATTAAGGTTAGAACAGATTGCATTAAACCTTTTAGACAATGCTTTAAAGTACTCAGATGAGCTTACTACAGTAACGCTAGAAGTATCTAAAGAGAAACAATGTACAGTGATATCGGTCACGGATGAAGGGATCGGCATTCCACTTAATGAAATGGAATTGATTTTTGAGAAGTTATATAGAATTGAAAAGTCTCGTTCTAGAACTTTCGGTGGATCAGGCCTTGGACTTGCGATTGTGAAGGAACTTGTAGAGGCGCATGACGGAACGATTGATGTGAAAAGTGTAGTAGGTGGAGGAAGTACATTCACAGTTAAAATCTAAACAAATAAGGAGTCATGAAGATGCGGACGATTTTACTTATAGATGACGAGCAGAGGATGCTTGATTTAATTGAGTTGTTTTTAGTACCCCATGGTTTCAGATGTATAAAAGCAGATAATGGAAAAGATGGATTGGACCTATTAAAGAGAGAACAAATTCAACTTGTTTTGTTGGATGTTATGATGCCAAACATGGATGGTTGGGAAGTTTGTCGAGAAATACGCAAACTTTCTGATGTCCCAGTAATTATGCTTACAGCGCGGACAGATAAAAGGGATTTAGTAAAAGGTTTAGATAATGGTGCAGATGATTATATAACTAAACCATTCGATGAAGGGGAGCTGACGGCTAGAGTAAATGCAATACTACGTCGTTATCCTTTAGAAGAGGAAAAGTCTGGAAATGCAGTATATGGAGATTTTATATTGAACAGAGATTCCTATTCATTGCACTATAAAAAAAGGCAGGCACAGCTGACTTTAAAAGAATTTTACATTATCGAAGCTCTAATTACGCAGCCGAAGAGAACTTTTACGAGGGATCAGTTAATGCATGCGGCATGGGAATATAACACCTACACAGACATTCGAACTGTAGATTCCCATATACGAAATTTAAGAGATAAACTAAAAAATGCTGGATTTCCTAATGAAGAATTTTTGAAGACGGTGTGGGGAATTGGGTACAAATGGATTTAAAGGAGAAAGATGAATATGAAAAAATTTAAGTTACTTGTAGCATTACTATTGATGGTTGTTGTTATGGCGGCATGTAATAAGGAAAGTGAATCCTATTTATTTGAAGAAGTTAAAAATAGTGAATTTGAACATTTACATGGTCTAGGATATATAAATGGAGGACCAGACATTGTGATTTCAACGCATGATGGACTCTACGAATACGCTAATGGCGGATGGAAAGAAGCAAATAGTGAAAAGCATGATTATATGGGTTTTCAAGCTATACGTGATGGTTTTTTCTCGAGTGGTCATCCTGAATCTGGTTCCGATTATATGAATCCATTTGGTCTAGTGAAAAGTACAGACCGCGGTGCAAGTTTTGAAAAGTTAGCGTTCTACGGTGAAATTGATTTCCATTATCTTGCGGCAGGATATGACTCTAATGCAATTTATGTGATAAATGAAATGCCGACCAAAGAGATGTCAGATGGGCTTCATTATACGTTAGATGAAGGGGCAACCTGGGAAAAGGCTTCTATGAATGAATTCAATTCAGAATTCATCTCGAATTTAGCTGCCCATCCATCAGAGAAAGAGACGATTGTAATAGGGAGTAAAGACGGCATATTTATTTCAAAAGATTTTGGTGAAAAGTTCGAACGATTAAATGATACCAAAATGGTTATATTTGTTGCACTGACTGAAAATGGCGGATATTATGCGAGCTATGAGAATGACAAGACGGAACTTAAAACATTCACATTCGACAATGATCAGGAGAATTCCATTCAATTGCCGAACGAAGAAATAAATCCGATCGTTTTCATTGCAGTAAATCCAGACGATGATAAAGAGATTGTTATCGCAACGCATAATAACGATATTTATTTAACGAAGGATGAAGGTCTTAATTGGGATGAACTAGCAGTGAATGGCGAACTGGAGAACTAATATAAAGTAGGTGCTTACAATTATGTATGGATTGATGTCTAGAATGAGTGAGATAATTACGAATCCGGTTAATATTCTAATCAGTTCATTTGAACAATATCCTCTTGTAGTTGCGCTACTTTTGGGTTTAATGGGGGCTGTTGCTCCATGCCAACTCACAGGGAATATGAGTGCAATTACTTTATACGGAAATCGAACAATGCAAAAGAAGCATAATACGGGTGAAATTATTGCCTTTATAGCTGGGAAAGTTGTTGTATTTAGTGGTCTTGGATTATTCGTTTGGTTCCTAGGTGAATCATTCGAATTTGCATTGATAGACTTCTTTCCTGTATTTCGTAAAATAATAGGTCCGCTCGTGATCTTAACGGGACTTGTTTTACTAGGTGTTCTAAAGCTCGGCTTGCTTCAAAAGTTAACAAATTATATTCCGATGCGATTACAAAATGGAAAGCTTGGGTCTTTCTTATTAGGTGCTAGTTTCTCGTTAGCTTTTTGTCCGACGATGTTCGTTCTTTTCTTCCTATGGTTAATGCCACTTGTTGCAACTACTTCATATGGTTTGATATTGCCCGTTGTCTTTGGTATAGCAACATCTATCCCTCTTCTCATCCTTTTTTTTCTAATATGGTTCTTTGATGCGAAGCGACTCATTATGAAAACGAGCATGAAGATAGGAAGAATTGTGCAACGTTTGGCGGGAGCGATTCTAATTTTCATAGGAATCATTGATACAATCACTTATTGGGGAATTTGAATTTTAAAAGAAAAGTAGATTGTTTAAATTGCTCTTTGGAACTTTACAAAAAAGGAGTTTATATAGATGTTTGCGGATTTGAACTTGTTTCTTGCGTTTGGTGCTGGTTTTTTAAACTTTATTTCACCTTGCACACTGCCGTTATATCCAGCTTTTATATCCTATATAACGGGAATGTCGCTTGATGAAATGAACACGGATAAAAGGAAGTTTCGAAGAAGTGGAATCCTTCATACGATAGCGTTCCTAATCGGTTTTTCGGTTATCTTCATCTTTCTAGGATATAGCTCGTCGCTTGTCGGTACGTTTTTTTATCAGTACCAGGATTTACTCCGTCAAATAGGTGCGATATTTATTGTCATCTTCGGTTTGATGATTCTAGGTTTCTTTACACCTAAGTTTCTTATGAAAGAGAAGAAACTACAATTTAAAAATCGACCGGCCGGTTATTTAGGAACATTCCTTATAGGACTAGCATTTGCGGCAGGATGGACCCCGTGTACAGGACCAATCACGGGGGCTGTTTTTATGATGGCTGCATCAAATCCGGGTTCTGGAATGTGGTATATGCTTGTTTATGTCCTAGGTTTTGCAATTCCATTTTTCCTACTCTCCATGTTTATTACCCGTGTTAAGTGGATCCAAAAATACAACCGAACAATAACGAAGGTTGGAGGCTACCTAATGATTGCACTGGGTATACTCCTTTTCTTCGATGGTTTAACATACATTATTATATGGATCAGTCCATTTTTTGGAGGATTTATGGGATTCTAAAGGTGTTGTAAAAGGGCCAAAGACTTCTTTGATTCACTAATCGCATAAGAATCATTGCCCAAAGATGAACGCAAAAAAAGAATGTGGTCAATCATTCTGATTCCATAAAACAAGTCCGCAGTATTGTGCGGGCTTTTTCTATGGAATTATTTAGAATTGCAAAAGGAAAATACTTTAAAGACAAACGCATTAATTGAATCATTCACATACTTGTCTTATGGATTCCATTAATACTGCATATTTACTTAGTACAATTAAATATAGGAGAATTTATGGAGTCTTGATATAGTGCTATATGCTTTTAGCCATAAATATTTTAAATGATGGAGGAGTTAATTCAAGATGAGCAAAATTACATGCCAATGTGGTCACGACAACCCATTTGGTACAGTACTTTGTGAACGGTGTGGAAGACCACAAACTGAAGAAGCGAAAAATAGTAAACTTATCGATATGAGATACGAAGGATCTGCTAGAAGATCGCAAACATATAAAAGATCTATGATTGATAAAGTTTGGAACTTTTTCTCTAGTGTTAAAATAGGTGTTAGTATTATTATTGCAGTTCTTGCTACTTCAGCAATTGGAACTTTGTTTCCGCAAAAATTATTTGTTCCTGCTGTAAGGGAAGTGGATATAGCGGCCTATTATGAAAAGTATTATGGCACTGCCGGCGTTCTATATTATAAGCTTGGATTTTATGATATGTACAATAGCTGGTGGTTTATAACGCTAATTGGAATGCTCGGCATTTCCATCATCATTGCTAGCGTTGATAGGGTAGTGCCTTTATACAAATCCTTGAAAAAACAACGCACGAAGCGTCATGTCTCATTCATGAGAAGACAACGAATCTATGGTTTAGGTACAGTTGAAGATGCGGATAGGTCAATGGCTAAAGCAAAGGAGAAGCTTAAAGAGCTACGTTACAATGTGAAGTCGGAAGATGGAGCAACTTTAGCAGAAAAAGGTCGGTTTTCAAGGTGGGGTCCATATATCAACCATATTGGGCTGATCATCTTTCTCTTTGGTGTTCTCCTGCGAGGTCTACCAGGTTTTTACGTCGATGAACCACTTTGGCTACGTGAAGGGGAGACGCGTTCACTTCCTGGTGCACCAGGCTACTATTTAAAGAATAATGAATTCATTATTGAGACTTATTCCAAAGAAGAAGATGAGGTGTTTGGTCAGGCAATAGACCGTGTCGGAACAATCGTGAAAAATTACCAATCAGACGTCACGTTGTATACAGAAGTGGAAGGTGGACTTCCAGGTCAATCCGATCAGCTGGAATTTGTCAAAGATTATTCAATTATTGTCAACAAGCCGCTTAATTTTGATGGATTTAATGTGTTTCAAATGGATTATCGTCTTGATGAACTGAAGTCGATGACTTTCCAATTAACGGAAAAATCATCGGATACATCACTTGGTGAATTCACTGTTGATCTTATCAATCCCAAGCCAATCTATCGACTGGGAGAGAGTACATATGTGGAGTTGAAGGATTTTTATCCAGATTATGATGGTCTTGAAGATGGTAAACCGTCATCAAAGTCACCAATACCGAACAATCCTGCATTCATTTTCAAAATGGTGACACCAGCCAAACCAGACGGTGAAATGAGTTTTGTAGCGATACGCGAAACAGTTGAAACGGAAATGAATGATTACAAAGCAACGTTTGTCAGTGCTGAAACACGTAATGTCACCGGACTTGTAATTCGGAAAGACAAGACATTGTATATCTTGCTTCTCGGGGGAATTATTTTTATGATTGGTGTCGCTCAGGGGTCCTATTGGAATCATAGAAGGATATGGATTCAAAAAGGCGAAGGCAGTGAGCTATACCTCGCAGGGCATACAAATAAAAACTGGTTCGGCTTAAAAAAGGATCTTGATAAAGTGAAAGAATTTGCAAACTTGCCGCTTTACGAAGATAGGCAAGATTCTGAGTCTAGTTTGGATGAAGCGAAAGGGGACAACTCATAATGGAACTTGCGTCTTTAAGTGCTAATTTACTTCTTGTCTCGTTTGTCGCTTATCTCGTTGCGACGATGTTCTTCGGCGGGGCGGTAAAAGGTTCAAAATCGGAAGCTACGTATAATAATAGTCGGTGGGGAAATATTGCGATTGTTATTACAATCATCGGATTCGTTTCGCATTTGGGGTATTTTGTTATACGTTGGATTGCATCTGGACATGTTCCAGTAAGTAATATGTTTGAATTTACAACTGCATTTGGGATGATGATTGTAGGGGCATTCATCTTATTGTTTTTTCTTTACAGAACACCATCACTCGGCTTATTTGCTTTGCCACTTGCAGTCATTATTATTGGATATGCAAGCATGTTTCCAAGGGAGCTTTCACCGCTTATCCCGGCGTTACAAAGCTACTGGTTGACAGTTCACGTTATTACAGCTGCAATTGGTGAGGCAATTCTTGCAATCAGTGCTGTTGCTGGTGTGGTATTTCTATTGAAAAATGTCGATTTGACGAAAAAATCGAAACAACGTTTTTGGTTGGAATCGGTTATGTTCACACTAGTCCTGGTTGTGGGTTTCATTTTGTCTTCTTCTACGTTTGCCATTATGGGATATGAAGCAGAATTTACCTATATTACTCAAAATGAAACACAAGCTCAAATTGTATATAATTACCCTCCGTTGTTCGGTATGAATGAGTACGAATCGCTTACGCCGGCTAAAATGACACCACTTGCGGAAATGCCTGCAATCATCAACGGGAAGACATTAACAACGCTTGTTTGGTCAGTTGCAACGGGGATTGTGCTTTATTTGTTGCTTAGACTTATTTTACGTCGTCCAGTTGCAACATTGTTCCAACCATTTGCGAAAAAAGCGAATTCTCAGGTCATGGATGAAATCGGTTACCGATCCGTCTTAATTGGGTTCCCAGTATTCACACTGGGGGCACTAATTTTCGCAATGATTTGGGCACATGAAGCGTGGTCCAGATTTTGGGGATGGGATCCGAAAGAAGTGTGGGCACTTATTACATGGCTATTCTATGCAGCCTATCTTCATCTACGTTTATCCCGTGGATGGGAAGGCAAGAAATCGGCATGGCTGGCGGTCATAGGGTTCGTCATCATTATGTTCAATTTAATTGCGGTGAACTTGATTATTGCAGGCTTGCATTCATACGCGTAAGAAGTAACACCTACTACAAATCATCAAGAGGAAGAGGCTGATACATGCTTAATCTACTAGCAGTAAATCCTGTTGCATTTTCTCTAGGGTCGATTGAATTCCGTTGGTACGGAATTCTAATTGCGCTTGGCATTGTCCTTGCATTCATAGTCGTACAGAAGGAAATGGTGAAACGCGGTATGCATGCAGATTTCTTGTCTGATTTGCTCATATGGGCAGTCCCGGTTTCAATTATCAGCGCGCGGATTTATTATGTCATTTTCACTTGGGATTACTTTAAAGAAAACCCGGGGCAAATCATCCAGATTTAGGAGGGCGGTATCGCTATCCATGGTGCTCTGATTGGTGCTTTTATTACGACGTATATTTACACGAAGTGTTCTTGTTTTACCTCGTTTGGTATTCTATCGGACGTTTCTTCATCGAAGGAATGCGGACGGATAGCTTATATGTCGCCGGTGAACTCCGGGCGGCACAGCTTGTGTCCGTTATGACTATTGTAGTTGCGATTGCCATTTTTATTATCAGACGTTATATCCAGAAAACGAATGTGAATTACTACGATAAATAGAAATGAACTTTTGAAATTAGGCTTGCTTCAATGGGGAACAGGTTATATTATTACATGTAATTACACAATTGAATAAATAGCAAACAAAAACTCCATGGAGAACCTTCCCGTGGAGTTTTTGTTTCGGAAATTGTGATTACACCATCAAATTTTCAACAAACGTGCATTAATTGCTACGATAACGGTACTTAGAGACATTAAGATAGCACCGACTGCCGGACTTAGAACAATTCCGTAGTTATAGAGAACGCCAGCAGCTAGCGGGATTGCAAGAATATTATATCCAGCTGCCCACCATAAATTTTGCTTCATTTTGCGATAGGTTGCCTTTGATAGCTTTATCACATTTACAACATCAAGCGGATTGCTTTTGACAAGAACGACATCCGCTGTTTCGATGGCCACGTCAGTTCCAGCACCTACAGCAATACCTAGATGGGCTTTTGCAAGAGCGGGGGCATCGTTTACTCCGTCCCCAGTCATAGCAGTTCGAAGACCCTCAACTTCTTGGATATGCTCAATCTTTTCGGATTTCTCGTGTGGAAGTACTTCAGCAAAGATTTCTTCCATTCCGAGTTGTTCACCTATATAATGTGCCACTTGTAAATTATCACCTGTTAGCATGATAGATTTAATATTCATTTCTTTTAGTTTGTTGATAGCATCTATTGCCGTTTCGCGGACAATATCTGCAAGGGCGATCATACCGGCAAGTTTGTTGTCAATCAACGTGAATACGACAGTTTTTCCTTCCAATGACCACTTGTCAAATTGAACGTTATCAAATTCAAGATTTAACTCTTTTACATGGCCAGGACTGACGACTAAGACTTGTTTGCCATCTACCGTCCCTTCCAGACCTTTACCGGTCAATGATTGGAAGTTCTCCACTCGTTTAAGAGGGAGGCCCATTTCTTCGGCTTTCCTCGTTACTCCTTTTGCGAGAGGGTGTTGGGATTGAGCCTCGACTGCAGCCGAATAGGAAATAACATCCTCTTCACTGAAATCATTAGATGTGTAGATGTTTGTTACACCAAATTCACCTTTTGTAAGTGTTCCTGTTTTATCGAAAACAACGGCTTCAATATTTCGGGCGCCTTCAAAAGCTGCTCGATTTCGTATAAGAAGTCCATTTTTGGCTGCTATAGATGTTGAGACGGCGACTACTAGTGGAGCTGCCAGACCTAAAGCATGCGGACAGGCAATAATTAGCACGGTTACCATTCTTTCCATCGCGAATGATACGGGATATCCAAGTGAAATCCATACAACAAAAGTAAGAAGACCTGCAGCCAGCGCACCGTAGAATAACCACTTCGCGGCTCTATTGGCAAGATCTTGTGCCCGTGATTTCGATTCTTGTGCTTCCCTCACCAAAGTAATGACTTGCGAGAGGTAGGTTTCATTCCCTGTCTTCATGACAGTAATAACAAGTGCACCTTCACCGTTAATTGACCCTCCGATAGCCTCCAATCCAGCTTCTTTTTCGACTGGGACCGATTCACCTGTTAGCATCGATTCATCAATTGTTGATTTGCCTTCGTGTATCATTCCATCTACGGGCACTTTTTCGCCAGGCTTGACAAGTACACGATTTCCTTTTATCAACTCGGTTACATCAACTTCTGTTATATTCCCGTCATCATCCATCAGATGTGCTTCCGAGGGCATCAACTTTGCTAGCTCTTCCAAAGCTTTAGACGCACCCATTACAGAACGCATTTCAATCCAGTGACCGAGTAGCATAATATTAAGAAGTGTAGCCAGTTCCCAAAAGAAATCGTTTTCTGCAAAACCGAACACAGCAGCTGTGCTGTATACATAAGCCACGATAATAGCCAATGAAATCAGTGTCATCATGGCAGGGATTTTATCCTTTAGCTCATCTTTTGCACCTACAAGGAACGGCCATCCCCCATAAAAGAATATAAATGTTGATAGTGCGAATAAAATGTACATGTCTCCTGTGAAACGCCAGTCAACACTAAGAAACATTTGAATCATGGGTGACAGAATCAAAATAGGAACGGTCACAATCAATGATATAAAAAATCGCTTTTTAAAATCTTCTACCATATGTGCGTGATGATCATGGTGATTGTGGTGACCTTCATGAGACTGCGAAATTTCGTGAGTAAGATGTTCATCATTTTCATTATGATGGTCGTGTGAATGATTTGACATAGAATTTACTCCTCCCTCATTTATCCAGTTATAAGTATATCTTAAGTATACCTAGCAAATATGCAGGAACTATGCAGAGGCTTTGCGAGATTTATGTTCTTTTTATATTCAGAAAGGTGTGATTACCCCCAGATGCCAGTCATGTAGTTCACATATATTACATACCCTTATAAGGTATATAAACTTTCGTTGAAATATGGAAGCATAAATATATTTTAGTTTGAAAAGGTGGGGGATTGATGGGGAACTATGAATTATTTATATTAGGTTCACTTTGCTTGTTAACATTAATCGTTGTTACATTGGCGATAGTTTGGAGAAAAAAGTTTCGAACGATGCATGGAATGATGATCTCAATGTTTTTTGGTATGAACGTAGGTTTGACTGCTGGTGTCCTATTCGGTGTAACCTATCAAGGGAATTTATATTTCTCAACAATTCTATCAATGGCTATAGGTTTTCTTGCAGGTGCTTTATGCGGGTTTTGTTTCGGAATACTCTCCGTGCTAGAAGGAGTAATGGCCGGCTTGATGGGTGGCATGATGGGGGCAATGCTAGGTGAAATGATTATTGTAAACCAGTCTATTAATTTGATACAAATCTTTTTATTTTTATCAATCAGTACAATTTTTGTTATTATCATTTTAAAAAGTTCGAAAGAAACTAAAATAGAAAATAAAAGATGGTTTTTAAAGCCCGTTTTACTTTCAGTTTTTATAGCAGTATATATAATAGCGGGAAATTCATTGGCGGAAAAGAATGGGGAACTAAAGAATTCGGAGTTACAACATAGTGGTCATTCGTCGACAATTAATAATACAGAAGGTTTTAATAAGAACAGCCAATTTATTGCTATAGAAACTACTGAAATGAAGTACTCAAAAACTAAAATTGTTGTTGAGAAAGATAAACCAATTACATTAACTCTCACAAATTTGGATAAGATTGATCATGACATTGAAATTCGGACTTCTTTCTTTAATAGGATAAAGAAGTCCGAACATAATCATGGAGCAGATAAAAATATGTTACATCTCCATGCTGCACCTGAAAATATGGAGATGCTAACATTTACCCTCACTAAATCTGGTGTTTATGAATTTTATTGTACGATTCCAGGACATAAGGAATTAGGGATGATTGGACGATTTATTGTAAGTTAAATACTTTAACATACGTACGATGCATATATTGGTTTACGGAGGGTTGTCCATGAAAAAATCGTTGAAAATCTGGAGTGCGCTTATCTTCTTCCTTTTCTTGTTTCCAATTGTTTTGGAACAGATTCCAAGTGAAATACCGGAAAAAGTAACAGTAACTTCACCGGATATGGGGAAATTAGTTTACGCAGCAAATATCATCGAACTAGAACCAGAAGTCCAAGCAGGAATACGTGCGCTTTTATACGCTACACATTCACAAGAAGCGTTTGAACCAATCACGCTTAAGCATGACGGGAAAATTGCAGTTTACCATCCGGAAGCGAATATTATGAAACTAAGTAAAACAATTAAATCTCAACTAGAGTTCAATGGGGTAGGGACAGATATTATTGATGTCGATATTACTGCGGAAATGAAAAAAGCGGGGATTCCGTTTCATAAATCGTATAATGTTACTAGGCCATATGTACAGAAAGCGTTGAACGATGCGGATTATGATATCATCCTCGACATTCACCGCGACTCCCTTAAAGCAGATAGAACGACAGTCACTTACAAAGGTGAGGAGTTTGCGCAAGTCGTTTTTGTTATCGGTGGGGATCATCCAAACTTCAAATTAAATCAAGAATTGGCAAAAGAGTTGATGGCGGGTATGGAACGGATAGTGCCAAATATAACAAAGAATATCGTGTTCAAATCAGGTCATGGTGTGGATGGAAAATACAATCAGGATCTTCATAAACGTCTTGTTCTGGTTGAAATGGGTGGGATTGGAAATAATGAAGCGGAACTAAACAGGACATCGGCTGTACTTGCAAAAGCCGTTTCACAGACATTATTGAGCGGAAAAATACCCGAAAACTAATAAAGCCCTTAGAAACTCGCTATGGAGTTTCTAAGGGCTTTATTAGTTTCATCAGAACGGTTCTTTGCCACTTGTTTTACCATCTTCATTAAAAATGCATAAATAATAAGTATACTCGGATTTGAAGGAGGAGAATATTAATAAAGCAGTAAATGGCTGTACACAAGTGCAGCAGGGGGATGATGAATCCGACTATTGATCTAATGCCTTTACACTTTAATAATTCAATTTGGGCATATGGGCATTATCTGAAGGATGAATCTATTCAAGTATTTTTAATTGAAGGTAGGTTTATGATGATTACAATGAAAAATGTTTACAAAAAATATAAAAACGGCGTAGTTGCAGTAAACGGTATTGATATAGAAATTGACCGTGGTGAATTCGTATATGTTGTTGGTCCGAGCGGGGCTGGAAAATCAACATTTATTAAAATGATGTACCGTGAAGACATTCCAACAAGCGGTGATATTATTGTAAATGGCATTAATTTTGCAACTCTACGTAGAAAGCGAATTCCATACTTACGAAGAAAGATTGGGGTAGTATTTCAAGACTTTAAACTTTTGTCGAAATTAACCGTGTATGAAAATGTGGCGTATGCGTTAGAAGTCATTGAAGATTCGCCAGTTCAAATAAGGAGCAAAGTGAATGATGTTCTTGCACTTGTAGGACTTACACAGAAGGCGCGTATGTTTCCAAACGAGCTTTCAGGTGGCGAACAGCAACGGGTCTCAATCGCGCGTTCTATTGTAAACGCTCCCGAGATTGTCATCGCAGATGAACCAACAGGAAACCTGGATCCGGATACTGCATGGGAGATTATGCAGATTTTCGAACAAATAAATGCACATGGAACGACAATCATTATGGCAACACATAACAAAGATATCGTGAATAAGATCAGACATCGCGTCATTGCAATTGACAGTGGTATTGTTACACGTGACGAGTACGGAGGCAATTATAGCCTATGAAAGTTAAAACACTAAAGAGACATATTTTTGAAAGATTTAAAAGCATCGGTCGAAATGGTTGGATGACATTTGCTTCGATTGGTGCTGTAACCGTTACACTTCTTCTAGTAGGGATTTCTATGATCATCATGATGAATTTGAATAAAATGGCGGATCATATTGAAAACGATGTTGAAATAAAAGTGATTGTAGATTTTAAAGCAGATGAAAAAGCAATTACCGAATTCGAAGAAAAAGTTCGTGTCACGGATGGCGTTCTTGATGTAAGATATTCATCGAAAGAAGAAGAGTTGGAAAAAATGATTAAAAACTATGGCGATGAATTAGGGTTATATAAACAAGATAATCCGCTTCGTCATGCGTTTTATATAAAGACAATAGACCCTCGACAAATTGCCATTGTCGCGGAAAAAATTAAAGTATATGAGTATGTTTATGAAGTTGTTTATGGGAAAAGAAAGGTCGAGAAACTTTTTAAAGTGGTGAATTCGAGTCGTAACGTTGGTCTTGCGCTAAATCTTGGACTTCTCTTCACGGCCGTGTTCCTAATTTCGAATACAATTCGGATAACCATTGGTGCGAGAAAAGAAGAAATTGGGATTATGAAACTTGTCGGGGCAACGAATAATTTCGTTCGTATTCCGTTTCTTCTTGAGGGTATTTGGCTTGGCATATTAGGGGCAATCCTACCAATGAGTATTATGACAGTTTTCTATGTGAATCTACATAACTATTTGGCTCCAAGACTAGAAGGAGAGTTTTTCCAATTGCTGAATATGACTCCCTTACTTTATCAACTAAATGGGCTAATCTTTTTTATGGGTGTCTTTATTGGGCTATGTGGTAGTTTCGTGGCCGTTCGAAAATTTTTAAAAGTATAACAAGGAATTGTATGAGCTAAATGGAGCATTTTTACATTGAGTGGAGTTAAATAGCTCTTTACTGCTATCAATAATTGTACAATTACTCGCATTCTTTTTAAAGAGATGGGACTTAAAGGGACGGCTATCGTCTAGATGTTTTTCATCGACTTTTTTTAGGAAAACCATTATTTCAGGGTAGTGACAAAAAATGAAACGGAGGCACAATTGTGAATAAGCGGACTGTAGGTATAGTTATAACAGCTTTAATTATCGGTACGTTGATTGTCCTGATGGTTAAATCAAACCTAGAAACAGCGGAGCCAATCGAAACAATTGTTACTGGGGTAGATAGTACAACGATTGAGTATGAGTCTGGGCTTGAAAAAGGAAATACACCTCCTGATTTTGAGCTTTTTACGCTTTCAGGCGACATAATAAAGCTGTCGGACTATAAAGGGAAAAAAGTTATACTTAACTTTTGGGCATCTTGGTGCGGCCCATGCAAGGCAGAAATGCCGCATATGCAAAATTACTATAAAAAACATAAAGATTCCGCGAGCGTAGAAATCATTGCCGTAAATATGACGAAAGAAGAGCGAGGGCCTGAGAGCGTCAAGAAATTTGTTGATGCATACGGGCTAACATTTCCGATACCACTTGATAGTGATGGGGAAGTTATGGGGATGTATAAGATTATGTCAATTCCTACGACGTATATGATTAGCACAGATGGGACAATCGAGCAAAAGTTTATTGGTCCAATGGACGAAAAAACAATAAAAGAACTTGTTGATAATCTTGATTAACTGAAGCCACACTCTACGCTGTTGTACTATTCTTTATCCGTTTGCTTAGTAGACTATGAAGATACATTTTGTGGCAAGTTCCAACAATGAAAATAATGGGTCTGAAAAAAATCGTCTAGATTATAAATCTAGACGATTTTTCCTGCTTAGCATATCGAAGATACACGACGAATTGCTAAAGTAGTGCATTGATTCTCCTTAATTAATCCTTATTTTTGTAATGTGAATGTATTGGATTTGTAAAATGATATTGATAGTTATTATGCTAAAGTTATACAGGAAGTGATAAATAAGGATGTCGGAAAAAAGAGACAATAAAAAAACAATAGGGGTGTAAAATGAAAAATCGATTCATTCAAATACTAGTCGTAGTGTTTCTTTTTAGTATAATACCATTTATATCGTCAAATAAAGTTAGTGCATCGACTTCGGATGAAATTGCAACTTATGCGAAAAAGTTTTACGGTACACCTTATAAGTTCGGCGGTACGACCCCTGCAGGATTTGACTGTTCGGGATATATCAGATATGTCTTTAATAATGCTAACATTAGCCTTCCAAGAACTTCAGTAGATCAGTTCAGGGTGGGAACTGCGATTAGCAAGGACAAGCTACAACCAGGAGATTTGGTGTTCTTTGCAAACACATACAAAAAAGGTATTTCCCATACCGGTGTTTATTTAGGGAATGATGAGTTTATATCGGCAAAAAGCGGTGGGGTCTTGAAAGCGAACCTGAAGACAAATCCATATTGGGCACCTAAGTACGCGGGAGCTAAACGTGTTGCAAATGTCAGCGTAGCTCATAATCCTGAAACTGAGGAGGCTGCACAATCTATGAGTGATAAGTTCAAAGATTTATCGTTGGAACATCCTGCATATAACGCTATCATTACTCTAAATGAAATGAGTGTTATCAACGGGTACACTGACGCAACATTTAAGCCCGAAATACCGATTACACGTGGACATGCGGCTGCGATGTTAAATCGAGTGCTTAAACTAGAAGCAACGACTAAAGTGACATTCAAAGATGTTTCACCGGATTATGCATTCTTGGATGATATTGTAGCGCTGAATGAAGCGGGAATTCTTCAGGGATATGCAACTGAGGAATTTGGTGTGAATGACAAACTTACTCTATCACAACTAGCGGTCGTTGTTGATCGCGCATTTGGTCTTCAAGAAGAAATGGATAAGAATGAACAACAAGCCGCACAGACATATAAAGACGTACCTTCAAGTCATTGGGCTTCTGAAGCGATTCATGCATTAAAGACACTCGACCAAACAAAGGTATTCCAAACAACAAACTTTAATCCTGGAAATGAAGCATCACGAGCAGAGTTTTCAGCGGCTATTTTTACTGCGATTTCGAAAAACTAAATTCATTAACGTGAAATGGGCATCCCTCTTTTGAAAAAAAGAATGGGTGTCTATTTTATTCTGTAAAATAAATCATTAATTCAGATAGATGAAATGAATTGACCTTCAAGATATTATTTGACTACTCTAAGGAAATACGCTATTATAGGGGTACGGGGTATATGTAATTGGTGAGGAGGGAACATCGTGGCAGAAACAACTAAAAAAACTATCCAACCAAATAAACAACAACTTCTCAACCGTTTAAAGCGTGTCGAAGGGCAAGTGAGGGGTATACATCAGATGGTCGAGAATGACCGTTACTGTGTGGATATTCTACATCAGATCAGTGCGATTCAATCAGCCATGAACAAAGTATCCTTAGCTTTACTGGAAGATCATACACATCACTGTGTAGTGAAGGCAATTAAAGGCCAAGATGGTGATGCTGCGATTAAGGAATTAATGGACGTTATGAAGACAATGACGAAATAATTTTTATTTATTTCTAAAAGATATCTTAGCTTGAAGTTAATAACATTAAAAGAGGAGGAATTTATTATGAAAGAAACGTTAAAAGTAGAAGGCATGTCTTGTAATCACTGTGTGAATTCAATCGAAACGAGTGTAGGGAAACTTAGCGGTGTTTCTGCGGTTAAAGTAAATTTGGGAGATAACGAAGTTGCGGTAGAGTTCGACAACGAATCTACATTGGCTCAAATTAAGGAAACAATTGAAGATCAAGGCTTTGATTTAGTTTAACTTCATTTTAATTTACACCGTATTGGGTATAAAGCGGTGTATGTGATTATACTTTTGGGTATAATCCTTCTTTTTAATAATAATATACCCCCGGCAAGTATTGGAGGAGAGGCAAATGGCAACAACAGAAAAGACCTTGCAAATTCAGGGCATGACTTGTTCAGCATGTGCAAACACCATTGAAAAAGGATTATCGAAAATAGATGGTGTAGAGAAAGCGAATGTCAACTTTGCCATGGAAAGTACCACAATCACTTTTGATCCAACGAAAACAAATATAAATGAATTCACTGAACGGGTCGAAAAACTTGGTTATCATATCATACAAGAGAAGGAAACGTTCGATATTACGGGTATGACATGCTCAGCGTGCGCGGCGAGAATTGAAAAACGCATTAATAAAATGGATGGTGTTTCGAAAGCGAACGTAAACTTTGCAATGGAAACACTTGCCGTAGAATATGACAGTAAACAAATTCAAGCTACTGACATGATTACTGCAACCAAAAAGATGGGTTTTGAATTGATTCCCAAACAAGATAATAAAGATAAGATGGATCATAAAGAACAAGAAATTAAAAGTCAAACAAGAAAATTCATCTTTTCATTAATATTAACGATTCCGTTGTTTTGGACGATGGTTGCGCATTTTGAGTTTTTATCATTTATCTATATGCCCGAAATACTTATGAATCCTTGGCTCCAACTTGCATTTGCAACACCTGTTCAATTTATCGTTGGTGCTCAATTTTACAAAGGGGCATTTAATTCGCTTCGAAATAAAAGTGCGAACATGGATGTATTGGTCGCATTGGGTACGAGTGCAGCATATTTCTACAGTCTCTATTTATCATTTGAATGGATGAATGCGGGGAGTATTGGAAGCCCCGAACTGTATTATGAAGCGGCAGCTGTCATTATTACGTTAATTGTTCTTGGTAAATTATTTGAAGCACGTGCAACAGGAAAAACAAGCCAAGCAATTCATAAATTACTTGATTTACAGGCTAAAACAGCAAGAGTGTTAAGAGATGGTGTTGAAGTAGAACTACCGATCGAACAAGTTATCACAGGGGATACGATTGTTGTGAAACCTGGTGAAAAGATTCCAGTGGACGGAAAGATTATTGAAGGACGTTCCGCAATTGATGAGTCAATGATTACGGGTGAAAGCCTTCCGATTGATAAAGTTGCGGGAGATGCAGTCATTGGTGCGACGATCAATCGAAATGGTTCCTTACAAATTATGGCGACAAACGTAGGGAAAGATACGGCATTAGCACAAATTGTAAAAGTAGTTGAAGAAGCGCAAGGCTCGAAAGCAGATATTCAGCGTTTAGCAGACAGAATTTCAGGAGTCTTTGTGCCGGTTGTCGTTGGGATTGCGGTTGTGACATTCTTAGTCTGGTTTTTCTTAGTAACACCGGGCGATTTTCGTTCGGCTTTGATTCCGACGATTTCGATTTTGGTTATTGCTTGTCCATGTGCTTTAGGATTAGCAACGCCGACGTCAATAATGGCTGGCTCAGGTAGAGCTGCTGAAATGGGTTTACTGTTTAAAGGTGGGGAACACCTGGAAAACACGCGCTCTATCGACACAGTTGTCTTGGACAAAACAGGAACAGTAACTAAAGGTCAACCTGCTTTAACAGATATTACAGTGTCGGCAGGCTTTACGGAAGATGAAGTTCTGCAATTGGTTGCTACAGCCGAAAATCAATCGGAACATCCTTTAGCACAAGCAATTGTTAAAGGTGCAACAGAAAAGGGCTTATCCTTACTAGAAATAACTGATTTCGAAGCATTACCGGGTTATGGGATTCAGGCGAATGTCAGTGGTAAAGCCGTTTTAGTCGGTACAAGAAGGTTAATGAACGAACGTGAAATAGAGATATTAGATTCGGAAGTTTCAATGGAAAAACTTGAGAGTGACGGAAAAACAGCCATGTTGATTGCTATTGATAACAAACTTGCAGGTGTCGTAGCAGTAGCGGACACGGTGAAAGATACGTCCAAAGAAGCGATTGCTAGAATGCGCGAATTGGGTCTGGATGTTATTATGCTCACTGGTGACAACCAACGTACAGCAGAGGCAATTGCTAGCCAAGTTGGTCTAACCCACGTCATTGCGGAAGTATTGCCGGCACAAAAAAGTGATGAAATTAAAAAGCTGCAAGATCAGGGCAAGAAAGTTGCAATGGTCGGGGACGGAATCAATGATGCGCCAGCACTTGCAATGGCGGACATTGGTATGGCAGTGGGAACCGGTACAGACATTGCGATAGAGGCGGCAGATATCACGCTTATGCGCGGTGACTTAAACAGTGTGGCAGATGCGATTATTATGAGTAGAAAAACAATGCGAAATATTAAACAAAACTTGTTTTTCGCTTTCTTCTACAATACGGTTGGAATTCCCATCGCTGCAATTGGTTTATTAGCCCCTTGGGTTGCAGGAGCAGCAATGGCATTTAGTTCGGTGTCGGTTGTATTGAATGCTTTGCGTTTGCAAAAAGTTAATTTGAAGTAATGATTTATCGGATTGTGTCCAAGGGAAATTTAAAAAAAGAGTGGGATTGGGAATTTATTCCTAATCCTACTCTTTTTCATTTTAAAATTGTTTAACGACAATCATAGAACCCCTTCTTAGATTACTTGGGAGTTTTCAGGCTATTTGACAATCAGTGTTGACTTCATATCGTCATGTCCTGTCCCGCAAGGAATATTACAATAGATTGTATACTCGCCTGGCTCTGTAGGTGTGAAAGTTGCCTCTCCATCGCCTTTAATGTCTACATCAAGACCATCGATAGCAATCCCGTGCATCCCTTCTTCGTTTGCAAAAGAGATTTTCACCTCTTCACCAGCATTTACAGTGTATTCTGCCTGATCAAATTCAAAGTTGATTGCTGAAATATTGAATTCATTGCTAACGCTTGCTTCATCCGATGAACCAGTGTCTTCTACCTGCCCAGTATCATTACTCGTATCCTTCCCGCCACAAGCGGCAAGAACGAACAAAGTACTTAAAAAAATCGCTGATAATAACCATTTTCTCAAAATGAATACCTCCTATATGTTTGGGGATTGATTTCTTTGTATCCCTCTTATACATAATGATAGCCGTCATATATCCAATTTCTATGGAGAGGATAAGACGAAATTATGAACGAGTATTACTGAGGAGTAAACTTTTCTTTAATCAATAGTGCATAGATGAAGAAAAGGACCTTAAATACAACGAATAGAAGCATCTAAAGGATTAATCTACCTTTTAGAGTTCCAATAAAATATGCAGAATGTATGCATTTATTATGACGGTTTTCATACACATCTTTCACCTGCATAATTTTTTCATATTATTTTGTTACACTACAAATGAAATAATCGAAAGAAAAGGGGAAATAAGTAATGGGAATAAAAATGAAAATTACTTTGTTAGCGATTAGTATATTGGTTATTAGTGGTTGTAGTAATGCGAATTCACAACCAAATCATCCCATGATGGATAATGAAGAAATGGATGATTCAATGAGGAATATGGGTGGAAATATGATGGGAAATGGACATATGAGTCATAATGAGGTTGTAAGTTTAAATGACTCAACAGGGGAGAATGAATTGAAAATCCCTTCTATGCTTGAACGTGATAACGAGGAAGAAGTCGCATACACTGTTAGAGCGCAAATAGGCAAGACTGAAATATTTGATGGTATTGAAACAAATACGTATGGCTACAATGGGACATTTTTAGGACCGATGCTTCGTTTGGATAAAGGTGACACAGTGAAAATCAAAGCGATAAATGAGCTCGATGAGAATACAACATTTCATTGGCATGGACTGGAAGTAGCGGCAGATGCAGATGGTGGGCCCCATGATGTGATTAAACCGGGAGAAGAAAAGATTATTGAATTTAAAGTGGAGCAAGAAGCCGCAACACTTTGGTTCCATCCCCATCCAGAAGGGAAAACCTCTGAACAGGTATATAACGGTCTTGCAGGTTTGATTTATATCGAAGATGACAACTCGAAAAGTCTTGGATTACCAACTGATTATGGGAAAAACGATATACCGTTGATTTTTCAAGATAAAACATTTGACGATAAAAAACAATTGAATTACAGAGCCGCAATGAATGATGACGGAACAATCGGGGATACGTTATTAATCAATGGAACACTTAATCCCAAGTTGACTGTAAATAAAGAGAAAGTACGTCTCCGTTTATTAAATGGTTCGAATGCGAGGAATTTCACATTTAAATTGAATACAGGGAACTCCTTTGTTCAAATTGCAACGGATGGCGGATTTTTGAATGCGCCGGTGACACTTAACGAAATTACACTGACACCTTCAGAACGAGCGGAAATTGTTGTTGATTTTGCAGAGCTTAATACTGCAAATGATCTGGCATTAATAAATGAGGATGGATCTATCCTTTTACCGTTTGATGTCTCGGGTCAAAATGGGGAGACTGAAGAAATTCAAAAAGAGCTTAATGATTTTGCATTAACATCTGAAGAGAAAAGTTTACCAGTCACTAAGGAGATAGAACTTTTTGGAATGATGGAGATGGTAACAATAAATGGCAAGAAATTTGATCCTGAAAGAATTGATTTCACACAAGAGCAAGGGGTCACAGAGGTTTGGGAAATTTACAATAAAAAAGATATGATGGGCGGCATGATACATCCATTTCACATTCACGGAACACAGTTTAAAATAATCTCAAGAGATGGGGAAGAACCAGCGGAAAATGAACAAGGTTGGAAAGACAGTATCGCCGTTCATCCAGGGGAACGAGTAAAAATAGCTATCCAATTCAATCATAAAGGTGTGTATATGTTCCATTGTCATATTCTTGAACATGAGGACAATGGTATGATGGGGCAAATAGAAGTAAAATAGAAAGTGATTAATATTAAAACAGCCCGAGTGCATAAAGTCACGCGGGCTGTTTTAAAATTTGTTTGAAGTGAGATGTGGTACATATTGAGTCAGACAGAAGAAACCCCCCCAAAAAAAGATGGAAAAAGACTACTTAAAATTTTACTTTACTTAGCAACTGCTTTATTTGTGATTTGGTTATTAGCTCTTTTATATCTAATGTTCTATATTCAAAGTGATGAAAATGAAGAGAGATATGTACTGGATAAATTAGAAGGCATAGCTGATTTAAAAGCGGAGGCCTTACATAAAACAGAAAGCTTATCAAAGGGAGAGGTTGAAGAGACTAATAAGCAAGAAATCCAATTGGAGCAACTAGATAGAGATGAATTTAATCCGGCGATGAAAAATCTGTTGAAAAATAGAAACTTTGACAAAAAGAGATTTGACGCGATTTTTGAAAATATGAAAACTCCCCAAATACCTCCTAGAGATCCTTTACACTCTACTTTTGGTAAAGAGGTCGTATATATATATCATTCCCATAGCAGGGAATCTTTTTTGCCCTATTTTAAAGACACTAAAAAGCCAGAGGATGCTTACCACTCAAAAGCAAATATTACGATAGTAGGAAAAATGCTTGGGAAAGCTTTGGGAAGAAGGGGCATAGGTACTGAAGTAGACTCAGCTGATATTGTTCAAGAACTTAGTTTTAGAGGGCTAGGTTTTAATAGTTCATATAAGATATCAGGAGAAAGGGTGAAATCTGCAAGCACTGAAAATAAAGACTTGGAAATTTTCTTGGATATACATAGAGATTCACTTCGAAGAAAATCTACTACTAAAGAAATAAATGGAGATAATTTTGCACGTCTCTTATTTGTTATAGGTACTGGGCACGAAAATTATACGAAAAATCTTCAATTCACTGAAGGATTAGATAAACTGTTATCTACGCAGTATCCGGGTTTGTCAAAAGGAATAATTACGAAGGACAGCACTCAAGGAAACGGTGTTTATAACCAAGATATGTCTCCAAATGCGGTTATTGTAGAAATTGGTGGAGTCGATAATACACTTGAAGAACTTAAACGGACTACAGAAGCATTAGCGGATGTACTGAGTGATTATTATTGGCATAGAGAAAAGTAATCGGTTTAATAGAAAGTCCACAAATGAAGAGAAATAAGGACTTTTTAAGGATTTATTAATTTTGAGTTTTAAAATTATTTTTCAGGGAAAAATAATACAGATTACAAAATAACAGGAGGTAAGTCCATGAATACTAAATATGAAGAAGTCTTAAAAGCGTGTTTAGAATGTTTAGAGGCATGTAATACCTGTTTTGACGCCTGTTTAAAAGAGGAAGATGTGAAAATGATGGCCGAGTGCATTCGCTTGGACCGTGAATGTGCAGATATATGTGCATATGCAGCACAAGCAATTACCCGCAATAGTCCATTTACTAAACAGATTATAGAACTTTGTGCAGAGATTTGTGAACGCTGCGCGGAAGAATGTGCCAAACATGATTATGATCATTGTCAACGCTGTGCTGAATCTTGTAGGAAATGTGCTGAAGCATGCCGAAAAATGGCGGCTTAAGTAATGTGCAGAAATTGAATTTTACTTCTTTTTATTTGTGCATATAAAAAACCGACACTCCTCGAGAGTGTCGGTTTTTATGATTGTTTGACCAATTAAGCCTTAACAGTAACTTTTGTATTATTGTAGAACTCGATAAAGTTATGAACAACCAAATCTAAGAAATCGATTGTGGCCTGGTCCGTAAGTTCGCCAACTTCATTTAATTTTTCATGAACTGAACCAACATATACTTCGTTACCTGGAAGTACAGTAGGTGCTAATGCTGGGTTTGAAAGAATTTCTCTTAAGTGAAGTTGCGCACGGATACTTCCGAATTGCCCCATAGAAGATCCTACAATGAATGCCGGCTTGTTCTGAAGTGTGAAATCCCCACCACGTGATAACCAGTCAATTGCGTTTTTCAAAGCGCCTGGAATTGAGAAGTTATATTCAGGAACTGCAAATAGTACAGCATCCGAATCTTTAACATTATCTTTAAAATCTTGAACGTTTGCTGGTGGATTGCTTTCTATATCAATTGAAAACATTTCGAGATCGTTAACAAAGACAGGTGTAATTTCTAATTTCCCTGCATAACGCTTTCTCATATGTTCAACCAACTTCAAGTTGTATGATGTAGAACTTGTACTTCCGATTATTGCTTTTACTTTAATCGACATATCCAAAACTCCTCTATAATTATTAATCAACATCATTAATAATATACCTTGCTTTCAAGATATTCAATCAATCTGTTTATAAGCTTCAACAAAATACTCATTTCATTTATTTTTATAAACAGCCCTCATTGATTTTTAGTAGTCCCGGTTAGCATCGAATATCTGCTGTTTAATGTATGAACCTGTAAAAGGTCAGCCCAATAGAAAAAAGCCCTAAAACCTTGATTTAACAAGTTTTTTAGGGCTTTCAACTCTACTCTTTGCAGAATATCACGATTAACGTGAGTAGAACTCAACAATAAGTGCTTCATTGATTTCTGCTGCAAGTTCGCTACGCTCAGGTAGACGAACGAATTGACCAACTTTAGTATCCACATTGAATGTTACGTATTCAGGAACAAAGTTGCTCACTTCAAGTGATTCATTTACGATGTCAAGGTTTAGAGATTTCTCACGAAGAGAAATTTCTTGACCTGGTTTAACTTTAAATGATGGAATGTCAACGCGTTTGCCATCAACCAAAATGTGACCGTGGTTTACAAGTTGGCGAGATGCACGACGTGTACGAGCAAGACCCATACGGTAAACAATGTTATCAAGGCGTGTTTCAAGAAGAATCATGAAGTTAACACCGTGTTTACCAGGCATTTTACCTGCTTGGTCAAACGTTGTTTTAAATTGACGTTCGTTTACTCCGAACATGAAACGAAGTTTTTGTTTTTCTTGTAATTGCATTCCGTACTCGGAAAGTTTTTTACGTTGGTTAGGACCGTGTTGTCCTGGTGCGTAAGGACGTTTTTCAATTTCTTTACCTGTGCCGCTTAGTGAAATACCAAGACGACGGGATAGTTTCCATGCTGGACCTGTATAACGAGACATGAATGTCTCCTCCTCTAATTTGGTTTTATTTTGTTGTAAAATAAGAACCAGATGCGTTCAATCCGTAAGCCATTCTATTATCTTGCATCTTCGCCTCCGCAGCCAGGAAGTTACGCGGTGCACCTTATAAAAAGGAATAGACTAGATAAACGAAACACACAACTGCTGCAAATATTTTACACAACTTTTATCATAACAATCTGTGCGCCTAGTGTCAAGCAAGAACTATAGAAGAAGAATGGTTTCAAAGAACTAATTGAAAAAGATGGATTTTATAGTTCTAATGTATTATGATAGTGAAGAAGATTAGTTTAAATTCGAATTAGGGGTGATTTAGTGACGAATCATCAAGCGACTTTATATGAAATTAAAAAAGACTTAATCGATCTATGGTCTAAAGATACAGCTTTTCAATCTAATACTCTTTGGTTTGAGGCATTAAAAGTAACCTTTCATAAAAACTTTGGAGTCGAGAACACAGATTACCTTTCTTACAAAAATGGTGAATTCATGCCGCTTGGAGAGGAAAATTCGAATTCAAAAAAAATTATGCTTAAACAATTTGAGAATATAAAGGAAGGCTCAATAAAGAATAAAGACCTCTACATTAATTTATTTAGAGAAAAAGGTTATGAAAAAATCGATGAAATTATTATATTTGTCAATGATGAAGATGAAATACTCGGTATTTTTCTTATTGAATCAACAGAGAAATGGCGTAACTTTTCGAAAACCTCTTCTTATATAGACCTAGAGAAAACAGTTAGTCATTTAATACAGATGGTGAGAAGAATGGGACTTCTTATTAGTAGGGAAAATAATTTCAGGCAATTATTTAATACTACTGAACTTTTCAATTCAACAATGGACAGTCAAGTTATTCTTGATGGAATCATTCATACGATAGCTGATTTCTATCCTTCGTTTGATACGGAATTATTGTTATCACAAGATTATAGAGAATTAACAAAAACGTATAAGTTGTTTAATTATAAAAGTGAGCGACCATCAGCCGTGGATGCATTTGTCTCAGGTGAAATGACCATCGAAGATGCCGTGGATTTATCTGAAAAAATTATTAATGTACCTATTAAAGGAAGACAAGGGATATACGGGATTTTACAAATAATGCTTCCTTTAGATTATATTTTTTCTAGTTCACAACGAAACTTTATAAATATGCTTGCAAATACGGCTGGAAGTGCACTTGAAAATGCAAGTCTTTATGATCAAGCTCATAGAATTAATGAAGATTTACGTTTGGTGAATGAAGTATCAAGAAAATTGAATAGCAATATGTATTTCGGAGAAATGATTGCTTATTTAAAACAGCAATTACTCACAGCATTTCGTCCTTCTGAAATCGCATTTGTCTTTTACAATGATCTGGAAATCTGTAAAATTACAAATATGACATCGGAATTTTTACTTACTGCAAACGGTAAACACTATATTGATTATACATCCCAGCAACTTATAGCAGGGAAAGAATCCGTATTCGATCCGAGTTTTAGTAGCACTCTAAAAGAGGAAGTCCTTTATGAATCAGTCATTGCAATTCCAATTACAAATCATGAACAAGTTGTTGGATTTGTTTTAGCCTTGCATGAAGACGAATATTATTTTTCTTTTGAGAACTTTAAGTTAATGCAATCCCTTATTGGCCACTCATCATTGGCTTTAGCCAATTCTATGTTACGTGAACAGTTGCAGGAACTTGCTGATAAAGACTATTTAACAAAACTATATGCTAGAAGATATTTTGATAAGTTCGTGGAGAAATCAATTGAGTTAGAAGAAGGCGGCGTTTTAATCCTAATAGATATAGATGATTTTAAACTCGTGAACGATAACTATGGACATGGGATTGGTGACGAAGTACTAAAACAAATCTCTTCCTACGTTCTCTTAGAAATAGCGGGTAAAGGAATTGCTGCAAGATGGGGAGGAGAAGAGTTTGCCGTTTACTTACCCGGAATTGACTTACATGAAGGTAGTTATCTTGCGGAAAAATTTGTACGTGAGATTCCACTCCGAACAAATCCTTCTGTTACGCTATCTTGTGGTGTAAATGGATGTATGTCGAATCCAGAAGCAACATTTAAAGACCTGTTTCAATATACGGATAAAGCATTATATACTGCTAAGGAAACTGGTAAAAATCAAGTGATAATAAATAAGGCATAGTCTAGCATATAAAATGCAAGACGTGCCTCTTTTTATTTGTCAGAATAGAGTGTAATATAAATATAGAAGAGATTAATAATTAAGAATAGACAGGGGTGGCTTCAAATGGGTAAAAAACAATTTCACAAAGATACGACTGTTATACATGAGGGGTACGATGACAAAGAACATAAAGGAAGTTTAGCGGTTCCTTTATACCAAACTTCTACTTATGCATTCGAGTCTGCGATTCAAGGGGAAAACCGTTTTTCTGGTAAGGAAGATGGTTATGTTTATTCAAGAATTGGCAGCCCGACAGTACGCGTGCTTGAAGAAAGGATGACAGCACTTGAAAATGGTGCAAGTACGTTAACTTTTGGTTCAGGAATGGCTGCTGTTAGTTCCATACTCGTACATTTGACAAAATCCGGAGATCATATTTTGTGTTCTAGAGGGATTTATGGCTGTACATTCGGTCTCCTTGGTATTATGAATGAAAAATACAATATTACACATGATTTAGTAAAGATGGGAACTGAAGAAGAAATTGAACAAGCCATTAAGCCTGAAACAGTTTGCATTTATGTCGAAACGCCTATTAATCCTACGATGGAACTTGTGGACCTACAAGCAGTCGTAAATGTAGCGAAAAAACATGGTATAAAAGTTGTAGTAGACAATACATTCTCGTCACCTTATTTACAAAACCCACTTGATTTTGGAGCAGATTTTGTGCTTCACAGTGCAACTAAGTATATTAATGGCCATGGCGACGTTATCGCAGGCTTGTTAGTAGGGAAAGATAAAGAAGAGATGGACCTGGTTAGGGGGTCCATTCATAAAGATTATGGGGGAATTATGTCTCCATTCGATGCGTGGCTTCTAATTCGTGGTTTAAAAACATTGTCTGTTCGTATGGAGCGCCATACGTCCAATGCAGAAAAAGTAATTAGCTATTTAAAAGGTCAGCAGCTCGTAGAGGAAGTCTTTTATCCGTTTGATCCAGATAATCCTCAATTTGAAATTGCGAAACGTCAGATGAAAGCAGGGGGAGGACTCATTTCCTTTACGATTAAAGGCGGCAAATCAGGAGCACAGAAGTTTATGGATAATCTAGGGTTGATTAAGATTGCTGTTAGTCTTGGCGATGCAGAAACGCTTATTCAACACCCATCAACTATGACACATGCAAGTGTTCCTGAAGTGGATCGTTTATCAATGGGCATTACTGACTCCTTGTTACGTTTATCCGTTGGACTGGAACATGCACAGGATTTAATTGATGATTTGGACTCTGCATTTAAAGCGACAGAAAAAGTACTCGCAGAAAACACTTCAAAATAAAAAAAGCTTCGACAATCATTAATTTAGATTGTCGAAGCTTTTTTAGTATCTTCTTCTATTATATGTGCTTAATAAGCACGTCAATAATCTTTTCAAGTCCAATACGATCATCTTCATTAAAACGATCCAATTCAGGACTGTCAATATCTAGAACGCCAATAGTTGTTCCATTCTTAACTATAGGAATCACTATTTCGGATTGAGAAGCTGCATCACATGCAATATGTCCTGGAAATGCGTTTACGTCAGGTACAATGATGGATTCTTTCGTCTGAGCTGCAGTTCCGCAAACCCCTTTACCGAGCGGGATTCGAATGCAAGCTGGTAAACCTTGAAAAGGTCCAAGGACAAGTTCATCATTATCCATTAGGTAAAATCCGACCCAATTGATTCGGTCGAAGAATTGATTTAATAAAGCTGAAGTATTGCTTAAGTTTGCATACATGTTCTTTTCACCAGTAAGAAGTGCGTCGAGCTGGCTGGTAAGCTGACTATATTGCTCTGTGATATCTTTAGCGTAATCTAATTTTGTAAACAAATACAACACCTCTTCATCTATAATATATGTCTAAAGTATACAGTTCAGATGAAGGAGAATCAATGAATTGAGAATGAATTGATGATTATACGCAGGATTCCCTAAAAAACTTTCTTTTTCGTAACTAAATTTATCTGAACGTGGTATTATAAAGGTTAGTATATTGATGCTTCGACACTTGAATAGGGGGACCACGATGAAATACATAATTTTTGCAGTTATTGCACTCATAATCTTAACGATAATTGCCTTTTTATTCAGGCGTAAACATATAAGAGAAATTAATAGATTAGAAAAAGAAAAATCGCAAATCCAACACAAACCAATACTTGAAGAAATGACGAAAATAAAACAGTTGAATATGACAGGGGAAACGGAAGAGAAATTTGAGCGGTGGAGAAATCAATGGACTGAGATTATGGATGAACATATGCCGAAAATTGATACTCTTCTCTTTGATGCTGAAGATACAGTAGATCGTTTCCGTTTTAAGAAGGCATCGGAAATCGAGAAAGATATTCAAGCAAAGATCCGTTTTTGTGATGAGAGAATGACATCAATATTAACGGAACTAGATGAGCTTGTGGGTAGTGAAGAGAAAAATCGTATAGAAATGGAAAAGCTTCAAGAACAATATCGTGCAGCGCGTAAAACTATACTTGCTCACCAACATTCTTTTGGAATTACTGTGGGTCCATTGGAAAGAGAATTGGAATCATTCAATCCAAAGTTTAAGGAATACGATGAACTTACCGAAAATGGGAATTACTTATTAGCTCGTGAAATTGTGATTTCATTAACCGAAAATGGAGAACATGTTTTTTCGCTTATTCATGAAATACCATCACTACTATCCGAATTGCAAAATAAGATACCTTCTTCAATCCGTGAACTCAGAAATGGTATTCGAGAAATGGAAGAACAATCGTACTACTTAAAACATCTGGAGTTAGAAAAAAAACTGGATGAAATTGAAAATGAGATTCAGGATATGCTATATAAAATGGCTGAACTCGAAATCAAATCTTACCAACAAAACACGAATGAAATAAATGATCGAATTGATTCTTTTTATGATGCCCTTGAAAATGAAGTGAATGCAAAACGTTATGTAGATGCAAATTACGAGTATTACGGAGAAGAGCTGTCGCAATTAATACGTATAACTCGAGAAACCTCCGATGAAGCTGCATTTGTTCAACAAAGTTATAGACTTAATGAAACTGAAGCACAAATTCCACAAGAAGCACTTAAGAAACTTGAAGCAGTCCATAAGAGATTTGAAGTTCTTTCATCAAGAATTGAAGAAGAAGCCTCTGCTTTTTCGAGTCTTCAAGTTGAGTTGCAAGAGATTGCTGCCATTATGGAAAATGTTGCAGATGAACGAGAAAGCTTTGCACATCGAATTGAAAATTTACGTATAGATGAAAATAGCGTACGTACAAAATTAGGTGAATTATCTCGTAAACTGCAAAATACAGATCGGATGCTTCATAAGGGAAATATTCCTGGAATTCCAGACGATATGGATGCAAGGCTGGAAGAGGCTGAAGAACAAATATATATTGTGACACAAAGCTTACAGGAAGTTCCATTAAATATGAATTTGGCAAACTCCTATTTAGATAATGCTGAGAAGTCTGTTGATGAAGTGGCAGAAAAAGTTGAAGAATTACTTGATAACGTCATGCTAATCGAATGGATTATTCAATATGGTAATCGTTACCGCGCCTCGAATCCGGAAATGCATGTTCGATTGCTTGAAGCAGAGGAATCATTTAGACAGTTCCGGTATGCTAAAGCATTGGAGGAAGCTGCAACTGCAGTAGAGCATGTGGAGCCGGGTGCAATGAAGCGTATTGAAGAACTTGTAAAAGAGAGCGTTCATTAATTAATTGAGTTAACTATGGCCACCGGCAGAATGAATGCAGGTGGCTTTGTTACGCCTATTATGGATATACTATGGAAGGATCTGTAAGGATGATTTATTTAGACAATTCAGCAACGACAGTACCTAGTGAAGAAGTGTTAGCGGCATTTGTAGAAGCGAACAGAAAATATTATGCGAATCCAGCATCTTTACATCTAGCTGGAAAAAATGCTGAGAACCTACTTGAGCGATCTAGAAAACAAATAGCATCCCTTTTAGATGCGCCTGAGTGTGAAATAATATTCACTTCAGGAGGTACAGAAGCAAATAATTTAGCCGTTATCGGTTTGGCTTATGCAAATCATGCAAAAGGCAGTCATATCATTACGACTCGTATAGAACATCCTTCTGTACTAAACGCAATGGTCTATCTAGAAAAAAAGGGATTTGAAATTGACTATTTGACGTGTAATAAGCAAGGATTAATTTCGCCGTTAGAATTAAAAGAGAAAATCAGAAAAAACACAATACTCGTGAGCATTATGCATGTCAATAATGAAATTGGGACGATCCAGCCAATTGTGGAATTCGCGAAAATAATTAAAGAAAACTCAAGAGCTGTCTTTCATTCTGATGCGGTACAAAGTTACGGGAGGTTACCGATTTCTTTAGCGGGAATGGGTCCCGATGCAATCACAGTTTCAGCTCATAAAATAAATGGTTTGAAAGGTTCGGGATTACTTGCACTAAGAAAAGGACTCGTCATTCATGCGGTTAGTTTTGGAGGCGGACAAGAAAATGGCCATCGTAATGGAACTGTATCCGTGCCGAATGCGGCTGTCTTTGCTAAAGCAATGAGATTAATTTCATCAGAAAATAAAACGAATTCTTATTTAAATTGGCGAAACCTTATTATTAATCACATAAAAAAATTCGATGATGTTCTAATACTTGCAGAGGATGCGGGTGCACCTCATATTTTGGCAATTGCTTTCCCTAAAATAAAAGGTGAAATCGCAGTAAATTTCTTTCAAGAAAACGGAATCACATTATCAACTTCCAGTGCTTGTTCATCGAAAAGTGGACGTGCAAGTCATGTTATAGAAGAGGTGCAATTACCAGAGCACTTTAAACAAGGAGTTATTCGAATTAGTTTTGGAAAAAATAATACTGAAGAAGAGATTCTTGAATTTAATAACGTTTTTAATAAGTTCATGAAATTGCTTGGAAGGGGAAAAACAAATGATATGGAATGAATTATTAATCCGTTATGGAGAATTATCATTAAAAGGACGGAATCGAAGTTATTTCGTTAGAAAATTAAAAAAGAATATTACAGCCGTCTTAAGTGACCTTCCAACAGTTGTACTAAAATCGGAACGAGATCGCATGTTTTTACTTGCGGATGACCCTCGTGACATGGAACAAGCGATTGAAAGGTTGCCGTTTGTTTTTGGTATTCAATCATTTAGTCCTGTAGCGAAATGTGAGTCAACATTGGAAGCAATTTATGCAAGAGCAATTGAAGTAGTTGGTTCAGGTGAAACGAATGGAAAAACATTTAAAGTTGAAATAAAACGAACAGACAAAACATTTCCGTTGGACACAGGCGAGTTACAGCGAAAAATTGGATCACATGTATTGCAAAAGTTTCCGGGACTCATTGTCCAAATGAAAAAACCCGATATTATGTTATTAGTCGAAATTAGAAATGAAGGTGCATTCCTTACTGCTAATATACATTATGGTGCAGGTGGAATGCCAGTCGGATCGAATGGGAAAACGTTGCTGATGTTATCTGGAGGTATTGACAGTCCAGTGGCAGGTTATCTTATGATGAAACGTGGAGTGTCTATAGATGCTATCCATTTTGAAAGTCCGCCATTTACAAGCGAATTGGCAAAACAAAAGGTTATTGACCTTGCAGAGAAATTATGTTTTTTTGGATCAACAGTGCGATTGCATGTAATACCGTTTACTCAAATTCAACAAACAATTGCTGATAAAATACCTGAAAACACTTCAATGACAACAACTCGAAGAATGATGTTGCAAATTGCAGACAAAGTCCGAGCTGAAATAAATGCATTAGGAATTGTTACAGGAGAAAGTTTAGGACAGGTTGCAAGTCAAACGTTGGAGAGTCTTACAACAATCAATGCAGTGACAGCAACGCCGATTTTGCGGCCACTTATTGCTGAAGACAAACTTGATATCATTGATATGGCTAAAAAGATTGGCACTTATGATATCTCAATAAGACCATATGAAGATTGTTGTACAATTTTCACGCCTTCTAAACCGAAAACAAAGCCGAAACTTGAAAAAGTGAATTTTTATGAAAGTTTTACGGATTTTGAACCGATGATAGATGAAGCCGTTCAAAATCGAGCCATATATGACATACCACTTAAAAAAGATGATCTATTTGATGATCTTCTGTAATCAATGAAAAAATTACCATCTGATGCCTCCGCATGAAATTTCCGAAATTGTACATTCTATATTCACAAGGAGGTGTTAATGATGCCAAACAACAACAGCAACTCAAACCAGCTTGTAGTTCCAGGTGTACGACAAGCACTTGATCAGATGAAGAACGAAATTGCAGCAGAATTTGGCGTACAAATGGGACCTGATGCAACGTCGCGTGCCAACGGATCCGTCGGCGGAGAAATTACAAAGCGATTAGTTCGACAAGCCCAGCAACAAATGAGCGGATATCAAAACAAATAATTAAAAAGTAACAAAAAGCTGTTTCGGGTTTTTCCCGGAACAGCTTTTGTTATATTGTATAAGTAATTCAGATTTTTCAACAAGCTAATGTTGAATTAACAAAATATATTATGTTTATTAGAGCGGTCCTTGTATAATGAACGAATAGAGTAAAGGGGGAAATATAATGAATAGTGAAAATCTCATTGCACCAGAACAATATAACCTTGTGAGCGAATTTGAAAAATATGCAACAGGATCCAATATGAAAGCATTGATATATATAAATTCATTGGGTGAGAAGAAAGAAATTACATATGAAGAGCTGATGATTTCAGCAAATAAAGCCGCAAATGTATTTATAGAAAAGGGACTTAAAAAAGGGGACGTCGTATTAGTGATGGTTCCACGCCTGATTGAGGCTTATGTCACCTATATCGGTGCACTTAAAGCGGGACTTGTAGTCATACCGAGTTCAGAAATGCTTCGACCAACGGATATCGATTACCGTCTAGCACATAGCGATGCTAAAGCGATTGTTGCTTATGAAGCATTTTCAAATCAATTTAGTGAAGTTGAAAACTTGAAGGATGTTCAAGTGTTTATTATAGGTAAGGCAGAAGAGAATCAATTATCTTTAACGGACTTAATGCTAAATGCTTCGAAAGAGTTTTCTATGACAAAAACAAATAGTTCTGATATGGCTTTCTTGTCCTATACATCTGGAACTACAGGAAAACCAAAAGGCGTTGTTCACACACATGGTTGGGGATATGCTCATCTCAGAACAACGGGTGCTAGTTGGCTTGGAATTGAAGAGAGGGATGTCGTGTGGGCTACTGCTGCTCCCGGTTGGCAGAAGTGGATTTGGACACCGTTTCTTTCTGTCTTAGGAAGTGGTGCGACGGGTTTAGTCTATGATGGGAAATTTGATGTAGAGACTTACTTGAATCTTATAGGTCAATTCGAAGTGAATGTCTTATGTTGTACGCCGACAGAATATCGTTTTATCGCATCCGAAGAAAACTTGCAGAGTTATGATTTATCTTCTATTAGAAGTGCTGTCTCTGCAGGAGAACCGCTTAACCGTGAGGTCATAGAGACTTTCGAAAAAATATTTGGCTTACAAGTAAGAGATGGCTACGGTCAAACCGAAAATACGTTACTTGTTGGAACCATGCTTGGAATGGATGCAAAATTGGGTTCAATGGGAAAACCCACTCCGGGGAATCGCGTTGAAGTAATTGATGATTTTGGGCTTCCATCCATTCCGGGTGAAACAGGTGATATTGCAGTTCATGTTTCAACACCTGCTTTATTTAAAGAATATTTAAAAGATC
Source organism: Sporosarcina siberiensis (assembly GCF_042681925.1). Classification (NCBI taxonomy): domain Bacteria; kingdom Bacillati; phylum Bacillota; class Bacilli; order Caryophanales; family Caryophanaceae; genus Sporosarcina; species Sporosarcina siberiensis. The sequence continues at coordinate 117,236 of NZ_JBHUGI010000006.1, forward strand.
CAGAACGAACGGCTATGCAGTTTCGTGGAGAATATTATATAACAGGTGACCGAGCAAGAATTGATGAAGATGGTTATTTTTGGTTTGAAGGCAGAGGCGATGACATTATTATTAGTTCTGGTTATACAATTGGGCCGTTCGAAGTAGAAGATGCACTTGTGAAACATCCTGCTGTTCGTGAATGTGCCGTAATTGCAAGTCCGGATAAAGTTCGAGGCAATATTGTAAAAGCATTCGTGGTTTTACGTGATCCAGCTCAAAAAGATAATCCTGGACTCATAAAAGAACTGCAGGATCATGTTAAGCAGCTAACCGCTCCTTATAAATATCCTCGTGAGATTGAATTTATGGATGAATTACCCAAAACAGCATCTGGTAAAATAATGCGTGTTGAACTCCGTAAAAGAGAACAGAATTGAGTTGAACGATACGACCATTTTTACAGACTGGGAAATACTAGTCTTTAAAAATGGTTTTTTTATATAGATTTCACCTTGAAAGGGTTTTGTAGGAATGTCAACACTTGCTTTACGAATAGATATTAACCGTTTATACTGAGTGTACTATTTCGGTTTGCTAAATATAAGGGGATGTCGTGATGCATACAGAGAAAAGCGGTGTCCTATGGGCAATTGGGGCGTATACTATTTGGGGGTTCCTACCAATATACTGGAAAAGTCTAGGACATGTTACGAGTAGTGAGATATTAGTAAGTCGAATTATTTGGGCGTTTGTGATGACGCTTTTACTTGTATTACTAATGAAGAATGGTCGTTATTTACTTGAAGATTTAAAAGCGTTATGGAGTTCAAAACGTGATTTTTGGTATCTTGTTTCTGCTTCGTTTCTTGTTTCAGGTAATTGGTTTTTATTTATTTGGTCTGTAAATCATGATCTTCTTGTTCAAACCAGTTTAGGTTACTATATAAATCCGTTGGTGTCTGTGTTATTAGGTGTTTTCTTCTTGAAGGAGAAACTATCTAGAGCACAACAACTTGCTTTTTTATTAGCTGCAGTAGGGGTAATGGTTTTAACAATCTCATACGGGAAGTTTCCGTGGATTGCATTCGTACTCGCCATCACTTTCGCCGTATACGGTCTTCTTAAAAAGCAAATCAAGCTGGATGCGCTCCGTGGAATGACAATTGAGACTCTTTTTATAACGCCGTTTGCACTGGGATTTTACATATGGCTATTTTGGAATAAACAGTCTGCATTTTTACACGTTGATCTAAAGACCGATATCTTACTCATTGTTACAGGTATTGCTACGGCTTTACCTTTAGTTATGTTTGCAAAAGGAGCGCAAAGAATACCTCTTTATATGATAGGTTTTCTGCAATATATTGCCCCAACAATGATGCTTTTTCTTGGCGTTATTATATATGGGGAGACGTTCGGTAAAATAGATTTCATATCTTTTGCATTCATATGGACTGCACTACTTGTATTTACAACATCTAAGGTTGTTGAAGCGATTAAAGCAAAGAAGAAGGTCCGTTTGAATTAAGACTGGCTTCATTTATTAAAATAAGTATTCATTCTGCGAAATGTACAGTTCAATGGAATGAGTTATACTAGTTTTGGTATTCGGTGAAACATTTAGGTGAGCATATACGTATAAAGTAATGTAAGGATTAAAAGGAGGAATACTCAATGACAATAAAACGATGGATAGCTATCATCGTAACAGCAGCACTTGTATTTGTATCAATAGGTGTAAACTCGTTATCGTTTTTATTTACAAGGGACTTTTCGAGTATGTTAGATGAATTTGCATCCACATCAATTTCGGGTTATAACGAAACGATTATTGAAGATGGAATCGGAAAAGACAAAATTGCAGTACTGAATTTGGATGGTGTCATTCAAGATACAGGAGGAGTGAACCCGCTATTTGGCGGAATGGGTTATAATCACCAATTTTTTATGAGTCAACTAACGGATATTGTTGAGGATGACACTATAAAAGGTGTGATTCTTCGTGTCAATTCCCCTGGTGGTGGAGTAGTGGAATCTGCTGATATTTACGATGGTTTACTTGCTATTCAAGAAGAAGGTATTCCGCTGTATGTTTCCATGGGAGGAATGGCTGCTTCGGGAGGATACTATGTTGCCGCACCAGCTGAAAAAATATTCGTTAATCGTGAGACAATTACGGGATCTATTGGAGTAATAATGGAAAGCATGGATTACTCAGGTCTGGCAGAAAAATACGGTATTCGTTTCAATACAATTAAAACAGGTCCATACAAAGATATAATGAGCGGAAATCGTGAAATGACAAAAGAAGAACGTGTGATGCTCGAAGAAATGATTAATGATTCATACCAACGTTTTGTTGACATCATTGTGGATGGTCGCGAAATGAGCGAAGCGGACGTTAAAAAGGTCGCAGATGGCCGTATTTTAAATGGTCGTCAAGCAATCGAAGCGGGTCTTGCGGATGATTATGGAAAAGCCGCTGATGTAATTGCTGCGATGAAAGTAGATTATGAACTTGAGGATGCTACTGTCTTTGAATATACGATGAATGAAAGTATTGTTTCCCTTTTCGGATTAAAAGCCAAGTCTATGTTTGGTGGTAATATGGAGTCTGAAATAATAGGGAAATTATTATCGAATCACAGTGCTCCAAGAATGATGTATTTATATGGTGATAAATAAGGAGGGGTACCTATGTCGGAATACAATGAACATCAGCTGAATCCGGCTGAAATGCCCATCGATTTGAATAAACCGTACAATCAATCGAGTGAAACCAATCAGTATCGGCCAAAAATAGCGGGATTTTGGATACGGTTTTGGGCGTATTCTATAGATGTGCTTGTAGTTTACGCACTCAGTGGTCTCTTTATTAAACCGGTTTTTAGAGCATTGGATGTTTCGGTGTCAAGTCCAATCTTTTTGTTTTTTAACACGTACAAAATAACGGCTCTATTATTATTTCTTGTTTACTTTTTATTAATGACAAAGTTTTTACATCAAACCGTTGGCAAAATGATTTTAGGAATTAAAGTAGTTCCTAAAGAAGGTGTGAAACTTATGTGGAGTACGGTCATTTTTAGAGAAGTATTTGGAAGATTTATTTCTAAAACTCTTTTATTTCCCTATTTACTCCCTATTTTCATGCCAAGAAAAGAAGCGCTTCATGATCTTTTTGCAGACACATACGTCATTCATGAGAATTCTTTTGATAAAGTTGGAAATATAAGTACTGGCCAGAAAGCCGGACAGTTGCATGAAGGGGCAGTAGTTTAGTAAGATTAGTATTGAAAGGGAGGCGTTTTTTAATGACTAAAGTTACATTTCATAACGATCCTGTTACATTGCTCGGTACACAAGTTACAGTAGGAGACACTGCACCAGATTTCTCTGTACTTGCGAATGATTTAAGTGAAGTTAAATTATCAGATTCAAAAGGTAAGGTACGTCTAATTAGTGTGGTACCTTCGATTGATACGGGTGTATGCTCAGCACAAACTCGGAAATTCAACGAAGAAGCAGCAGCACTTGGCGATGATGTTCAAATACTTACGGTTTCTGTTGATCTTCCATTTGCCCAGGCAAGATGGTGTGCGGCAGAAGGAATCGATGCCGTTCAAACAGTATCAGATCATCGCGACTTATCATTTGGTGAAGCTTTCGGAACGATTATTCAAGAACTTCGATTGCTTACACGTTCGGTTTTCGTAATTGATAAGGACGATAAAGTAACGTATGTTGAATATGTTTCTGAAGTAACGGACCATCCTGATTACGATAAAGCACTTTCAGCTGTAAAAGAATTAACTAAATAATAATGAAAACCCATTCGGAGACGAGTGGGTTTTGTTAATCGAGGGATGACAATGAAAACAAATATTGAAAATATATTTTCGTTTATAGATACATATACAGAATCCACTGAGGTTCTGTATTTGGAAGCAATTATTGAAGCTTGTGAACTTTGGTTATCGGGAAAACAAATACCAGAATTAAGCGGAGACGTCACGAAAGAAGAGATTCGCCGTGGTATTCAACTTGCGGTGTTAAAAGGCATGCAACAATCTGCGCAACCGCATCACCAAATGACTCCGGATTCAATCGGAATGCTACTAGGGCATATTGTAGAGAAGCTTACGAAGGACAAAGAAACATTTACGATATTTGATCCTGCTGTAGGTACAGGTAACTTACTTTATACAGTTATGAACGCGGTCGAGGGAGAAATCGTGGCGAGTGCTGTAGAAATCGATGAATTACTCGTCAGACTTTCTGCGGTTACTGGTGAATTATTGCAGCAGCCTGTATCCTTTCTCATTCAAGATGCACTCCGTCCACTACTAATTGATCCAGTAGATATCGCAATATGTGATTTACCAGTTGGATTCTATCCAGATGATGAAAACGGATTAAACTTTAAATTAATGCCGGCTACCGGACACGCATATGCTCATCATTTATTCATCGAACAAACGATGAATCATACAAAGCCGGGTGGTCATGCATTATTTATTGTTCCTGAGAATCTGTTTGACTCTGAACAATCGAAGAATTTACATCCGTTTTTAAAAGAACATTCTATTATCAGGGCGGTAATACAGTTACCGGAATCTTTATTTAAAAATGCTTCACATGCAAAAAGTATTTTGATTTTAAGAAAGCCTTTCCCAGAAATGAAAGCAACACCAGAAGTATTACTGGCAAAAGTTCCAAATATGAAAGACAAACATGCGATGGCATTATTCCTGCAAAAAATAGATATATGGGTAGCCGAATAATCAGTCTGCAAAAATTGTCCAAAAAAAGATTGGCCGACACCAGAACATATCTGGTGTCGGCCAATCTTTTGTATATTTCATGAAAATTATTCTTCAGGTGTACGGATTACTAGAACATCACATTTTGCAGATCGAACGATGTTCTCTGAAACGCTACCGATTAAGAAACGTTCTACTGCGTTTAAACCTGTTGCTCCACAAATGATTAAATCGATGTTCAGCTTCTTAGAGATGTCACGAGCGATCATAGTTTTAGGTGAACCATAATCTACAACAACATTTACTTTGCTAAGTCCAGTTGCCTCTGCTTCAACTTTGTATTTCCCTAGAAGCTCTTCTGCAAATTTCTGTGCACGTTCAGCAATCGAACGATCATACGCTTCAACAGCTGCGTAAGAGCGCGTGTCAATAATGTTTACAAGATTCAAAGTAGCATTATTTCGTGCTGCAATAGCTACTGATTTTTTAAATGCCCATTCGGATTCTTTTGAACCGTCAATTGCTACGAGAATTTGGTTGTATTGTAATGTCATGTGTATTCTCTCCATTCTTATTATTAGTTATATGTACTACTTCTATAAAAGCTATAAGTAATCCTTTAAATGAATAAAATATATTCACCATTATTGACAAAATTGTTACAAGAATTGAAAGAACAGGTAAATGATAATGGTTGGTTACTGTGTAGGAGTTTTACTATACTAAGAGATTCTTGTAAAACAAGCATATTTAGATTGTATCTGCTAAAATGGAATAGCATTGGTGACGACGATGTAAATTGTCTGAACCAACTAATTAATCGATTAACGGGAGGGTATATTATTATGCGTATTGGTGTTCCTAAAGAAATACTTAACAATGAAAATCGTGTAGCAATGACGCCAGCTGGAGCTTTCACTTTAAAATCATCTGGCCATGAAGTTTTCATTCAATCGGGTGCAGGACTAGGCTCAAGTTTCACGGATGATGAGTATATTGAAGCTGGTGCAGTAATCGTACAAACTGCTGAAGAAGCATGGAATACAGAAATGGTAATGAAAGTTAAAGAGCCGAAAGCTTCTGAATTTCAATATTTCCGTGAAGGGCAAATCATATTCACTTATTTCCACCTTGCTCCAGAAACGGACTTAACGAACGCTTTACTTGAAAAGAAAGTAACAGCAATTGCATACGAGACTGTTCAACTACCAAATAATACCCTTCCTCTTTTAGCACCAATGAGTGAAGTCGCAGGTCGTATGGCAACACAAATTGGAGCTCAATTCCTTCAGAAAACGAATGGTGGAAAAGGTATTCTTCTAGGTGGTATCCCTGGTGTATCTCGTGGTAAAGTTACAGTTATCGGTGGCGGAATGGCCGGAACAAATGCAGTACGTGTAGCAATTGGTATGGGTGCACATGTAACTGTAATTGATTTGTCGACAGATCGTTTGCGCCAATTAGAAGAGTTGTTCGGAAACGATGTTCAAACACTCGTTTCAAATCCATTTAATATTGCAGAAGCAGTAAGAGATGCTGATTTAGTTGTTGGAGCGGTTCTTATTCCTGGAGCGAGAGCACCAAAACTTGTTTCTGAAGAAATGGTAAAATCGATGAGACCAGGTTCAGTTCTAGTGGATATCGCAATTGACCAAGGTGGAATTTTCGAAACATCTGATCGTATCACAACACATGATGAGCCGACTTATGAGAAGCATGGTGTTGTTCATTACGCTGTTGCAAATATGCCAGGTGCAGTTCCGCGTACTGCAACAATGGGTCTTACAAATACTACTGTTCCTTATGCGCTGCAAATTGCAAACAGAGGCTTTAAACAAGCACTTCTAGGCAATCTTGCTCTCCAAAAAGGTCTTAACACTTACGATGGTCATGTTACTTATCAAGCTGTAGCTGAAGCTCAAGGCCTTGAGTATGTTACTGCGGAATCATTGTTAAATAGATAATTTAAATAGAGTCCATCCACGTGTTACTTGTGGATGGACTCTATTATTTATGGTTGAATTATTTGCAATTCTTTCGGGAACTTTGTAAGTACTTCTACACCATCAGAAGTTACTACTACATCATCCTCGATTCGGACTCCTGTAATTTCTGGATTGTAAATTCCTGGTTCGATTGTAAATACCATACCTTCTTTAAGAACAAATTCATTTGTTCCTGTAATCGAAGGATATTCATGTACTGAAATACCAAGTCCATGACCAAGACGGTGTGTAAAATACTCACCGAAGCCAGCATCAGTAATTACATCTCTAGCGACTTTATCAAGTTCACATGCTTTAACACCAGGTCGAACAAGTTCTATTGCGGCTTGCTCAGCGCGTCTAACAGTCTCATAAATTTCACGTTGGGCTTCGGTTGGTTCACCGAACGCAACAGTTCGTGTAATATCCGAGCAGTAGCCATTGTAAACAACTCCAAGGTCAAATAATATGAAGTCGCCTTTTTGGATTTTACGGTCACCAGGTGTTCCGTGAGGTGATGCCGTTTTGGGCCCAGAAAGTACCATTGTATCAAACGCCATTTTTTGAACGCCTTTTTTCTTTAACTCAAACTCAATTGCCATAAGTACTTCAAGTTCAGTTTTGCCTTCAGCAATTTCGCGGCAACCGATTTCAACTGCGTAATCAGCAAGTTCTGCTGCTTTACGCAGATGAACAAGTTCAGACTCATCTTTAATTACCCGCATATTGTTTAGTTGTTCATCGATCCTAGAGAATGAAGCCTCTGGAAAGAGCTCGTTCATACGTTCCAATCGTTCGACAGTTAAATGTGACTTTTCAACTGCAATTGAAGTTGGGGCAGATCCGCGAGTGTTGACGGCATTAACAAGGATGTCCCAAGCGTCATCTGTATCGGCATGTCCAACTGCTTCAAACTTCCAGCCCGCTGCTTTTACGTCCGGAACTTCCATTAAAGGACAGAGAATAAACGGTTCCGCATCTTTTAATAACATTACACCAAGAAGACGTTCATGTGGATCGCTACTAAACCCAGTCAAGTAAAAAACATTGTCGGGTGTTGTGATAAATGCAGCATCTAGATTTTCATTTCGTAAAAAGTTTTGGATTACTTCAACCTTATTCAAATTATTACCCCTCTCTTTTACTAATTACATTATAGCAGAAAAGAGGGTTTTTCGTATAAAGAGCGAAAATTGTAAGTTATGAATGAAAACTTTAGGAGGAAAATAATATGCATATTTCGTATCACGGCCATTCAATAGTAAAAATAAAGACGGGGAATCATATGATCTTAATAGATCCATTTATTAAAGGAAATAAGTTAACAGATCTTATTGTTGAAAATGAAAAACCGGATATCATTTTATTAACTCATGGGCATAATGACCATGTGGGAGACACGGTAGAATTAGCAAAAGCAAACGACGCACTTGTCATTGCACCAAACGAACTGGCTGTGTATTTAGGTTGGCAAGGTTTAAGAACACACGGTATGAATTTAGGAGGTTCGAAAGAGTTTGAATTTGGAACCGTAAAATTTACGCAAGCCTTCCACAGTTCTTCTTATACAACAGATGATAATGAAATAATCTATACGGGAATGCCAGCAGGAATTCTTTTCACGGCTGAAGGAAAAACAATCTATCATGCAGGCGATACTGCGATTTTTGGAGATATGGAGATGATTGGAAGACAACATTCGATTGATGTAGCTTTTCTTCCTATCGGAGATAATTTTACGATGGGGCCAGAAGATGCAGCACAAGCAGTTAAACTTATAAATCCTAAGCTTACAATCCCGGTCCATTTCAATACATTTCCTCCAATTGAACAAGATCCACAAGTATTTAAAGAACTTGTCACGGATCATGAAGTGAAGATAATGGAGGCAGGAGATTCGTTCGAGATATAAGATAATGGTCTAGGGGGAACGAAACATCTCTAGACCGTTATTTTTGAGTATTTATGGTAGAATAGATATAGGTTATGATAAGGAAAAGGTGAAGAGATGGCTACCAAGCATGAACTTATACTTCGGTATATAAAAGGGCTTTCTGTTGGAGAGAAAATATCCGTACGACAGGTTGCGCGTGCTCTTTCAGTGAGCGAAGGAACGGCTTATCGTGCAATAAAAGAAGCTGAAAACAGGAAGCTTGTAAACACGATTGAACGTGTAGGAACAATTCGAATTGAAAAGAAAAAAAGAGATAATATTGAACAGCTGACTTTTGCCGAAGTGTTGAATATTGTTGACGGACAAGTCCTTGGTGGAAGAGATGGCTTGTATAAAACCTTGACGAAGTTTGTAATAGGTGCAATGCAATTGGACGATATGATGCGTTACATAGATGCTGGAAATCTTTTAATTGTAGGGAACCGTTTGAAAGCTCATGAAACTGCATTATTAGCTGGTGCGGCTGTACTTGTCACGGGTGGTTTTGACGCGTCCGATGAAGCAAAAAAGATTGCAGACGAGCTTGAACTCCCAATTATCTCCACAAGCTATGACACGTTTACTGTAGCGACAATGTTAAATCGAGCAATTTTTGACCAATTGATTGAGAAAAAGATTTTACTTGCAGAAGATATTTTGACACCGTTTTCTGAAACGATTGTTATGCAGTCAACCGATCATGTGAGTGACTTCAATAGGGTGAATAAAGAATCCCAACACTCAGGCTATCCTGTTATCGAAAAATCCGGAAAGTTAATTGGTATTGTTACGTCCCGTGATGTTATTGGAAGGTCTGATGATGAACAAATTCGGAAAGTAATGACTCGGAATCCTATAACAGTTACCGAAAAAACAAGTGTAGCTTCTGCTGGCCATAGTATGATTTGGGAAGGTTTGGACTTAATACCTGTCATTACGGAAAAAGGCACGCTCGCTGGAATTATTAGTAGACAAGATGTTTTGAAAGCTTTCCAAATGGCACAACGACAACCTCAACAGGGTGAAACAAATGATGATATTGTGAAAAACCAAATGGAGATTGTTTCGGATGACCCATATGCGATTCAATTTATTGTTGTTCCCCAGCTGACAAATGAACTCGGTTCTTTATCATATGGCGCAATGACAACTTTATTAACGGATGCTGGAAATCGAGCAATCAAACTTCATAAACGTGGTGAAAGTGTACCTGAAAATATGACTTTATACTTTATAAAACATGTCCAATTGGGTAGTGTAGTTCGAGTTGAACCAAGAATTTTACATATGAGTCGTCGTCTTGTCAAAGTAGACTTTGACATTTTAAGCGAAGGAGAACTTATTGCAAAGGCAATGGTAATGTATCAACTATTTGAACGTTAGAAATAGTGGAGAAAAAGAAAAACTGATGCATGTAATATGCATCAGTTTTGATTCAGTTCAGCTTCTTCGACAACAAAACGATTATAGTGTTTATATCTGCGGTAATTATTAACGGATACATATAAGCCTAGTGGTATAAAAACTGCGGCGATTATATACCTTGTAATTCCAACGTCCAAAGTAAACTGATTCAATCCGAAAGAAATCAGCAACACTCCAAGTGAAGCGCCTGCCATTCCTGCGTACATCTTTTTACGGATCGGGAGCATATAGGTTGTACGAAATTGTCTCGTCTTGAAATAAAGATAAAAGACTGCTGAAACGATAATGAAAAACACAAAAATTAAATTAAACATAAAAGCCCTCCATTGATTACATAACTTCCTTCATTGTAGAGGCTTTTGTGGTAGATTGCGACTAGAATATATTGAGGTATGGGGGAATTTGAGTATGAAAAGACAAATCATTGACACAATTGAAAAATACAACAAAATAATAATCCTTCGACACGTACGACCGGATCCGGATGCATATGGTTCACAAATTGGATTGAAAGAGCTTATTTTAGAGAACTATCCAACGAAAGAGGTTTATGCTGCTGGTGAGCATGAAGAATCCTTATCATATCTTGCAAGGCTAGATTCTGTTGAACGCTCACACTATAAGGATGCATTGGTTATTATTACGGACACTGGAAATACAGAACGGATTGATGGTGAGTATTATATGGATAGTGCTTTCATTATGAAAATAGATCATCATCCAGACGTGGATCCTTATGGAGATTTAAGTTGGGTGGACACGACTGCGAGCTCGACTTCAGAAATGATAACGGCCCTTTTCAAAGAAGGCCAGAAAACAAATGATTGGAAAATGACGGATAATGCAGCGCGGCTCTTATTTGCTGGAATTGTTGGAGACACAGGTCGATTCATGTTTCCAAGTGCAACAGAGCGAACGTTTGAATTGGCGAGCGAGCTTATTAAATATGATTTTAATCGAGCCGAATTATTTGCGGGTATGTACGAAGTAGATCGAAAGCTCCTTCATTTACAAGGTCATATATATCAAAACTTCGAAATGGATGATAATGGTGCTGCATTTATAAAGCTAGACAGTGAAACATTAGCTAGGTTTAATGTGACAGCTTCTGAAACATCACAACTTGTAGGCTCACTTGGAGACGTTAAGGGGATTTGTGCCTGGCTGATATTTATTGAAGAAGAGGATCAGATTCGAGTTCGATTACGTTCTAAAGGACCTGTTATTAACACACTGGCCGCAGAATATGGTGGAGGTGGTCATCCACTTGCTTCAGGTGCATCTGTTCACTCATGGGAAGAGGCAGATGAAGTAATAAGTAAGCTAAAAGGGGTTTGTAAGAAATAAATCGGGCGGAGGGAAATTGATGACACTTGTCTATCCGCAACTAGTTACGGGTGCAGATCTTTTGCGTGGAATAATAAAACTAAATCATCTAGCCCCTCTTCTGAAAAGGAGAGGGGCTCGTGCTGCTGCTATCGTGAATTCGAAATTATATGGTGTCCGTTCATTCTGTCTTACAATGAAGAAATACGATATTCATCCAGTAATTGGATTATCTGCATTTATTGATATTGGGGATGGAAAAGCCGTATTATCTTATATTTATGCAAAAGATGATGAAGGGTATCGGAACTTGTTGAAGATTAGCAGTGCGATTTCTATTGGAGAATCAGAAATGATTCCACTCCACTGGCTTAATGCCTATAGTTCCGGCTGTATTTTTATCCTTCCGATGACAGATCCATCTTGGGATGAATTTAGGAGTGAAGAAACGTTCCGTCGATTAGTAAGCGGTATCGACGAGAAAGCCGTTTTCATAGGAATAGCAAGAACAAGCGGTCTAAAGCATATCGATGAGCAACAAATCGAACAGATAGCTAGTACTCTAAATATTCATGTCGTGGCCGTTTATGAGGCGCGATTCATTGAACCTAAAGATTCATTTAATTACAAAGTTGCTGAAGCAATACGTTTAGGAACTAAGCTTAATGATCCTAAGGAAAATAAGAGCTTGTACGAAAATGCATATCTTCCTGAGGAACAAGAGTTAAATGAATGGTTTGTTGATAAAAATGAATGGCTTTCAAATATGTCGAGTGTACTTTTATCATGTACGGCAGAGTTCCCACCGGGTGAGACACTTATGCCGGTCTTCCCAGTCCCTGAAGGTGAAAGTACAGTCGCTTTACTGCAAAAGAATTGTCTGAGCGGTTTAACGAATCGAATGGGCGAATTGGATGCAACTTATGAAAAACGGCTTAAATATGAGCTGTCGGTAATTGAAGAAATGGGTTTTACCGATTATTTTTTAATTGTTGAAGATTTCATGCGTTTTGCATCTGAAAACGGGATTTTAACGGGTCCAGGACGGGGTTCTTCGGCAGGTTCTTTGGTCGCTTACGCCCTCAGGATAACAGATGTGGATCCTATTCGATACGGACTTATATTTGAACGCTTTCTTAATCCAGGACGTATAACTCTTCCGGATATTGACATTGACTTTGCGGATAATCGGCGCGAAGAAGTAATTCAATATGTTGCAAATAAATATGGAAAAAATTACGTTGCACAAATCATAACCTTTGGAACCCTATCTGCTCGTGCTGTTGCTCGAAATGTTGCTCGTGTTTTTGGGTTTTCTAATGAAGAGATGTCGTTTCTTTCAAAAGCAATTGCAAATACTAATGAAAGTGCGTTTAGAGATGCTGTTGAAAAGTCTAGGGAGCTCCGCGACTGGATAGCGCTGGATCCAATTCGAAGTCAATGGTTTGAGGCTGCACATTCACTTGAGGGGTTACCACGCAATGCTTCGACACATGCTGCGGGTGTTATATTATCTCCTAAACCACTTGTTGAAACAGTTCCACTTCAAAGTGGTAGTAATGGAATATTTCTGACTCAATGGCCCATGAATGATGTAGAAGAACAAGGACTGCTGAAAATGGACTTTTTAGGTCTTCGAAATTTAACATTACTTGAACGTATTCGGACGATGATTTCATTTGATAAAGGCGTTAAAATTGAATTTGAAAAAATACCTCTTGATGATGAAAAGACATTTGAGGTTTTTAGAAATGGCGATACAATAGGAATCTTTCAGTTTGAATCGAGCGGAATGCGAGCTGCGCTCAAGTTGATACAGCCTACTCGTTTTGAAGATGTATTTGCAATCAATGCATTATACCGACCAGGTCCGATGGATAATATACCTATATATAATAAAAGAAAAAATGGTGTTGAGAAAATTACATACATTCATCCATTACTCGGCGCTGTTTTGGAAGAAACATATGGCGTAATTGTTTATCAAGAACAAATTATGCAAATTGCTGTAGAAATAGCTGGTTTTTCAATGGCGGAGGCAGATCTTTTAAGGCGTGCGATTAGTAAAAAGAAACGTGATATTTTAAATGAGGAACGAATTCATTTCACGAAAAGTGCTGTGAATAAGGGGTTGTCTGAAAAAGAAGCGAATGATATTTACGACTTAATCGTAAAGTTCGCAGATTATGGGTTTCCAAAAAGTCATGCGGTTGCCTACTCTTTAATTTCTTATCGTCTTGCTTATTTAAAAGCTCATGAACCTGCTTACTTTTATGCGGCTCTTATTTCATCGATTTCCGGAAATGACGAGAAAGTAATCGATTTGATTCAAGAAGCTAAGAATCATGGTATTGAATTTCTTGCGCCATCGATTAAAAGGAGTAAATATAAATATACCGTCCAAAATTCTTCAATTCGTATTGGATTAGGCTCTATTAAAGGGATAACACCATCTTTTTATCAAGAATTGAATGAAGCCCGGAAAGCAGGGCACAAATGGAATTCGATGTTCGATTTCGCCGTTTCACTCGGGGGAGATTTGTTTACTGAAAAAGTAATTAGCTCACTTATAAAGGCTGGGGCACTGGACGAATTTAATAAAACTCGCTCAATCCTTCTCGCCTCAATAGATGCCGCAATTTCTCATGCACGTTTTATACGTCCGGGTGATGCTGACGACTTACTATCAGGAGTCATGCACTCTGTTGCAAGTCCTAAATATTCACCAGGAGGCATTATGCCAAGGATGATGTTGCTTGAATATGAAAAAGAAGTACTTGGTTTTTATTTGTCAGAGCATCCTGCTGCAGAAGTTAAAAAAACAATTGGGGAAAACTACAATGATGTTTCATCCCTTTCTGAAATGAAAGACCGGGATACTGTAACGATTATCGGCTTAATATCAGAAATCAAACGCATCCGTACTAAAAAAGGTGAATCTATGGCTTTCGTTTCCATTCAAGACGACACCGGAACAATTTCTTGTACGGTATTTCCAAAAGAGTATGCGACATCAAATAAATTACTTGTAGAAATGAAAATGATTTCTTTGCAAGGAGTAATAGAGACTAAAAGAGGGCCGGTGCAAATCCTCACCCAAAGAATTAAAGATGTATAGCGGTGGATACGATTATAATATATAGAATTATTTAAATTAGCTATCACTTTACGAAGCGTCTTAATTTCTGTATGCTTAAATACAGAAGTGGTCAGACCACTTTTCGGTACTACTAATTCTAGAGGGGTTTATGTATGGAAAATGTAAAGCCGTCATCGAAAATGTTTCTTGATATCGTTGGAGAGCTTAAGGTGCTTATATCAGAAGAGGGTATTAAAGCTGGCGACCGACTTCCATCAGAACGTGATCTAGCGGAACGTCTGCAAGTAGGGAGATCGACTATTAGAGAAGCTCTTCGAAGTCTTGAACTGCTCGGCTTGATTGAAACGCGGCGTGGGGATGGAACATTTCTAACTGATTTCCGTAAACATAAGCTGGTGGATGTATTAGCAGAATTCATTATGCAGCAACCAGATTCCATAAATGATGTGATTAAAAATCGAAGAATACATGAGGTTGCAGCTATTCAAACGGTTTGTAATGCCGTGAACCTTAGGGAATTACCTGTATGGGAAAGTTTACTCTATAAAATTGTAGAGGATGGAGAAGTGCTGCGCGAAGACGTTATACGCGAAATGATTGTAGCGACTGGAAATAGATTATCCTTAAGAATTTGGTTTTTATTGAAACAATACAGTAAAGTACCATTTGATAGAATGACATGTCTAGTAGAAAATGGACTTGTCTCGGAATTGCTTCAATCTATTTCTACTGGGAACGAGCAAGCGGCACTAGAGGCCTATACAAAATGGATTGAACTAGTTGAGGACGAAAGTGAGGGAACCTTTAAATGATTCGTGATATTTTCATGAAAAACAAGAAAAATAAAACGACTAAAATACCTTCTAATAATGGGAAACATGATGTTCCTGAAGGAATTATGACTAAATGTCCGGAGTGTAAAAACATTATCTTGACGAAGGAATTAGTGAAAGAGTTAAAAGTTTGCCCCAAATGTGATCATCATCTCCGGATGACAGCGGTCGAAAGAGCTGATCATCTTTTTGATGTAGGAACCTTCAAATCAATGGATGATCATCTTAAAACAGAAAATCCACTAAATTTTCCTGCCTATACAGAAAAAGTTGAATCAGACGCAAAGAAAACAGGGTTAAATGAAGCAGTCCTAACAGGTATTGGTGAAATTGATGGTCATAAAATTGCAATAGCAATTATGGATTCTCATTTTCGTATGGGATCGATGGGATCGGTTGTTGGAGAAAAAATAACACGTGCGATTGAAAAAGCAACAGAACTTAAGATTCCAGTCATTATATTTACTGCTAGTGGTGGTGCTCGCATGCAAGAAGGTGTTTTGTCACTCATGCAAATGGCGAAAACTAGTGTTGCGCTGAATCGTCATTCTGAAAACAAATTAATATACATTTCTGTCATGACATATCCTACAACGGGTGGTGTCTCTGCAAGCTTTGCTTCTGTTGGTGACATTAATATTGCAGAACCTAAAGCGCTTATCGGATTTGCGGGCAGACGAGTGATTGAACAAACGGTTAGGGAGAAATTACCTGAAGATTTTCAAACTGCAGAGTTTCTTCTTGAACACGGACAATTAGATGCAGTCGTTCACCGGAAAGAAATGAAGGAAACATTATCTAAAATTCTTAGACTTCATTTGAAAGGAGCCAGCAAAAATGAGTAAAACACTTTCATTTGAAGAACCAGTTGTTCGTCTTAGAGAAAAAATTAATGAGCTTGAGGAATTCACTTCGAGTTCGACTGTTGATTTGTCCGAAGAAATCATTACATTAAAAGATCGATTAAAAAAACTGGAAATCGATATTTATAGTAATATGGAGCCATGGGACCGCGTTCAAGTTGCAAGGCATCCTGAGCGTCCAACAACATTAGATTATATTACAGAGTTGTTTGAGGATTTCATTCAATTGCACGGAGATCGAAATTATGGGGACGATGCTGCGATTGTGGGCGGTATTGCATCCTTTGAAAATACACCAATAACTGTTATTGGGCACCAACGTGGAAAAGACACAAAAGAAAACGTGAAAAGAAACTTTGGTATGCCACACCCTGAAGGGTATCGAAAAGCTTTAAGATTGATGAAACAGGCAGAGAAGTTTGGAAGGCCAATCATTTGTTTTATTGATACAAAAGGTGCGTATCCAGGAAAGGCTGCGGAAGAACGCGGACAAAGTGAAGCGATTGCCCGGAATTTAGTTGAAATGGCCGGCTTGACTGTTCCTGTTATTTCTATTGTTATTGGTGAAGGTGGAAGCGGTGGTGCACTTGCTTTAGGAGTTGCCAATCATATCCATATGCTTGAACACTCTACATACTCAGTTATTTCTCCTGAAGGTGCAGCGTCAATTTTGTGGAAAGATCCAAGTTTATCAAAACAAGCTGCTGAAGCGATGCGAATTACAGCCCCTCATCTAAAAGAAATGGGTATTATCGATAAAATTATTCCCGAAGTACTCGGTGGTGCTCACCGTGATTCAAACAAACAAGCTGGATTTATTGGGGAAGCATTAAGAGAATCTCTGTTAGAATTAACGAAGTTATCGAGTGATCAACTTGTTGAGAATCGTTATGATAAGTTTCGTGCGATGGGTGTATTTACAGAGTAGTTAAGAATTAGAATCACAATGGATAAATGAGGTGATTTGACTTGAAAAAAATTGCTGTTTTAACGAGTGGCGGTGACGCACCTGGTATGAATGCTGCTGTACGTGCAGTTGTTCGTAAAGCGATTTATGAAGGACTAGATGTAGCGGGAGTCTTAAACGGTTACCAAGGTTTAATCGAGGGAAAAATCGAACTTTTACAACTGGGTTCGGTAGGCGATATTATACAGCGCGGTGGAACAATACTGAGATCTGCCCGATCACCTGAATTTCGAACGCTTGAAGGCCGCCAAAAAGCAGTAGAGCAAATCAAGCTACATGGAATTGAAGGGCTCGTTGTTATTGGTGGAGATGGTTCATTTATGGGGGCGCTAGAACTTACACTGCTAGGAATACCGTGTGTTTGCGTACCCGCGACAATTGACAACGATATTAATGGTACGGAGTTTACAATCGGTTTTGATACAGCACTGAATACAGTTATTGAAGCGATTGATAAAATAAGAGATACAGCAACATCTCATGAACGAACATTTATAGTTGAAGTAATGGGCCGCAATGCCGGCGATTTAGCGCTTTGGGCAGGACTTGCTGGTGGTGCTGAAACAATATTAATACCCGAAGAAAAGTTTGACTCTACTGATCTCATCAAACGACTAAAGAGTGGGACGGGCCGTGGGAAGAAACATAGTATTATTGTTGTTGCAGAAGGGGTTATGTCAGCGAATGAACTTGCTGATATTCTAAAAAAAGAAGCCAATATTGAAACGAGAGTATCCGTATTAGGACATATTCAACGTGGTGGCTCGCCTTCTGCGCGTGATCGTGTAATTGCAAGTCAATACGGTGCAAGAGCTGTTGAAGTCCTTATGGAGGGCCGTAGCGGGGTTGCAGTTGGCATGAGGGACCATCTTGTAATAGACTATGATTTGCAAGATGTTTTTAAAGGCTTGCATGAGTTGGATATGTCTATGTATACATTATCAAAAGAATTATCAATATAACTTAAAAAAGAGGCGATACTATGAGGAAAACAAAGATTGTATGTACGATAGGTCCAGCAAGTGAATCAGTAGAAATGTTAGAACAGTTAATAGATGCAGGAATGAACGTTGCACGATTGAATTTCTCCCATGGTAATCATGCAGAGCATAAAATTCGTATAGATCGAATAAAAGAAGTTTCTAAACGCAAAGATAAAGTGGTTGGTATTTTACTGGATACAAAAGGTCCAGAAATACGTACACATTCGATGAAAGATGGTCAATTGAATCTTGAAACGGGTCAACATATTAATATATCAATGACAGAAGTTCTTGGGGATGTAAATACGTTCTCAGTTACTTATGAAAAATTAATTGAAGATGTTGATAAAGGTTCAGTTATTCTACTAGATGATGGATTAATTCAATTAGAAGTAACGGGCAAAGATATAGCTCAAGGACTTATCCATACACTTATTGTCAATTCAGGTGCATTGAGCAATAACAAAGGTGTAAACGTTCCTGGAGCAACAGTTCAACTTCCTGGAATGACGGAGAAAGATGCAGAAGATATTCTTTTTGGAATAAAAGAAGAAGTGGATTTCATCGCAGCTTCTTTTGTTAGGCGTGCTTCAGATGTTATGGAAATACGTAGTCTTTTGGAAAATAACGGTGGGGGACATCTGCATATTATTCCTAAAATCGAAAACCAAGAGGGTGTCGACAATCTTGATGAAATACTAGTGGTTTCAGATGGATTAATGGTTGCTCGAGGAGATTTAGGTGTAGAAATACCACCCGAAGAAGTTCCACTTGTTCAGAAAGAAATGATTAAGAAATGTAACCAAGCAGGTAAGCCAGTAATTACTGCAACACAAATGCTGGATTCAATGCAACGTAATCCTAGACCAACACGTGCGGAAGCGAGTGATGTTGCGAATGCAATCCTAGATGGCTCTGATGCGATAATGTTATCAGGAGAAACTGCGGCAGGATTATATCCCGTAGAATCGGTTCTAACAATGCACCGGATTGCACGAACAACAGAAGATGCAATTGACTATCGTACCGTTGTGTCAACTCGTCGTCGAGAGAAACAAGGGAATATGACAGAGGCGATTGGACAAGCAGCAGCTTATACAGCGATAAACTTGAATGTGAAAGCAATCTTAGCGCCTACACAAAGTGGACATACCGCAAAAATGATTGCGAAATATCGCCCTGGATGTCCGATTATTGCTTTAACCTCATCAGACGAGAATTCAAGGAAGCTTTCACTGTTCTGGGGTATTTATCCCATTGTTGGACAAAAGGTAACCTCAATTGATGCGATTTTAGAAGAATCAATTGAAGAAAGTATTAAACATCAATACATTAGTCACGGAGATATCGTAATTATTACAGCAGGCGTTCCAGTTGGCGAAGCGGGAACAACAAACCTTATGAAGATTCATGTTGTTGGAGACCTTCTTGCGCGTGGTCAAGGAATTGGGAAAACCGTAGCATTCGGACGAGTGATTGTAGCAAACAATGCTGCTGAAGCTTTAAAACATGATATGCAAGGAGCAATTCTAGTTACGAACGGATCTGATCGCGATATGATGCCAGCTATTGAAAAATGTGCTGGACTTATTACAGAAGAAGGCGGTTTAACAAGTCATGGAGCCATCGTTGGTCTGAGTCTTGGTATTCCGGTAATTGTTGGAGTTGAAAATGCCACGAAGACAATCGCACATGGAAGTGAAATCACCATGGATGCTGAATCAGGTGTAATCTATTACGGCCATGCAAGCGTTCTTTAAGAAAACCGAGCTGCTTCCGAAAATATCGGTAAGCAGCTTTTTTAGGAGGTAATTATTTGAGATGGTTAATTTTATTATTCGTATTGGTACCAACAGCTGAGTTAGCTATACTTATTTACTCGGGCAATACAATTGGTATACTCCCTACGCTCATCATTATTCTGATCACGGGTATTGGTGGAGCTTATCTTGCAAGAAAACAAGGATTGAAGGCGTGGAGTGAAATTAGATTACGTATGTCAACAATGGAAACGCCGGGAGATGCACTTATTGATGGTGTTTGTATATTTATAGGGGGCTTATTCCTTCTTATTCCGGGATTTTTAACGGATATATTCGGTTTTCTCTTATTGTTTAGTGGGCCTAGAAATATGATTAGACCTTTTATTCATAAATGGATATACAAGAAAATGAAAAACAATCAAATTCTTATGATGTGAAAAGTGCGTGGTTTTTAGCCTTCATTGCGGCAAAAAGTAGAAAAGGTGTTAAGAAAATACCAACAACACCAAACAAATAAATGGTACATGCCATTATAAAAAATGCGTGTACAGGCTTTAATTGAAATGTAGATGCGTACATGTAAGACTCGGCTATTTGACGTGTTATAAGAGTTAATATATAGAGCAGGATTAGTGAGATTCCGATGAAAAGATTTTCAGTGTATATAAAGTAGATCGCCATTGGGATCAGAAAGAGTCCAACACCAAAAAAAGGAAGACTATCTACTAGAGAAATTAGAAAAGCGGTTCCAATTGGTGAATTGAAGCGTAAAAACACAAGACCGAAAGACAAAATGAAAAATGTTATTAAAATTAAACGTACTTCTACGAATACAAATGTACTTATTAGATGAGCAGCTTCTTTAAGCATGTTTCTGGCCGATTTTCTCATCTTGGTTGGGAAATAGACCAGAAACCAGAATCTGTCCTTTCCTGTTTCACGTAATGCAAAAAAGTAAGCGACAAGAAATATAAACAAACTGAATAGATGCTGGAATACGGTCTGAATAAGAGCAAGTAGATACTCTAAAATCGCTTGCCCAAATTGAACAATTTTACTTTCTAAAAAAGTTAGAGTTTGTCCAATAATATCGGTGTTTTGGGTAAAAGGTGTTAAGTGATGTTCAACGGCGGGTATCATATTGAAAATACCCTGTAATGCAATATACGTAAATGTACTGGTTAAAAGGGTGAGCAGTAGCATCACAAGAAAAGTTGCAATTGTCAAAGGAAGTTTGAGGACAGAACGGACTGCCGTTAAAATAGGTGCAGTAAAATAAGCTAGTATAACTGCCAAAGCTGCTGGCGGAACTGCAAATATGAGTAATGCTGTAAATAGTACGGGCAACCATTTAATGAGTAAAGCATTGATTGTCCTTTGTTTTTCGGTTTTTAAAGACAAATTCCACACTTCCTTTCTAGCGTATTCCAAGAAATAAATGCATTTGTATTCACAAATAGGACACTATTGACTATAATGAAAACTGTAGGCGTTTTTAAACTATATAAATCACAAGCAGATAGACCGTTTTTCTGCATTTTTTTATGAGAATAACGGTTACGCTAAAAGAAGGAGCGATTTACATGACATCATCTAAAGGTTTAGAAGGAATTGTAGCAACGCAGTCCGCCATCAGTTCTATCATTGATGACACACTTACATACGTAGGCTATGATATTGACGATCTTGCGTACAATGCCAGTTTTGAAGAAGTAGTATATCTTTTATGGCACAAAAAACTACCTAACAAAGAAGAACTAACACAGTTGAAAAAACAACTTGCTGATAATATGTCACTTCCGCAAGAAGTACTTAATCATTTTAAAACGTACCCAATAAATGAAGTTCACCCAATGGCTGCTCTACGTACTGCTGTATCTCTTCTCGGATTATACGATAAGGATGCTGAAGTTATGTCCGATGAGTCAAATTATGAAAAGGCAATTAGTCTTCAAGCAAAAATTGCTACACTCGTTACTGCATTTGCTCGAATTCGTAAAGGACAAGAGCCAGTTGCTCCTAAGTCAGAACTTGGTTATGCTGAAAACTTCCTTTACATGTTGTCAGGTAAATTACCAGAAGCTATTGAAATCGAAGCTTTCGATAAAGCGCTTGTACTTCATGCAGATCACGAACTAAATGCATCGACATTCACTGCACGTGTATGTGTTGCAACACTTTCAGATATGTATTCAGGTGTTACAGCGGCAATCGGAGCATTGAAAGGTCCTCTTCATGGTGGGGCAAACGAGCAAGTAATGAAAATGCTAATGGAAATAGGTTCTGAAGATAAAGCAGAAGCATATATTCTTGAAAAACTTGCAAATAAAGAAAAAATTATGGGCTTTGGTCACCGTGTTTATCGTTTAGGAGACCCACGTGCGAAGCACCTACGTGATATGTCTAAACAATTAACAACATTGAGCGGAGAAGAAAAGTGGTATAATATCTCACTTAAAGTTGAAGAAGTATTCACAGCTGAAAAGAATCTTCCACCGAATGTGGATTTCTATTCGGCATCTGTTTATCATTCACTCGGCATTGATCATGATCTTTTCACGCCGATTTTTGCAGTTTCACGTATATCAGGATGGATTGCACATATTCTTGAGCAATATGAGAACAATAGATTGATCCGTCCACGTGCAGAATATAATGGACCTGGAATGCAAAAGTATATTCCTATCGAAGAACGATAAAAAAAGAATTTAAAAAATTAAGGGGGCAGCATATTTATTATGTTAGCCCTATGAATATGGGAGGAATTATTAATGACTAACGGTGAAAAAATTACAGTAACAAATGGTGTTTTGAATGTTCCAGATCATGCAATCATCCCTTTTATTATAGGAGACGGTACAGGTCCGGATATTTGGAATGCAGCATCACGTGTTCTTGAATCAGCAGTTGAAAAAGCATATGATGGTAAAAAAGGACTTGTATGGAAAGAAGTTCTTGCAGGAGAAAAAGCATTCAACGAGACTGGCGAATGGCTTCCACAAGCAACTCTAGATACAATTGATGAGTATTTAATTGCTATCAAAGGTCCACTTACAACACCGATTGGTGGAGGTTTCCGTTCATTGAACGTAGCTCTTCGTCAAGAATTAGATTTATACACTTGTTTACGTCCAGTTCGTTACTTTGAAGGTGTTCCTTCACCGGTTAAACGTCCTGAGGATTGTGACATGGTAATCTTCCGTGAAAACACAGAAGATATTTACGCAGGAATTGAATATGAAAACGGTACTGCTGATGCAAAGAAGTTAATTGACTTCCTTCAAAATGAAATGGGCGTTAAAAACATTCGTTTCCCTGAGACATCAGGAATCGGTATTAAGCCAATTTCAGAAGATGGTACAAAGCGTCTTGTTCGTTCAGCGCTAGAGTACATTATTAAAGAAGGCCGTAAATCATTAACACTCGTTCATAAAGGAAACATCATGAAGTTTACAGAAGGTGCTTTCAAAAACTGGGGCTATGAAGTTGCTGAACAAGAATTCGGCGATAAAGTATTCACATGGAACCAGTACGATAAAATTAAAGAAGAAGAAGGCACTGAAGCTGCGAATAAAGCACAATCAGATGCTGAAGCAGCAGGAAAAATCATCGTTAAGGATTCCATTGCTGATATCTTCTTGCAACAAATATTGACACGTCCTAAAGAGTTTGATGTTGTAGCAACAATGAACTTAAATGGAGATTATATTTCAGATGCACTTGCTGCACAAGTTGGTGGAATTGGAATCGCACCTGGTGCGAACATAAACTACATTAGTGGACATGCAATTTTCGAAGCAACACATGGTACAGCTCCTAAATATGCAGGTTTAGATGTTGTTAATCCTTCATCACTATTGCTGTCAGGTGTTTTAATGCTTAATCACCTAGGATGGACAGAAGCTGGTAAGATGATTGAGGATTCAATTGAAAAAACAATCGCATCTAAAGTAGTTACGTATGATTTTGCACGTCTAATGGATGGCGCAAAAGAAGTTAAGACTTCTGAATTTGCTGATGAATTAATCAAAAATCTGTAATTCTTAAATAAATAAAGAAGAGGGACCCCCGTAAATAGAAAGGGGTCCTCTCTTTCATATTTGAAGAGAAAATGGAGGGTTTTAAATGACAATGCAACGTAAAAAAGTCTCAGTAATCGGTTCCGGTTTCACTGGTGCAACTACAGCGTTCTTATTAGCCCAAAAAGAACTTTGTGACATAGTCCTTGTCGATATTCCACAAATGGAAAACCCGACAAAAGGAAAAGCATTAGATATGCTTGAAGCTGGACCAGTCCTTGGTTTTGATGCAAACATCATTGGTACTTCAAACTATGCAGATACAAAGGATTCAGATATCGTGATTATTACTGCGGGCATTGCACGTAAACCAGGCATGAGCCGCGATGACCTTGTTCAAACAAATCAAAAGGTCATGAAAATTGTTACAGGTGAAATTGTCAAGTATTCTCCTGAGACAATAATAATTGTATTAACAAACCCTGTTGATGCCATGTCCTACACGGTTTATAAGGAATCTGGATTCCCTAAAGAGCGAGTAATAGGTCAATCTGGTGTACTTGATACGGCGCGTTTCAGAACATTTATTTCACAAGAGTTAAACCTATCTGTAAAAGATATAACAGGTTTTGTACTTGGAGGTCATGGCGACGACATGGTTCCTTTAGTGCGTTACTCATATGCCGGTGGAATTCCGCTGGAAACATTGATATCACCTGAACGCTTGGAAGAAATTGTTGATCGTACTCGTAAGGGTGGGGCAGAAATTGTCAATCTCCTTGGGAATGGATCAGCTTATTATGCACCTGCAGCATCGTTGGTTGAAATGGCTGAGGCGATTTTGAAAGATCAGAAACGAGTTCTTCCTTCAATTGCTTATCTTGAAGGTGAATATGGATTAGATGGTATTTATATTGGTGTACCAACTGTTCTTGGCGCAAGTGGAATTGAAAAAATAATTGAACTTGATTTAACAGATGTAGAAAAAACAGCACTTTCAAAGTCAGCGGATTCAGTAAAAGCTGTAATGAAAATTCTCGTATAAAAAATGGAGTAGCGATTGCTGCTCTATTTTTAAAATTAATTATATTAGTATAAAGTATAGACTACGCTAGATTAAACCAATTATTACTAATAGAAATGAGGTAATAAAATGATTCTAGGTAAGAAAAGACGTCCGGGTAGAAAAATAGAGGATATATCTATTGGTGAGAAATTAGTACTCACTGAAAAAATAGAAGACAAGGATTTACTTCTTTATCTAGGCTTAACAAATGACTCCAATCCACTTTATATTCAACATGATTTTGCATCGCAGACTACTTATGAAAAGCCTATTGTACCAACAATTATGCTTACGGGAATCATAACTTCTGCAACTTCAAAATATTTACCAGGCCCTGGTTCACATGTTGTTGAGCAGCATCTTATATTCCCACTTCCTGTATTTCATTATTCAACAATAGAGTTTCTCTTAGAGGTCATTGAAGTTAAGTTAGATGTAAATCAAATCGTTGTAAAGGTCGAGGCAACTAATGAGGAAAAAGAAATTGTGATAACGGGTACGATTACGGTTATTCCACCGAAGGTATTAGATCTGCTCACTTCTCAGACGATGGATAATTTTTAACAGGGGGTCAGTTAAAGTTTTGAAAAAAATATTAATTGTAGAAGATGAAAAACCAATCCAAACATTACTCAAATATAATTTGAAACAGGCAGGTTTTGAAACGATTATAGCTGGAGACGGAGAAGAAGCAATACATATGACGGCAGCCTATAGTCCTGACTTGATTTTACTGGATATCATGCTCCCGAAAATGGATGGAATTGAAGTTTGTAAGTCTTTGCGGGAGAGTGGTAGTAATATACCAGTCATTATGTTAACTGCAAAGGGTGATGAACTCGAAAAAGTTCTAGGACTAGAAATTGGTGCGGATGATTATATGACTAAGCCGTTCAGTCCGCGTGAAGTAATTGCAAGGGTGAATGCTGTGCTTAGGCGTAGTACAGATCAGAAAACCGTTACACTTTTAAAATCAGGAGGATTATCAATTGATTTGGATCGATATCAGGCATATTTGAATGATAGTGAACTAGATTTTACTCCCAAAGAATTTGAGCTGCTTGTCTATCTTATTCAAAATAAAAACAGAGCGTTGACAAGGGACCAACTCTTGAGTGCAGTTTGGAATTATGACTTTGTTGGGGATACTCGAATTGTTGATGTTCATGTAAGTCACTTACGCGAAAAAATTGAAGAAAATACAAAAAAACCTTTATTTATTAAAACAGTCAGAGGAATAGGTTATAAATTTGAGGAGCAAAAGGCATGATTAAAAGTCTATATGGACGTCTCCTTATTTCCATATCGGTATTATTACTTGTATTATTTACTGGCCTGGGTGTAGTTCTGGGTCAGTTTTTCTTATTGTTTGCAGAAAACACGGATGAGGTAGTACAAAAAACGTACGTACAATTTTTAGCTTTAGTATTAATAATGGCTTTTATTTTATCATTTTATATTATCTCAAGAATGTTAAGGCAATATGTAAGACCGATTGTAAATGCAACAGAGACGGCAATACGTATTTCTAATGGCGACTACCTAACTCGTGCTTCTATAACTGAACCCGAGTCTATTAATGAGTTATCCATTGCGATCAATAAAATCGCTACTAATATGGATGAAATGACCATTAAAAGGGAAATGGATAAAGAACGTTTGAAAACTCTTGTTGAAAGTATGGGTAGCGGCCTACTTATGATTGGAAGAGAGGGAAACGTGAATCTTGTTAATGCTGTATTTTGTGAAACATTTGGTTTTGATAAAAACAAGATAATAGAGAAAACATATATTGAAATCGGGTTACCTTCAGAAGTAGGTGGCTTAATTGAGCATGTTTTTATGACTGAGCAAGCAAGTGAAAAACAAGTACGTTTAATAGATGGGCTTACTTCTTCTTACGTTAGTATTTACGGAGCACCGGTAATTGGTAATCATGGAAATTGGCTAGGAATTGTTGTCGTTGTACATGATATTACTAAACTCATTCGACTTGAAGAAGTGAGGAAAAACTTTGTTGCGAATGTTTCGCATGAACTAAGAACACCAATTACATCTATAAAAGGATTTACCGAGACGTTGTTAGCTGGAGCTATGGAAGATCCCGATGTTCTTAAGGAGTTTCTTGAAATTATTCAAAAAGAAGGCGATCGTTTACATCTGTTGATTGATGATTTACTAGCATTATCAGCGATGGAAAGAGAAGGATTTTTACTTGAACTTGCACCGGTTAATATTGCTGAAGTCATCAATGATGCGATACGGACAGTTTCGGGAAGAATTGAACAAAAAAATATGACTATAAAATTAAATATGAAATCAACTATAGAAATTGAAGGCGATGCAATTCGGTTAAACCAAGTTATTGTGAATATCCTTTCAAATGCGATTAGTTATTCAAAAGAGCATAAGACAATAGAGATTTCGTTATACGAAAGGGAAAACGATGTCGTAATTGAAGTTCGGGATGAAGGGATTGGAATTGCGGCATCAGAATTGCCTCGATTGTTCGAACGGTTTTATCGTGTAGATCGTGCAAGAAGTCGTGATTCTGGTGGAACCGGTCTTGGTTTAGCAATCGTTAAGCATTTAGTTGAGGCTCATGCGGGCACTATTGTCGTGGAAAGTAAAATTGGTAAAGGCACGACTTTCAAAATTTGCCTACCAAATAATAAAAATTAAATACACAATGGAAAAACCTTCGAAATATGAAAAGTTTGAAACTTTCCAATAGCTGTTACGTATAGAAGAGAGATACATAATTTAAGGGGGTTACTTAATGAGCACGCGCCGCATATTAACAGCTTTAGGCTTAGGAGTTGCTGGTTTACTGTTAGTCATCGTAGCTTTCACAACATGGTATACTGTCGATGCTTCTGAACAAGCAGTAGTTATAACCTTTGGAAAAGCAGATACAACAGTCACAGATTCCGGTTTACATTTTAAGCTGCCTTGGCCAATCCAGAAAGCAGAAGTTTTATCAAAAGAAACATTTAGTCTTAGTTTTGGATATAAACAAGATAAAGGTGGAGAACTTGTTTCATTTGATAAAGAAACCAAGATGATTACAGGTGATGAATACATTGTTTTAACAGATCTTGTCGTACAATGGAAAATTACAGAACCACAAAAATATTTATTTAACTCACTCAATCCAAAAGAAATTTTACATGATGCAACTTCTGCGTCCATACGATCCGTCATCGGGAGTTCAACAATAGATTCTGCCCTTACGGATGGGAAAGCGGAAATTGAAGGGAAAACTAGAGATTTACTTGCAACATTAATGGAGAAGTATGATGTTGGGATCTCAGTCCAAAGTGTAAAACTCCAAGATGTAGAACTACCTAATATTGAAGTACGCGCAGCATTCACTGCCGTTACCGATGCACGTGAAACCAAAAACACAAAAATAAACGAAGCTAAGAAGTATGAAAACAAGAAAAAGAGCGAAGCAATTGGAGAACGTGACGCTATTAAATCTCGTGCAATTGGGGAAAAAACTGCACGCATTGAACAAGCACACGGTGACGTCTCACTCTTTAACCAACTTCATGCGGAGTATGCTAAAAACAAGGCTATCACTCGTCAACGTCTTGTTCTTGAAACATTGGAACAAGTGTTACCAAAAGCAAAATTATATATCATGAACGATAACGGTGAAACAGTAAAATATCTTCCTTTACAACAGTTGGAAAGCGGAACACCACCACCGGTAGTAGAAGAGAAAGATGGAGGTGGCACAAATGAGTAAAGACAATAATCCTTTTAAAAGCATTGAAGAAAAGTTTCTTGAAAGACAACGTGCAAAAAGAAAAATACAAGGCGGTCCAAGTGAGCCAGGGCAAATAAAACAACCTGTTGAAATGAAAAAGTATGTTCGATTAGCGATAACAATTACAGCTCTGTTTGTTGTTGCTGCAATTTTGGTTTCCAATCTATTTATAGTTAAAGAAAATGAATATCGAGTTGTACGTCAGTTTGGAGAGATTAAAAGAATCGTTCAAGAACCTGGTATTACTATGAAGATTCCTTTTATTCAAGACGTAACAACACTACCGAAAAACTTAATGACGCTTACAGTGTCTGAAGCAGAAATTAATACAAGAGATAAAAAACGTATTATTATTGACAATTATGCAGTTTGGAAAATTACGGAACCAATTAAGATGATTTCGAACGCACGTAATATTATTAATGCGGAAGCCCGTATGGAAGAATTTATTTATTCAGTCGTTCGTTCAGAACTTGGTCAATTAACTTATGCGGATGTGGTGAATGACGAAAATTCGTCGCGAGGCAGCTTAAATGATCGAGTAACTGATAAAGTAAATGAATTTTTGCTAGCAGGAAACTATGGTATTGAAGTTGTAGATGTGCGTATGAAGAGAATTGATTTACCTGAAGAGAACGAGCAGTCCATTTATACACGAATGATTTCAGAACGACAATCGACGGCACAAACTTATTTATCTGAAGGGGATGCTG
Source organism: Sporosarcina siberiensis (assembly GCF_042681925.1). Classification (NCBI taxonomy): domain Bacteria; kingdom Bacillati; phylum Bacillota; class Bacilli; order Caryophanales; family Caryophanaceae; genus Sporosarcina; species Sporosarcina siberiensis. Next base: position 146,729 of record NZ_JBHUGI010000006.1, read on the forward strand.
ACAAAAGTCGAATTGAAGCAGAAACAGACCGTGAAGTAACTGAGATGTTAGCGATAGCAAAAAAAGAAGCGGCTGTAATTCATGCTGAAGGTGAATCAAAAGCGGCACAAATTTACAATGACACATTTTCAAAAGACCCAGAGTTTTATAACTTATACAGAACGCTTCAATCATATTCGAAAACCATTGGAGAAGACACGATGATTATATTACCGGCGGAGTCTCCATACGCTAAGATATTAACAGGGTATATAGAGTAACTAGAAAGATTGTTTAGATTAGCAATTAACAAATTCAGTCCCTTTGTTAGATAAAACCTGTATGTATAGGCCTGCATCATTTTCATTTGTACTTACCTACGTGGTAAGATAGATGAAGATGATGTTTTTTTACGAATAGGAGTGGAGCTTACTTGACGAAAAAGAAAATAGTACTTCTTGATGGAAATAGCCTTGCATATCGTGCTTTTTTTGCATTGCCTCCATTGACCAATGAACATGGGATTCACACGAATTCAGTATATGGTTTTACAATGATGTTGCAAAACATAATTGCAGAAGAAAAGCCAACACATTTACTAGTCGCTTGGGATGCTGGAAAGACTACATTTAGACATAAAACATTTGTAGAATATAAAGGCGGTCGCCAAAAGACTCCCTCTGAGTTATCTGAACAATTTCCATACCTACGAAAACTGCTTGATGCGTATAACATTACACAATACGAGCTCGACCAATTTGAAGCGGATGATATCATTGGGACGCTCAGTCATATTGGAGACGCCGAAGGAACAGAAGTTGTCATAATCTCGGGAGATAAAGACTTAACACAACTTGCAACAGAGAACACAACAGTCTACATAACACGTAAAGGTATTACGGATACAGAGAAATACACTCCAGAACATATTATGGACAAGTACGGCATTAAACCTTTGCAAATTATCGATATGAAAGGGTTGATGGGAGATGCGTCTGATAATATTCCTGGTGTACCTGGAGTCGGTGAAAAGACAGCTCTGAAGCTATTGCTTGAATACGGTTCAATAGAAAATGTGTACAAATCACTCGACCAAATCACTGCAAAAAAGTTAAATGAAAACTTAACAAAATATGAAGAACAAGCTTATATGAGTAAAGAGCTTGCGACAATCGATGTGGATTCTCCGATTACAATTTCGATTGACGAGCTTGTCTATACTGGGCCGGATGTCGACAAATTAACGAGCATATACAAAGAGTTGAATTTTAAAACGCTGCTTGAAAAGTTGGCACCACAAGAAGTCGTTGAAAAACCACTCGATGAAATAAAAGTTACAATTGCATCCGATATTACTGAAGAACAATTAACGGACACAATGGCCATTCATATTGAAATGATGGATGAAAACTATTTAAATGCTGAAATACTTGGAATTGGTTTAGCAGACGCTGATAAGACATTATTTATTGATTTTTCTGAAGTAGAAAAATCCGCTGTATTAAAAGAGTGGTTGCAAAATAAAGACAAAAAGAAGTATTCAACGGACTCTAAGGCGGCACTCGCTTCAATGGCTCGATATGGCATTCATTTAGAAGGAATTGAATTCGATCTCCTCCTAGCTACTTATATTGTAAATCCAGCAACTTCATATACAGACGTTGCATCCATTACACGTGAATTGGGTTATTCGGAAGTACAACAAGATGAGTTTGTTTATGGAAAAGGTGCAAAGAAAGCAGTTCCATCTATAGAGGAAATTGCAGAGCATGCAAGCCGAAAAGCACAGGCTGTCTGGAAGTTAAGACCAGTTCTTGAAGATAAATTGCGGGAAAATGATCAGTATGACCTTTACCGCGACCTAGAATTACCACTTGCATCTATCCTGGGTAAAATGGAATCGACAGGTGTGAAAACCGATAAAGAGATATTGGTTGGGATCGGTAAGGAATTGACTCTAAAACTAACAGATTTAGAAGCGATGATTTATGAAATTGCAGGTGAAAAGTTCAATGTAAATTCCCCGAAACAACTTGGTGTCATTTTATTTGAAAAAATAGGATTAACGCCAATTAAAAAAACAAAGACCGGTTATTCAACAGCTGCTGACGTTCTAGAAAAACTAGAAAGTGAACATGAAATCATTCGTTATATTTTAAACTATCGCCAACTAGCAAAGCTGAACTCAACTTATATTGTGGGTCTTCTTAAAGAAATTCACGAAGATGGTAAAATTCATACACGTTTCCAACAAGCACTTACACAAACAGGGCGTCTCAGTTCTATCAATCCAAATTTACAAAACATTCCTGTACGTCTTGAAGAAGGAAGGAAAATTCGAGCAGCTTTTGTTCCATCTGAACCTGGATGGTCGCTGTTCACTGCCGACTATTCCCAAATCGAGTTGCGAGTTTTAGCGCATATTTCACAAGACGAGAAGTTAATAGAGGCATTCCAGCAAGGTGCTGATATCCATACAAGGACAGCAGCAGATGTATTTGGTGTAGAAATTAGTGAAGTAACATCTGAAATGCGTCAATCATCAAAAGCTGTTAATTTTGGAATTATTTACGGAATTAGTGATTATGGCCTATCTCAAAGTTTAAATATACCTCGAAAAGATGCTGCTACATTCATATCTAAGTACTTAGCAAGCTTTCCAGGTGTTAAGCAATATATGGACGATATCATTGCCGAAGCAAAACTTAAAGGGTTTGTAACAACACTTATGAATCGTCGCCGTTATTTACCGGAAATTACAAGTTCGAACTTTAATATTCGTGGGTTTGCTGAACGAACGGCTATGAATACTCCAATTCAAGGAAGTGCGGCAGATATTATTAAAAAGGCTATGATCGATATGGCAGCCCGACTTGAAAGTGAAGGCATGAAGACGCGCATGTTGCTTCAAGTGCATGATGAACTAATTTTTGAAGCACCTGAAGATGAATTAGAAAAATTGAAGAAAATTGTACCGGAAGTTATGGAATCAGCAATTTCCTTGGATGTTCCACTAAAGGTAGAATGGGAATTTGGGAAGTCATGGTACGATACAAAATGAGGGATAAAAATGCCTGAATTACCTGAAGTTGAAGGCGTTGTCCGTGCCCTTGCACCGGTTGCAATAGGACGGACAATCCTTAAAGTAATCATTTCAGATGTTGTGATTGAATCGAAAGCGCAAGGTAAAGAAGCAGTTCTAAAAGGGATGACGACAGACCAGTTTGTTAAAAATATGGTTGGTATGAAAATCACGGATCTTACCCGACGAAGTAAATACATTTATATAGCTCTTCAAAGAGAAGGAATTGACTATTTATTAGTTAGCCATTTAGGTATGTCCGGTGCTTGGTTTACAGTGAACTCAATTGATGAAATCGTCGAGTCAAAATTTCGAAGACATATTCATGTGATATTCGAAATGACAGATGGGGGATTGCTTGTCTATTCTGATATCAGACGCTTTGGAGAACTTCGTCTTATTGATCGTGAGGCGGATCATCCGCCTCTACTAAAGATGGCTCCTGAACCTTTTGATGGGGATGCATGTGGACATTTTATAGACTTCGCCCTTCAACCTAAGTATGCGAAGAGAGCGATAAAGGATGTAATAATGGATGGACACGTGATTTCCGGCTGTGGAAACATATACGCAACCGAGGCACTGTATCGAATGAAAATTCATCCCGGTAGAAAAGCAGAGCGTATTAGTTTGAAACGGAAAAGAGAATTATTTAATGTTATTGTCGAAGTGCTGCAAGAAAGCATTGATGCGGGTGGAAGCACAATATCAGACTATCGAAATATCAACGGTGAGGCGGGAACAATGCAAAACAGGCTTGAAATGTATGGAAGAAAAAATTGTCCCGCATGTAATAATGATACAAAAAGCATGAAGATTGCCGGCAGAACATCGGTCTACTGCCCACGTTGTCAAAGATAATGGGAGATGTTTAAATATGATTATCGGTCTCACTGGTAGTATTGCAAGCGGTAAAAGTACAATTTCAGAACTGTTGAAAAGTAAAGGGTTTCCAATCGTTGATGCGGACAAAATTGCTCATTTAGTCGTGGAGCCCGGTTCCCCAGTTCTTAAAGAAATCGAACTTTTTTTTGGCAAAGAAATGATAAAGACGGATGGTTCTTTAAACAGGGAAAAACTTGGGGAACGAATTTTCCGTAATGAAAACGATCGAAACAAACTGAATTCTATTATCCACCCAGCAATTCGTGCTGAAATGCTTGCCCAAAAAGAAAAATGGCTATTGGCAGGTGCAAATACGGTTATAATGGATATTCCGCTTTTGTTTGAAAGTAAATTGCAACATTTTGTAGAAAAGATAATTGTTGTTTCAGTCACCCCGGAAATCCAAAAACAACGACTCATGTCGAGAAATAAGTTGACGGCGCAAGATGCAGCTATTCGTATTCAATCTCAACTTCCGATGGATCTCAAGGAAAAAGGTGCAGATGCAATTATTTATAATAACGGAACAATTGAGGAGTCAGAGCAACAATTAAATTCGATTCTATTCAATTGGAATGCCCAACCTTGATAGGACTAGAAGAACAGATTTTTAATTGAATGGCTAAATTAGCTACGTAATATCATAGAATGTGTTATACTAATGAGCGGATAAAAGATATACAGTATAACATACATATTGGAGGATCAGCACATGACAACTTCTATAGCGATTAATGGATTCGGACGAATTGGACGGATGGTTTTCCGTCAGATGATACTAGAGGACGATGTGACAGTCGTCGCAGTTAACGCATCTTATCCATCGGAAACACTTGCACATCTTATTAAATACGATACGAATCATGGTACCTTTGAAGGTGAAGTGATTGCAGAAGAAAATGCACTCGTTGTTAATGGAAAGCGTGTCAAGCTTGTATCAGAACGCGATCCGCTTAAATTACCATGGAAAGAACTTGGCGTTGATATCGTCATTGAAGCAACTGGAGTTTTTAATTCACGTGATAAAGCAGCACTTCACCTTGAAGCCGGTGCAAAGAAAGTGATTTTATCAGCACCAGGAAAAAATGAAGACATTACAATTGTTCTTGGCGTAAACGACGAGCAGTTGGATATTACAAAACATGATGTTATTTCAAATGCGAGTTGTACAACAAACTGTCTTGCTCCTGTAGCAAAAGTTTTAAACGATAACTTTGGTATAGTGAATGGTCTTATGACAACAATTCATGCATTTACAACGGACCAAAATAATTTAGACAATCCACATAAAGATCTTCGCCGTGCACGTGCGTGTGCACAGTCGATCATCCCAACTTCAACAGGTGCAGCAAAAGCACTTGCGCTTGTTTTACCTGAGCTGGAAGGGAAAATTCATGGTATGGCACTTCGTGTTCCCACGCCAAATGTTTCTCTTGTTGACCTTGTTGTGGATGTTCAAAAAGATGTAACTATTGAAATGGTGAATGATGCATTTAAAGAAGTTGCAAATGGTAAAATGGCTGGCATTGTTCGCTATACAGATGAGCCCCTAGTATCGGTTGATTTCAATTCGTCCAAGGAGTCAGCTATTATTGACGGATTATCGACAATCGTTATGGGCGACAGAAAGATCAAAGTTCTAGCTTGGTATGATAACGAATGGGGCTATTCTGCTCGTATTGTTGACTTGACTAAAAAAGTTGGAAAAGCATTAAATGCTGCTTCAAATGCGTAAAATGAATAATGGAAATAAATGAGCAGAGGTGAAATCCTCTGCTTTTTCTATTTTCTAAGGTTTATTCTGTTATAATTAATATAATAAAATAGAAAATGCGGAGGAACAATTATGAGATGTCCAGCTTGCCAATTTAATGGCTCTCGTGTCGTCGATTCGAGAGCTGCGGATGATAGTAAATCAATCCGTCGCAGAAGAGAATGTGAGTCATGCGCATTCCGATTTACAACATTTGAAAAAGTGGAAGGTACACCTTTAATGGTTGTAAAAAAAGACGGTTCTCGTGAAGAATTTAGTGGTGAAAAAGTGTTGAGAGGACTTATTCGTGCTTGTGAAAAACGTCCAGTTTCTCTCGATGAATTAAAAGAAATTGTTTATACTATTGAAAAGGAACTTCGAAGTTCAGGCATCGCTGAAATCAACTCCGATAAAGTTGGAGAAATGGTCATGAAGCGTTTGGCCGATGTTGATGAAGTTGCCTATGTTCGATTCGCTTCAGTTTACCGCGAATATCAAGATATAACGGTATTCATTGAAGAACTCAAAAATCTATTAGAGCGAAATGATAAAGAATAATATATAGAAAGATCTTTAGGAAGGGGAATTAGAGTGGCAGCTCTTTATAAAGAATTACAGCCTATAGACTCATATAGAATCAGGCTGCCGCAACCATTTTCAGATTATGATCGGCAGCTCTTAACGTTGTTTTATCAACCACTTATCGGGTCAGGTGCTATGAGTCTGTTTATGACCTTATGGGCAGATGCCGAAAGAGGGGATGAGCATGAATACAACCATTATCATTTAATGAACATCTTAACATTACCCCTTGGTCCGGTTTTTGAAGCAAGGATTTCTTTGGAAGCGATTGGTTTACTAAGGTCATATCTAAAGGTGGATGGAGAAACACGATCCTTTATTTATGAATTACTACCACCGCTTGATGCAAAAGCATTTTTTACGGATCCTTTGTTATCTACATTTCTTTTTAGTAAAATAGGAGAACAAGCTTATCGAAACTTAAGAACCCGATTTGCCATAGGGGTAGAGAAATCTAAAGGTTATGCTGAAGTTTCTAGAACATTCTTAGATGTTTACAAACCAACATCAAATGGACATTCGATTGAAACTGTAGAAGATAAAGAGATTGTTGGACGAATTGAAGCAGAAGGTATTCCTTTTGATAAAAGTGGTTTTGATTTCGATCTTTTACAATCCGGTTTGTCCGAACAAATGGTTCCACAATCCGCACTTGCATCGGTACCTAAGGAAATAATTGCGAAACTAGCCTTCCTTTATTCATTGACACCTCTTGACATGCAAAAAGTGATCATGATGGCCCTCGATTCAGATATGAAATTACCTGAAGCTAGACTGCGTAAATCAGCAATTGATTTTTATAAAATGAGCATTTCGAAAGAAGCACCAGCGCTTCAAAAAGTATTTATGCAAACCGCCGCAACTACAGAGTCAACTGGTACACTAAGCAGAGACGATGAATTAATTAATTATCTAGAAAATACACCACCACTTGATATGCTTCGAGATTTAAACGGCAAAGAACCTATGTCTGTTGATGTACAGTTAGCCGAAAAACTTGTAAACACTCATGAATTGCCAATTGGAGTAGTCAACGTTCTCATGCAATATGTCCATATACGAAATGACGGTAAAATTACAAATAACTATGTGGAACGTATTGCCTCACATTGGATGAATAAAAAAGTGAAGACAGCAAGAGAAGCGATGGAGTTTTCTCGAACCGAGCACGACAAATACATGCAGTGGAAAAATGAAGGCCAAAAACCCGCTGCCCAGAAACGTTATACAAATACACGTGAAGAGAAAGTTCCAGAATGGTTCTTTAAGAAAGATGAAGAACAAACCGAGAAAACAAAGAAAAGTACTTTTGATGTGGAAGAGGAGCGTCGTAAATTACTTGAAGAACTTGGTGTATCAGGAAACGGGGTGAAATAATTGGAGAGAATAGGGGATACATTAAATCGTGTCGTTAAGGCACCGGCATTTGCTGAGCGCTACGAAGAAATGCGGCAGGAGATAATGAAAAATACCGGCGTACAAAACTTTTTGACGGAACATTCCAGTGAAATAAATGGTGAAATTGTGGAACGTAGCCTTGGGAAATTATATGAGTACTCAACTGCATCCCATAAGTGTGATAAATGTACAAATCAAAGCGATTGCATTAATTTATTAAAAGGATTTGAACCAAATCTAATTATTATTAATGGCCTCATTGATGTGGAATATAAAAAATGTCCAAACAAATTAATGGCTGAAGAACAAAGAGATATTTCAAGAATGGTCGAAAGTATGCATATGCAAAAAGATGTAATGGAAGCACAATTGCAAAATATTGATATGTTCTTTGACGATACACGTGTCGAAGCGGTTCGAGCAGCAAAGGATTTCTTGAATGTGTATGATGCAACTGGGGAACTTCCAGAACGTGGCCTGTATATTTACGGTCCATTTGGAATTGGTAAATCATTTATCCTTGGAGCGCTTGCCAACGAACTTGCACAAAGAAGAGTTCGAACTGTTGCTATATACGTGCCGGAATTTTTAAGAGATATGAAACAATCGATACAAGACCAAACTCTTAACGAAAAGATTGATTTCGTAAAACGTGCCCAAGTTCTTATGCTTGATGATTTCGGTGCAGAAACGATGTCCGCATGGACCCGTGATGAAGTACTTGGAACAGTTCTGCAATATAGAATGGCCGAAAAATTACCAACATTCTTCACCTCGAACTTAAGTTACAGCGAGCTTGAACATCATTTAACATATTCACAGCGTGGCGAGAAAGAATCTGTAAAAGCAGCACGATTAATGGAGCGAATTCGAACAGTTTCTACTCCTATTAAACTAATGGGTAAAAACAGACGCGATAAATAAAAATCCAGTCAATTTTTGATGTAAATTGACTTGCAATTTTTTTATATTCGTTATATACTCATTCCTAATAAAGTAATGAAATGCGTTGAAGAGGACAACAATTAAGTTATCATCTTAAAGAGAACAGGGTCTAGGCTGAAAGCCCTGAAAGATGGATGCTTTAATTTACCACCTCAGAGCAGCATCAGTGAATCAATCAGTAGCTGATGACGGTACCGGCCCGTTAGCCGATGTAAAGATTCATCATTCGAGTGCTATTTGTGCTGGACTGATGGAACAAGGGTGGAACCGCGAGCTATAGCTTCGTCCCTTTCCAGGGATGGGGCTTTTTTGTATGTTTAAAAATGAAAAGGAAGTGTTATCCATGTCGAAAATGATTAATTTAATATTCCCAGATGGATCTGTAAAGGAATTCCCACAAGGTACTACAACGGAAGAAGTTGCGGCATCAATTAGTCCTGGACTTAGAAGAAATGCGCTTGCCGGAAAACTTGACAATCAGTTAATTGATTTTAAAACTCCAATTGAACAAGATGGTGCAATTGCTATTATTACACCGGATTCAGCAGAAGCGCTTGAAATACTTCGACACAGCTCTGCACATTTACTTGCACAAGCGGTTAGTCGATTGTTTAAAGGTGCAAAATTCGGAGTTGGACCTGTAATTGAAAATGGATTCTATTACGATATTGATTCACCTGAGCCGATTACTTCAGATGACTTAATTCTAATTGAAAAAGAAATGAAACAAATCATTAACGAAAATATTGAAATCACTAGAAAAGTTGTTTCACGAGATGAAGCCGAGCGTATATTTAAAGAAATTGGCGACGAGTATAAACTAGAACTTTTAGAAGCAATTCCAGAAGATGAAAAAGTTACTATATATGAGCAAGGTGATTTTGTAGATTTATGTCGCGGAGTTCATGTTTCATCTACAGCAAAACTTAAAGAATTTAAATTACTTAGTATTGCGGGAGCATACTGGCGTGGAAATTCAGACAATAAAATGCTTCAACGTATATACGGAACTGCATTCTTCAAAAAAGACGAATTAGCTGCCCATTTGAAAATGCTAGAAGAAGCAAAAGAACGTGATCACAGGAAAATCGGTAGAGAGTTAAATTTATTTATGAATTCACAAAAAGTGGGTCAAGGACTTCCGATGTGGCTTCCAAAAGGAGCAACTATTCGTCGCATCATCGAACGTTATATCGTTGATAAAGAAGAAAAACTTGGATATGACCATGTATATACACCAGTACTTGGGAGTACAGAATTATACAAAACAAGTGGCCACTGGGGACACTATCAAGACGGCATGTTCCCTGTAATGAGCATGGACAATGAAGATCTAGTCCTTCGCCCAATGAACTGTCCGCATCATATGATGATTTATAAAAATGACATTCACTCATATCGTAACTTGCCACTTCGAATCGCTGAACTTGGAACGATGCACAGATATGAAATGTCTGGTGCGTTGTCAGGATTACAAAGGGTTCGAGGCATGACTTTAAATGACGCACATATATTTGTTCGTCCAGATCAAATTAAAGATGAATTTAAAAAAGTAGTCGAACTTATTATAGGTGTTTATAAAGATTTCAACATTGAAGATTTCTCTTTCCGCGTTTCCTATCGTGATCCGGAAGATAAAGAAAAGTACTTTGATGACGATGCAATGTGGGATCGTGCACAACTTATGCTAAAAGAAGCAATGGATGAAATAGGTATGGATTATATTGAAGTAGAAGGCGAAGCAGCATTTTACGGACCGAAACTCGACGTTCAAGTTAAAACTGCAATTGGTATGGAAGAAACACTTTCAACAGTTCAGCTAGACTTCCTTCTACCCGAACGTTTTGATTTAACATATGTTGGAGAAGACGGCAAACAACATCGTCCAGTTGTCATTCACCGTGGTGTTGTTGGTACAATGGAACGTTTTGTTGCATTTCTTATTGAAGAATATAAAGGTGCTTTCCCGACATGGCTTGCGCCGATTCAAGTTCAAGTCATCCCAGTCTCTCCGGATGCACACTTCGATTATGCAACTGAAGTACGTGAGAAGCTTGTTGCATCAGGTTACCGGGTTGAATTGGATCAGCGAGAAGAAAAAATCGGATATAAAATTCGTGAAGCACAAATGCAAAAGGTTCCCTACATGCTCGTATTAGGGGACAAAGAAATTGAGTCAGGTGAAGTAAACGTGAGAAAATATGGCGAACAGAAATCCGTAAGTATGCCATTCGAAGAGTTTATTGCTATAATGAAAGATGAAGTCGAGACTATGAAATAAAAAAGTTTGACAACATCTTCATACCGTGTTAAAGTAAGTAAGGTTAATGAATACAGTTTGAGGTATAAGCAGAGGCTACCCGCTTCTCACCTGGTCGACGCAAGAATGTTGTTGACGGGTCAGTAAATTAGTGAATCGTGCCGTGCATATTGATGCGCGTACAGATACGCGGGTAGACAAATGAACTTTTGTCTACCCGTCTTTTTATTGGATGGACCTATGGGATTGTCTATTATAGACTTTGTACCCAAACCATGTATTCGAGAGTTAAATATTCGGAGGTGGATTACTATTAGCAAAGACATGTATGTAAACGAGGGTATACGTGCCCGCGAGCTCCGTATTATTGATCATAACGGTGAACAGCTCGGAATCAAAACCCGTACCGAGGCGCTAGAAATAGCAACTCGAGCAAATTTGGATCTTGTCCTTGTTGCCCCAACGGCTAAACCCCCAGTTGCTCGTATTATGGACTATGGGAAATTCAAGTTTGAGCAACAGAAAAAAGAACGTGAATTACGGAAAAACCAAAAAATCATTCTACTCAAAGAAGTACGTTTAAGTCCAACTATTGATGAACATGATTTTCAGACAAAACTCCGTAATGCGGTTAAGTTTCTTGAAAACGGTGATAAAGTGAAAGCTTCAATTCGCTTTAGAGGACGTGCCATTACCCATAAAGAAATTGGGCAACGCGTTTTACTTCGTTTTGCAGAAGAATGTAAAGAACTAGCTACAATCGAGCAAAGGCCGAAAATGGAAGGCCGGAGCATGTTTCTAGTACTTGCACCAACTACTGAGAAACAGTAACAATGAATGATTTAGGAGGAACCCGATATGCCAAAAATGAAAACACACAGCGGGTCAGCAAAACGATTCAAAAAAACCGGTACTGGTAAATTGAAACGTGGCCGTGCTTACACAAGTCATCTATTTGCAAACAAATCAACAAAAGCAAAACGTCACCTACGCAAAGCATCACTTGTTTCTTCAGGCGACTACAAACGCATTCGCTTCATGATTACGTATATGAAATAAACTAAATTCGGATAGAATAGCAGGAGGTAATGCAATATGCCACGCGTAAAAGGTGGAACAGTGACGCGCAAGCGTCGTAATAGAGTATTGAAATTAGCAAAAGGTTACTACGGTTCAAAGCATAAACTTTTCAAAGTAGCTAACCAACAGGTCATGAAATCATATAACTATGCATATCGTGACCGTCGTCAAAGAAAACGGGAATTCCGTAGACTTTGGATTACACGTATCAACGCTGCAGCTCGTATGAACGGTGTTTCTTACAGCACACTCATGCATGGTCTAAAAGTGGCTGGTATTGATGTAAACCGTAAAATGCTTGCAGATCTAGCAGTTACGGACGCGCAAGCGTTCACACAACTTGCGGATGCAGCAAAAAAAGCAATTGCAAAATAAGAGTTACACATACAGCCGCATTCCGAATTTGAATTCATTCAATCGGAAAGCGGCTTTTTTGTATATTAAACTGAAGGCAGTCTAAGTTCGCGACAATCCTGTCGCCACAAACTAGATATAGGTAGGGGGTAAGATAATGCAAACAGTAGTTTTAATTTGGATTGGACTGATGTCGCTGTGGTCTTTTGCAACTATGGGGTATGATAAACAACAAGCGAAGAAAAAGGGGCGGCGTGTACCAGAGAGAAAATTGTGGACGCTTGCATTACTTGGTGGAGGAATTGGCGCGTACTTTGGAATGCAGACATTTCGACATAAAACGAGGCATACGTCTTTTCGAATTGGATTTTTAGTTCTTGCGCTTGCCTATGGAGTACTGATTTTATATTTATTAGGACTGCGTATGCCTGGTTCTCTAATCCTATAAAAAACCATTCCACAAAATAATTCAAAATGAATTACTTTGTAAAATGGTTTCATTAGTCTTTCATAAGCTGTTCAATTGGGTTTTTCCAACTAATCGTAGCCATTGGGTAATACGTAAGAATTTCAGTTTTTAAGAAATTGAAATCGTCTTTTGTAAAACCTTGTAATTTGGATTCATTTTTCACCCAAACAAATATAGTTATAACATCAAAAGAGTTCTCGGTCGTCCCTAAATACTTTTCGCCTTCAAACATCGCACCTTTGTATGTTATAAAAAAATTCTTACGGACATTTTTTACATCATCGTGGAAGTAATATCTTTCTTCTTCATAAGCTTCATCCAATTTTCGCTTTGGGTCCGTTAAATAACGAATTCCTCGGTAAAACAAATAAACGATGAAAGCGATGATAACAAAGCGGATCAAAATAAGAAACGCCATAACAGATCCCCCCTTTTTTAAAAGTATGGTTTAACTCTTATACGAATGGATCAACAAAAGGTTTCATTAAATTAATTATTATTGGAGGAGTATTTATGCAACTGACACAATTGTACAAAATGCAATACGGACTTGATTTATTTATTAGTAATAACAGGAAAGAAAAAACAGATGTTTTCAGAGAAAAAGGACTTGCGCTATTTGTAGAACTGGCAGAGCTCGCAAATGAAACGAGATGTTTTAAATTTTGGAGTACTAAGGGACCTTCCGAAAACAGCGTTATTCTAGAGGAGTATGTAGACTCGATTCATTTCATCTTATCACTTGGAATTGAAAAAGGATTTGAATTAAGTAGTTGGCCAGAAGGGAAGATTGAAGGAGATTTAACTGAGCTATTTTTGAAAACAACACTTTCAATCAATACATTTATGGAGAAACTAACAATTGAAACTTATGAAGATTTATGGGTTCACTACGGCGCAATAGCAGGAAAACTAGGATTTACGAATGAAGACATTATTGAGGCTTACATAGCAAAAAACGAAGAGAATTATAATCGGCAAAATACCGGCTATTAAAATATATCTGAAATGATTTTTTTGTATAGTAGAAAATACTGAATGAGTGGAGGTCGAGGATTATGAAGGCATTTATTCACAAATCGGGAAAGTTAGTAGTAAGTGAAATTAATGATCCGGTGGCTAAAAGTGGAGAAGTGGTTGTAGCACTCCGTGCGGCGGGATTAAACCGTCGAGATTTAAATATCCCTACACGCAGAGGGAGTGCATCTGAGCCTCTTGTGTTGGGTTCTGATGGGGCTGGAGTTATCGAGTCGATTGGTGAAGGTGTTACGAACTTTATAATAGGTGATGAAGTAATTATTAATCCTTCACTGCGTTGGAATTCAAACAGTGAAGCTCCGCCCACGGGATTTGATATTTTAGGAATGCCGGATAATGGAACATTTGCAGAGAAAATCTCTATTTCGCACGAACAGATTGAAAAGAAGCCCGCATTTTTATCATGGGAAGCTGCTGCTGTTTTATCATTATCGGCATTAACAGGATATCGTGCTTTATTTACAAAGGGAAAACTGCTTGCATCGGATACTGTTTTCATTCCGGGAGCAGGAAGTGGTGTCGCAACATACCTCATTTCGTTTGCAAAAAACATTGGCGCACGTGTGATTGTAACCTCGCGCAGTGAAACAAAGCGCAAACAGGCACTTGAATTAGGAGCGGATCTTGCATTAGATACAAGTAGTGATTGGAAAAAAGAATTGGAAAATGAAACTATTGATCTGGTAATTGATAGTATAGGTCGTGCTACATTCAATCGTTCTTTGGAAATATTGAAAAAAGGCGGTCGAATTGTTGTGTTCGGTGCAACGACTGAAGATACAGTGGAACTTAATTTACGTGAGTTTTTCTATAATCAGCACCAACTCATTGGTTCAACAATGGGGAGTCGGGAAGAATTGCGTGAAATGATTAACCATATTGAAAAATATGAAACGCAGCCGGTAGTTGATAAAGTATTTTCTTTAAATGAAGCGAAAGAAGCCTTCGAATACGTTGAAAAAGGTAAGCAGTTTGGTAAAGTAGCACTCTGGATTAGTAAATAACGGTAACAATGAGAGACGATCTTCCATTTAGTTATTGGGAGATCGTTTGTTTTTGTTTAAAGTTAGCCGAAAACTATATACCCTGAAGAGTTAATCTAGGCTATAATTAAACTAAAAAGGAAGGTGGGAATTAAAATGACGGAAAAAATCGTTCCACTTACTGATTTACAAATTGCATCGAAAGCCAAAATGTTACCTATCTGGGAAATAGCAAAAAATGCGGGAATACCGGAGGAGGCGATTGAACCATACGGTCGATTCAAAGGGAAGATTGATGTGACTAAGTTGCCAAAGAAAGCGACAAATGGAAAAGTCGTTCTGGTTACTGCAATTAGTCCTACACCTGCTGGCGAAGGAAAATCAACCGTAACGGTTGGGCTTTCGGATGCTCTAACTAGACTAGGAGAAAAAACAATTGTTGCTTTAAGAGAGCCTTCACTCGGACCTGTTATGGGAATGAAAGGCGGGGCAACAGGCGGAGGGTATGCACAAGTACTACCGATGGAAGAAATTAATTTACATTTCAATGGTGATATACACGCCATTACTACTGCAAATAACGCACTTAGTGCACTTATAGATAATCATTTACACCGGGGGAATGATCTGAAAATCGATCCACGCCGAATCACATGGAAGCGTGTACTCGATATGAATGATCGCGCACTCCGTAATATTACAATTGGTCTTGGAGGTCCTGCACAAGGAGTTCCACGTGAAGACGGTTTTGATATAACGGTTGCCTCTGAGATAATGGCAATCTTTTGTCTGGCAACAGACCTAGACGATTTGAAAGAAAGAATTGCAAGAATTGTGGTGGGCTACACATATGACAAAGAAGCAATAACTGTTCGTGATCTTGGAGCGCAAGGTGCTTTAACATTACTTCTAAAAGAAGCGTTTAAACCAAATCTTGTTCAGACGATGGAAGGGACACCGGCTCTTATTCACGGAGGTCCTTTTGCAAATATTGCACATGGTTGCAACTCACTTATTGCTACAAATACTGCACGTTCGCTTGCTGATATCGTCGTAACAGAAGCGGGTTTTGGATCAGATTTAGGTGCAGAAAAATTTATGAATATTAAAGCAAGACATGGCGGATTTTCTCCTGACGCCGTTGTTATCGTTACAACTGTGCGTGCACTCAAGATGAATGGTGGCATACTAAAAGAAAATCTTTCGGAGGAAAACACGGAAGCTTTAGTACTTGGACTTCCAAATCTGGAAAGACATATCCATATAATTAAAGAATTCGGTATAGAACCAATCGTTGCTTTAAATCGTTTCGTAACGGATTCACAAGCTGAACTGGATGTAATTCTTACGTGGTGTAAAGAAAACAACATTGCGGTAGCCCTGACTAATGTGTGGGAAGAGGGAGGACAAGGGGGTATTGCCCTTGGTAAAGAAGTCATTTCGCAACTGAACCGAACAAAAAACTTTGCGCATTTGTATAATGTCAACGACACAGTTGAGAATAAAGTGAAAACAATTGCGGAGCGTGTATACGGTGCAAATGAGGTCATTTATACAGATAAAGCACTAAAAGACCTAGCTGAGATTAACAGATATGGATGGGATGTATTACCAATCTGCATTGCAAAGACGCAATATTCATTTTCGGATGATCCAAAATTACTTGGTTCTCCAAAAGGATTTCCAATCACAGTAAGAGAAATAATACCAAAGCTAGGCGCAGGATTTCTTGTTTGTTTAACAGGGGATATTATGACCATGCCTGGATTGCCGAAACATCCAGCAGCTCTAAATATGGATGTAGATAAAGACGGAAATGCAATGGGGCTTATTTAAAAACAGTTAATGAATTGACTTGAATTGAGTTGTAAATAATAGAAAACAGAACGTACTAGACGTTACTAGTGCGTTCTGTTTTCTTTAGTTTTTCTAATTATAACGTTTTATCATCAATCGAATTCAACCAATTTTCAATTGTGCCAATTACTGATTCAACACAACCGTCTTCAAATGGCGAAATTAAATTGGCTTCGTCCACGAGCTTTGTAAAAGATTTAGATCCACCTAATGTACACAAATGTAAATAATCTTTCCATGCAGCTTCACTGTCCTCTTGTGATCGTTTCCAAAATTGGAATGCACAAATTTGGGCGAGTGTATAATCGATATAATAAAATGGGTCTGAGTAAATATGAATTTGTCTTTGCCAAATACTACCGGCCTCCAAATATCCTACACCGTCATAGTCGCGATTCGGCAAATAAATTTTCTCGATTTTTTTCCATTCTGCGTTCCTCTCCGCAGGAGTCATCTCTGGATTTTCATAGACGATATGCTGAAACTCATCTACTGCAACACCATATGGCAGGAATAGTAGTGCGTTGCTTAAATGTGAGAACTTGTATTTATCGGTTTGTTCTTTAAAAAACAACTCCATCCAAGGCCATGTGAAAAACTCCATGCTCATGGAATGGATTTCTGCAGCTTCACTTGTGGGCCACATGTATTCAGGTATTCCAATTTTTCGACTGCTATATACTTGGAATGCATGACCAGCTTCGTGAGTGAGTACATCTATATCTCCAGAAGTACCATTGAAATTAGAAAAAATGAAAGGCGAGTCGTAATTATCGATAAATGTGCAGTACCCACCGGCTTCCTTTCCTTTTTTCGCCTCTACATCCATAAGATTTCGGTCAATCATAAATTGGAAAAACTCATCTGTTTCATTAGATAATTCCTTATACATTGTTTTACCGTTTTCGATAATCCATTCTGACGACCCTTGAGGTGTTGCATTGCCTGTAAGGAATTTTAGAGACTGGTCATAAAACTTTAGGGTATCGACCCCGATACGTGCTGCCTGACGTTTATACAGCTCGTTTGCAAGAGGGACGATAGAATCCCGAACTTGATCCCTAAACTTTTTTACCATTGCGGCATTGTAATCGATTCGATTCATTCGAATATAACCAAGTTCGACAAAGTTTTCATAACCAAGTGTTGTTGCAATTTCATGACGCAACTTTACAAGTTTGTCGTAGATTTCATCAAATTGAATTCCGTTTTTAGAATAGAAGTTTACCACAGCGTTTGAAGCTGCTTTTCGGACTTCCCGGTCCGTAGATTCTGCGTAAGGACCCATCTGGGCAAGAGTTCTACTTTGTCCATCAAAATCAATTTGTGCGGAGGCAACAAGTTTTGAGTAGTCTGAAGACAACTTATTTTCTCTTTGTAGTAATGGAATGATTTCTGCTGAAAAGGATTTAATAGAATTATCAGCCAGGGCAAATAACTGAGATCCCCATTTCTCCTCAAGCTCCTTTCGAAAAGGAGTTGCTACAAGTTCTTTATAATAAGCAGTTTCCAAATCTTGATATTCAGGGCCGATTTCATCAAAGTAATCACGCTCTTTTTGATAAAAATCATCGTTCGTATCAATCGATGAACGGATATATGCAAGATTGGATTGAGTCGAATAATCACTGCTAATGGCATTTATTTTATTAATAACTGTACTTTGTTCTTCATAAGTACGAGAGGAAGTAAAGTTTTTAAGCAGAATTTCATATTCTTTTTTCAGCTTACTTATTAGGGGTCTTTCATATTTATAATCGTTAAATGTAACCAATTGGATTCCTCCTCATAGCGTTTGTAATTGTATCTACGCTTCCCATTATTTACTACTACATACAGAAAAGCAATACTAAGAATGCCGAAGATTTCTTCAAAATAGTCTTCAAGGGGTGCGTAGAGTCCCATTTTGTTGTAGAGTGTTATAAGATGGAACTCTACTATAAGTGATGCTTGGCTTTTATAAGGTATACTTATTTTAGGGTAAATGAAATTACATGTTTTTGAAAGGTGGATGATTTTATGGAATTAAATGAATATGATCTAAAGAAAATGAGCGATCCAACTGGAATCTTGTCGGGGGAACGTTTTGAATTTCAACTATATGTTAAATTTGATGAAGACGATGAGCTGTACTCAGAAGGCGGAACGGGTATTCGTGTTATTTATGCTGTTGATAATGAAGTAGGACGTATCGCAACGTATAATTTCTTTGAGCGATCTAGTGGGAAAGTATTGGATTTTGAACTAGAGGACGATGAAGAAGCTGAGATACTAGAGTTTTGTAAAACTCATTTAGAATAAAACAAAGCCTGTACACTAGTCGTGTACAGGCTTTGTTTTATTAAAATGTTCTTTAAATACTGAACCGATTTACTTCCTTTTGCAGTTCTTCTGCAACATTTGCAAGTTCTTGAGAGCTAGAGGAGATCTCCTCATTAACGGCAAGTTGTTGTTCTGTTGCCGCACTTGTCTCCTGTGCAGTTGCGGCTGTCATTTCAGCAATTTTTCTAATTTCAACCGATCCCTCGGTAATATCTTGAGAAATTGTTTGAATGTGTTCGATTGCCTTTGTAACTGTGTTTACCTTTACGTTTACTTCTCCGACAGCTAACTCGATATCGTTAAAAATATTCATAGAATTTGCTGTAGAAGAAAGTCCTATATCGACGCTTTTACTTCCTTCATTTATCGATTGAACTGCTTTTTCTGTTTCTTCTTGAATGGTATTCATCATTTGTTCAATTTCAAAAGCGGATGTTTTGGATTGTTCTGCGAGCCGTCGAACTTCCTCGGCAACGACTGCAAAGCCTTTACCGTGTTCACCAGCGCGTGCTGCTTCAATTGCTGCATTTAGAGCGAGTAAATTTGTTTGCTCAGAAATTTCTGTAATAATAGATGTTACTTTTTGAATTTCAATAGACTGCTCAGCCATTTGACGAATGATTTCTGCAGAATGGTCGATTGATAAATGAATTGTATTCATTTGATTGGATACTTCTGAAACAATTTTTGAACCATCTGTTACAAGTAAGGAGACTTTATTTGAAGACTCAAGCATTTCAGCATTGCTCATTGCAATCTCGCTGACCCCATTTTGAAGTGAATGCATTGAATGTGCGGTTTCACCCACAATTGTTGTTTGCTGTTCACTTCCACGCATATTCTCTTCTGCAGCCCCAGCAACAAGCTCCGCTGAAGCAAGACTTTCCTCAGAACTAGCGGATAATTCTTCTGCTTGTGAAGCAAGTTGCTGAGAGGACAATCGAATTCGACCTAATAAGTTTTTTAAGTCATCAGTCATTCGATTAAATGAAGAAGCCATGTCTCCAATTTCATCTCGATTTTTTATAACTACATGTTGAGCGGTCAAGTCACCGGCAGCAATTTTTTCAATTGCTTGCGTCATTATAGCTACAGGTTTTGCAATTCCACGACTGATGACTGTTGCTACGATTATACTGAGCAATAAGCCAAGTCCTAGTAATGAAAAGGAAATAATGTTCGCTTTTTGAACGAGATTACGGAGATTACTTTGTGTTTCCGCCATTCCGAGTTGTTGTAAGTGTTTCAGCTCTTGCGCATTCTCCATTAACCAAGTATTATTACCAGCTGCATCAAGGCCTAATTCTCTCACTTGTCTATCCGATCCACGCATTATCATCTCTGCAGTCTCTTCCACTTTTTCATTGTAAAGAAGTCTTGTTTCTTTAATGACATCAAGAAGAGCAATGTCTTTCTCATTATTTAAACTTCCTTCAAGTTCATTAAGCAATTCCCCAGACTGCTCAACAGCGGCATCCCATGATTCCATGTAATGAAGGTTTTTATATACGATGTATCCATTTATTGCTATGAAGCTGTCTTTTTGCGAGCTAATAAGATCATCCACTATATTTATATTATGTACTCGATCATCAATGAGATGTTCATATTCATCGATGATCAATTTAGTGGAAAAGTAGGAAGTTCCACCAATTAAAATCATTAAAATAAGTAAAATAGAAAAACCAAACCACATCTTTTTTCGAATCGATAATTTCAAAATCAAAATCCCCTTTTAATTCAGAATGGTCATAAAATACTAGTATACTTCATTGTGAGGATAATACTACTTACTTTTTACATTTATATTCGATTTAAATAAAATGAATCATATTATGTGTTTTTTCACTTTTGATGTAAGATAATAGAGGAGATGGATATTCTGCACTTTGAGAATACATAAGAAACAAATTAATTACATTGGGGTGTTTATAGAATGAATAACGAAATAGTAGATATTACAATTATAGGTGGAGGACCAACGGGCTTGTTTGCTTCGTTTTATGCAGGTATGAGAGAAATGTCGGTCAAGATAATCGACAGTCTACCGCAACTGGGTGGACAGCTTGTAGAGCTTTATCCAGATAAATATATTTATGACGTTGGTGGTTTTCCAAAGATTCTTGCTCAAGATTTTGTTGACAATTTAGTTGAACAAGCTAATTATTCAAAACCTGAAATTTTACTTAGTGAAACAGCCTTATCTGCAACTCGCGATGGCGATCACTTCATTTTAAAAACAGACAAAGGCGTTCATTTAACAAGAACGATTTTATTAACAGCGGGGATTGGTGCATTCCGTCCACGTAAAATAGGATTACCAGAAGAAGTGCATTTCGAAGAAAAAACACTCCATTATGCAATCAAGGATTTATTGGTGTTTAAAGATAAGGAAGTTCTAATATGTGGTGGTGGTGATTCTGCTGTTGACTGGGCACTCATGTTAGAAGGTCTAGCGTCATCTGTAACACTTGTACATCGTCGTGAGCGTTTTACAGCACATGAGACAAGCGTTAATCAACTAATGGAGTCTAAAGTGAACGTCAAAACATCGCGTGCTGTAAAATCGATTGTTGGTGAAGACGGAACGATTAGCGGCCTTATTATTGCTGAGAAAGACGGTACGGAAGAACATCTTCCAGTGGATCATCTTATCGTAAATTACGGAAACATTTCTTCACTTGGGCCACTAAAAGACTGGGGTCTTGAAATGGACCGCAACTCAATCATTGTAAATTCTCGTATGGAAACGAATATTGAAGGTATTTATGCTGCAGGCGATGTGACTTCTTATGATGGAAAAGTTAAATTAATCGCTGTTGGACTCGGAGAAGCTCCAATTGCTGTCAATCACGCGAAGGCATATGTAGATCCAAAAGCAAGACTGCAACCACTTCACAGTACGAGTATATTTGCATAAGCAAATTGAAAAAGAAATAACTTCTAGTCAATCAACATCTAATTAGAACATCTAAAGGCATCGCATTTTGCGATGCCTTTTCGTATATATAAGATTCTTTCCAATGTCACGGATGGATAGAAGTGGCAAAATTGCGCACGAAAAGTTAAATAAAAATTAAAGGAGCGTGAATGGATTGGTAAATCTAGCTTATAAACCACTAATTATAGGGAAGAAAGTTAATCTTAGACCCTTTAAGGATGAAGACTTTCCTTTTATAGAGGAATGCTTAAAGGACCCTGAAGTATTAAAATTGACAGGAAGCAGTTCAGATTTTGATAGAGAATTATTTCTTTATTGGTATAGTACAAGAAATGCACAAACAGATCGCTTGGATCTTGCGATTGTCGACCAATCTACAGACTTATTAGTAGGAGAAGTGGTGGTCAATTTATTTGATGAAAAAAATCAGAGTATGAATTTTAGAATTCTTATTGGACCGAGGGGAAGGGATCAAGGGTTTGGAACGGAAGCAACTGAACTTATAATTGATTATGTATTTAAGAATACTTCGCTGAGCCAACTAACTTTAAGTGTTTTTGATTTCAATCCAAGGGCAAAGTATGTATATGAAAAGGTTGGCTTTGTAGCCTATAGTATTGATGAAAACAATCTAGAATTCGACGATAAATGGATTGACTCTCTTAACATGAATTTAACAAGAACGAATTGGCTAAATAGAATGGAAAAAAGTTATGAAAAAATTTGAATGGAGAAAAGAGTTGAAGGAATTATATTTGCCGAAAAAAGAACCAACTAAAGTTGAGGTTCCAAAAATGAAGTTCTTCACAATTGAAGGAAGTGGAAATCCAAATACGAGTGAACAATTTCATGGAAATACTTAGGGCGTTGGAAGGATTAAGAGTTCACAAGGGGTTGTCTTTCATTGATAACTACCGTGAAGGTGATTTATGTGAATTAGAAAAACCTAGATTGCACATAATTGGCTAACTAGGTTTTTAATAAGTTATTTGATTAAAAATTTTTTTAGATAGATATTCCCTTATTTTACTTCTAATTCCTTACGAATTTCATTGAACAATTCATCTTTGTTTTTTTCTGAAATTTTATCAATTTTGCTTAAATCAATACGCTCAGATATAAAATGAACAACACTTTTTGACCTTGTTACCTTTTTGGATTCCGTATTTTCTGTATTCGTTAAAAGTTTAACTATATTATCTGAACCAATTTCGACCTGGAAAGGTACAGATGCAGGTCCATAAGCATCTTTAGTTTGTAATTTCTTTAAAAATAGAACATATTCTTTATTTAAATCAGGTTTATTATAGTTAGGAAGATTTAATTCAGCTTCTACATGTTCTCCAGCGTTATTAGACTCTAGATAAACAGTGTGCGGAATTGCTACTTCAATCGTTTTACCAGTTTCGCCTGCCAATTCTTCATCTACAATAAAAGTATAAATTTTGCTTAAATAATTTTCTCCCATGTTCCAGTCCTCTACAAATTTCTCGTAATGTCCTTTAACAATATAATCAGAGTTAGCCACAATGCCTTCAACATCTCCATTTACTTCATAATCAGGAGAAAATTTAACCTCATAAATTATTGGTTCAGCTGATGTAGTAACTTCTTCCGTTTTAAAAATTGATTTAGAAAGAAAAATCAGTGCAA
Source organism: Sporosarcina siberiensis (assembly GCF_042681925.1). Lineage (NCBI taxonomy): Bacteria > Bacillati > Bacillota > Bacilli > Caryophanales > Caryophanaceae > Sporosarcina > Sporosarcina siberiensis. The sequence continues at coordinate 170,310 of NZ_JBHUGI010000006.1, forward strand.
TAGCTAATACCACACAGGCAATTAGAATGGGAACTAATTTACTTTTATTTATCATCGCCAAAACCCTCCTTAGTATGAGCATTAAATATCTACAACTTTCATATCATCCTGGCGATCAATGTAAACTTTAGTTCAATTTCTTTGTGAACTAATAACTGTAAGAACCTTGTGATAATTATTTTCAGAGTCAATACCAATACCAATACCATGTCTTTATTCATTTACTACTGAACTTCAATTCGTCCCGGGGACGGGTGGACCAACTAACGCTTCGCTTTTGCAAGTAAAAGAGAAGCGTTAGGGGCACATCTTTGTTCTTAGATTTGGTTCACCGCTGGTCCAACGAAGAATTGTTTTTATTTTTCGCAAGCAGAATGCATCCGTTTGGAACGAAAATTAGCGTGTTAGACATTCAATTTGCACTACAAATATTTTTTTATTCCTACTTAACTCTTCTTAGAACGTTTCCAAATGAATAATCCAACCAATCCTACAACTACAACCAGTATTACTGCGTATACGTAATACAGGTTGTTTTGTGACTCGGGAGTTTCTTCAGTTTGTACTGGAATTTGACCTTCACCAATTATTGTAAGATCTTCAGCAGCATTTGCTAGTTCTGCCGTTCTGTCGCACAGTGTAGTAGATAATATACTCTCTCCATTTGAATCCAATGTGTGAGCGTATACTAAATACTCCTTCCCAACTGCAAAGTCGATACCACATGACGCTGAATCATTGCCGGTAAAAACTGAAATAGTGGTGCTGTCAATCCCTTTCCAAACCTCTCGTACTTTAAAATAAACTGTTTTTCCGTTATCCTTTTTATTTTTTTTAACTTCAACAACTTCTCCACTAAAAACAGCAGTCGCTTCGGATAGGGCTACGTCTGCAGATGGGGGCATCACACAGGAACAAGCCTCTGCAGGGATTGGTTTAAAATACACGACTAGAAGAACCAGAAGCAAGAATGGAATTATACGTACTTTCTTTTTCATAAGAATTCCTCTTTTCATTCGATTTATTATTAGTTCGTTTTGCGAGAAAATTAGTTTCAGTGTATTAAAAATAAAAAACGATGTTCGTGCACCCAACGGTTTAGAGAATCAAGTGTTGTGGGGATAGATTTCTTCTTAATATTTCAATGGCTGCTTCTTGATTTGTATTGTAACGATGATTTAATAGCATTTAACAGACCATTAATTCATAGATGAATTAATGGTCTGTTTTTTGAATTATTTGGTGCTTTGCATGGGCGAACTGAACGGATTATCTGTGAATAGAGTTGCATTTTTTAAATCAAAAAAGTTATGGCGAGGATGAGAACTATAGGGCCAAACAGAACAAGATAACCAACAGGGTGTCCGAAATTCAAGGTCCAACCAACGCCGAATCGCTTTTCTACAAAAACAGAAGGGTCGTCTTTATTGAAATAAAAGATACCGGCTTTCCAAAATTGGTCATCATCATAATCGGTAATACCCTCTACTTTTTCGTCTTCTATATCCACAGAAATACGAGACCCACTTTGACCAACTTTAAAAGCATAAAGTGCTGTAATAATAAAAATGATTAAAAGAAAAACGAGGGGGAGTGCCAGTAACATCGTCGGACTTCCGAGATTACTATGAATAGTATTCAGTTGTAAGAAACTAAATAGAATTGTTGTTAGAAGTGTGGTAGTAAATAAAAACCAACTTGTATATTTTCTAAACGATAATTGTTGAACTCTAGACCGTTTTTTTGAAGTTGCGTTGATTTTAATTCCTGATTTTTTCGTAAGCTCATTAACTCCGAGCATCATACCTTGCATGACAAGTAGAATAAGTAAAAGAGCAACAGCGGAAAAAGGAGTTTTTTTACTAAAGGCATCGGCTGTACCGTCAATTCCCCAATGTGTTGGAATCAGTTCGGGTAGATTTGCATACTGGGTTGCAGTATAAATTACCAATCCCAAGGTGACGAGCATAGGAAGTATATATATTGTCCACGGCAGCATTTCATCAGCTGATCGAATTGCGATGTCGGTTACACGTATTTGTTTTAAATCGGAACCCCAATTGTTATCGCGTTTGAGGCGTAAAGTCTTTGCGTGAAATAGAAAATATAAGGACATACCTACAAATAGGATGGCGAATTGAAGTACGACGCCAGTAAAAACAATTTTTTCCTCAACTAAGTTTTGGGAAAGTGCCCATATTGTAAAAACTAAAATAGATAGAATCCCCATGCTGGCTATAATTAATGAATAAATTCGTTTATAGGATGCTAGTTTGCTGTCATCCTTATTACTTACAGGGATTGTAACTCCAAAGACGAGCGTTCGTTTTATCAAATAAGGAATTGCTGATTGAAGAATGGTGATAAAGAGTAAAATGAAGAGCATAACTGTCAAGCTCATTGTTCTTCCTCCTTTACTTGTGAAATGAGATTTCTTACAATAGCCAATGTTTCATTTTCCGTAAGACCGATGGCAATAGCTTCATTTATTATTGGCCCTAAATCTCCCGCAATGCGTTTTTGTATTGCATCATCCACAAAAGGAATATTCACAACAGCACCTGACTTCGGTATGATGCGGATTATTCCTTTCCTTTCCAATTCATGATACGCCTTATTTACGGTATGCATATTTACACTAAGGTCTGCTGCAAGTGAACGAACAGATGGGAGCACATCATGAGGTTTTATTGAGCCCTTGGCGATCCCTTTTATAAGTTCATTTGATAATTGTATATAAATAGGGATTTCAGAATCCGCTTCAATATGAATAAATATATGAATACCTCCTCTTTGTTCTATAATAAGTATAACAGTTGTGAACTGTGAATTCTATAAAAAAACTCTAATTTCCTGACCTTTTTAGGTCGGAAATTAGAGTGTACAGTCAAAGTACTTTAGTTTAATTCAGAAACGCTAACAAATTCGAATCCTTCACTTTGTAGGTAGGATAATACTGCATCAAGTCCATCAGCTGTAGATTGGTGAATATCGTGCATTAAAATAATACTGCCATTTTTCGTCTTGTTTTGAACAGAAGCAAGGAGCTGATTTGCATTTCTATGTTTCCAATCCAGTGTGTCAACATCCCATAAGTATACTGGTAAAGCGGTTTGTGCCCGCACTGTTTTATTTACAGCTCCATAAGGTGGACGGAAGGCAGTGGCTTTAACACCAGTTACAGATTCGATGATTGAAGATGTTCTATTAATTTCAGACTGTACTTTTTGAATGCTAGATTTGGTTAAATCAGGGTGATTCCAAGTATGGTTACCAAGTTCATGTCCAGCATCTGTCACTTTTTTTGCAATTTCAGGATAATACTCAACACGACTTCCGAGCATGAAAAATGTTGCTTTCGCTTTATATTTATCTAGAGTCTCTAGAATCTGAGTAGTCACCTTTGGATCAGGTCCATCATCAAAAGTTAAAGCTACTTGCTTAACTCCGGTGTCTGTAGATTTATCACTGTTTTCTACAGATTCATTCGCATCGTTATTTGCTAAAGGAGATTTAGTAATCTTGTTATCTTTGATAGGTTGTGAGTCCGTTTCATTCGAGATAGGAGAATTGATAATATCTAAATCTCTATAAGAGTTTGCAAGTACTTTATCAAGTTCACGTAAAGGGACAGCAGTAATGGGTATACCTGCGGATTGTGGAGCTAATTTTAATTCAGGAAAGTAAAAGATGATTTCCTCATCCGTAATTGCAAAGTTATTAAAATTTTCCCAAATGGGTTCAGTATTGATAGTTACTTCTTCTGGAAATAAAGCGTTTTTAAGCGCAGGGTCATTTAATAAAAGAGGACGGACCAATTCGGAAACCAATTCGAGTCGTTTTTGATCATGATAAAAGACATCTTGAATTTCAATAGCTTCTCCAGATATAGGATTTAGATGAAAGGAACGAATTTCTGTTGTACCCTTGACTGAGCCATAGTTATTTGCCACAACCATTACGAATGAATAACTTCCCGAGTGCTGAGGAAAAGTCTCGAAGGATATATTTAATTCACCGGCTGACTGTAAACCTAAAAGCTTGTTATTTTGCATTGTATTTAAGTAGTTTTGTTTTGCATTTTTAACGTAAGTTTTAACATTGTCATTAAAGATGCTATGTATACTTTGGGGATATTGTATTGCGAATGGAGTATATGTATCATTAGATGTTTCTGTAACGATTTTAAAACCCGGATAATTGGATTGAATTGTTTCAATTTTAGTTGGTGGTAACGAAGGTGAAGAATTAACGTTGGTTTCATTAATGGTGTTGCTTTTTATAGTAATAAATGTTAAAAAACCAGCAATGAGTGTTAAAGTGATAACTATGACGGTAAAAGTAACATCAATCCAAGGCGAATGACGTTTCCTTTCTGTAATTTTCATAAACTAGTGTCCCCTTTGTATGTTATAAAATATTAGACGGATAAATGTCGAAAAAAGTTTCAAAGAATCAAATGTTTTATGTCGTAATTACTAATAAATTATCATATATAAGTATACAGTAAGATATATAGTTTACCAATGATTCAAAAGGCGTCATGGTGATGGTGTGATACAGGACTAGAGGCGTAATTAATTAATTTATATCTATTACGAGGGCATTGGATTCGGAAGTTATTCTTCTTTTTCTATCCAGATTTTTGTGATATAATGTGTTCATCTCGAATTTTACATTTGCGGGTACGTTTTTGTGCGTCTTCGTTTATGGATTATTTATAAATAACGGCTTTATAAATGGTAAATATAAGATAATAATTAAGGTGGAATGAAAAATGGAAAAAGAAACATACAGAATTCTTCTGTTTTACAAATACGTACCGGTGAAGAATCCGGAAGCATTTGTAGCAGAGCATTTGAAACGGTGTAAGGAGATTGGTTTAAAAGGACGAATCTTCGTAGGTGAAGAAGGAATTAACGGGACGTGTTCAGGAACAATTGAGCAAACAGATGCATACGAGGCGATGTTAAGATCGGATGAGCGTTTTTCCGACATTGTTTTTAAAATTGACGAATCAGAGGGGCATGTTTTTAAAAAGATGCATGTTCGAGTGCGCGATCAAATTGTCAATTTAAGTCTAGAAGATGATATTAATCCAAACGAATTAACAGGGAACTATTTGAGTCCGGAAGAATTTCTAAAAGAGATGCAAGACGAGGATACAGTTGTTATTGATGCACGAAATGATTATGAATTTGACGTAGGCCACTTCCGGGGAGCAATCCGCCCAGATATCGCAAACTTCCGTGAATTACCGGAATGGATTCGTGAGAATAAAGAACAATTTGAAGGTAAAAAGATTTTGACGTATTGTACTGGTGGAATTCGTTGTGAGAAATTTTCCGGTTGGCTTGTTCGTGAGGGTTTTGAAGACGTTGGACAATTGCACGGAGGAATTGTTTCGTATGGTAAAGACCCAGTTGCGCAAGGTCAGCTGTGGGATGGACAATGTTATGTGTTCGATGAGCGACTGGTCGTTCCTGTCAATCAAACGGAACATGTCATTGTTGGCCGAGACCATTTTGATGGTGAGCCATGTGAACGTTATGTTAACTGTGCAAACCCGATTTGTAATGCTCAAATTATTTGCTCGGAAGAAAATGAGCATTTCTATATGAGAAGTTGTACGGATGAATGTCGTGTACACCCTCGAAATCGGTACTTCATCGAACACGAGATGACTGTTGAACAATATGATGAGCGTATGGCAGCGATAGAAAAATTTAGAAATGAAACGTATGTTAGTCAATGAACAAATAAAAACTTCGTTTGGACGGTTAATCGACCCGTCTAGACGAAGTTTTTATTTATGAAAATGATATCGATATGAAAAATAATATGTGAGTAATCCTATAATCGGTATTGCTATAAAGAATAAATAAGTATACATGAAAAGATGCGGAGAATTGAAAATCATCATAAAGCCGAGTAGGACAAGGGTTATTGGCATTAGGAGAATGATGATTGAAAATGCGTTCTTAGCTGCTTTACCGGTTAATTCAGATTCTCGTTCGTCATTGGAGTTGAATTCAGGTAAAACGCGTTCTTGATACGTAAGCCGGCCAGTAAGATGATTCTTTTTGTAGATATGTTGCTGGCGCCAATCCAATAGAAGAGCAATGAAAAAACCACCTATAAAGAAAGGTCGTATTCCACTTAAAAATTGCAAATCATTAATAGAAAGTATGTAAAAGCCGAGCATAAGTAATGTGAATATTCTTGTGGAAATTGAAATTGTTAAACTCTTCATACTCATTTCTCCTCCTTTGAAAAAATCTCTTCAATCGGCATTTCAAACTCTTCTGCAATATTCATGGCAAGTAATAGGGAAGGGGTGTAGCTGCCTTTTTCAAGTGCTACAATGGTTTGTCTTGTAACTCCAACACGATTAGCAAGCTCACCTTGTGTCAGATTGAATCGTGCACGTAGCTCTCTGACCTTATTTACAAGCATCGGGGCTACCTCCTAATTTGTTTATATATAAAATGTATACTGAACCATACTTAATGTCAAGTTGAGTATACATGTATAAATGCCTGAAATTTAACTGTCTATTTTTAATTCTTCCGGGTAAAGCTGTTCAATGATATACTTGTAGGCAACCGTACTAAACTTGGAAGGATGAAATTTTTTATGCAATGGAAAAACATATATCGTGGCCTTTTTATGGGAATAAGCGATTTAATTCCTGGAGTAAGTGGAGGAACGATTGCTTTTATAATGGGCATTTATGATGAATTATTAGCTTCAATTAGTGGCTTTTTCAGTCGGGAATGGAAAAAGTATATAGGTTTTTTACTACCACTCGGAATTGGAATTGGAATTGCTCTTCTTGTATTTAGTAAAATGATTGATTATTTATTAGTAAATCACCACGCGCCCACACAATTCTTTTTTATGGGTTTAATTATCGGAGTACTACCATTTATTACAAAGCATGTGAATATGAAAAAGAATTTCAAGTTGCAACACTTCTTAATAATATTATTGGTGGGAGTGGCACTAGCTTCACTAGCTTTCTTAAAACCAACAGATACAACTCCAATTACGGTATTGACTTCAGCTAACGCACTTAAATTATTTTTTGCGGGTTGGTTGGGAAGCATGGCAATGTTGCTACCTGGTATTAGTGGTTCATTTATATTGCTTTTACTAGGTGTTTATTCAACTGCTATCGGTGCATTATCTAATTTAAATTTACCGATTATTGCAGTCATTGGCGCTGGAGTTATCGTTGGTTTCATTGTCAGCAGCAAAGTAATTAGTTTCTTGCTATCAAATTACACATATTTAATCTTTTCAGTAATTATTGGTTTAATTATTGGATCCATATTTGTCATATATCCCGGGGTTCCTGAACAAGGTACTGAGTTTGTAATGAGTGTACTGGCGTTCATTGTCGGTCTAATTGTGGCATCGCTTTTTAGTTCGCCAAACAAAGAATAAGCAACCTCCTGGATGTGTTTCAAAATGCTTCCTGTTCTGGTATTATATATATATATATATATAAGAAACAGTTTTCGAAAGGCTGAGCAGTATGACTGGACCTGCAACAGGTCAACTACAGACTCATCGCTCAACACACGAGGGTGATATTTAAGGATTCAATTCTAAAACAATAGTCCTTGTGTATATCACCGTTTTTATGCGTTAATGGTTGTAAACGAAATTCACAGTAGCGATGAAGAACGACGACTACTCGAAAAGTAATAAGATGTCCAAAAAAAACGCCTTATTAAAGGCGTTTTTTATTGAATAAAGGAGGTACTTTCAGTTGATTAAAGCTACGGAGATTTTAAGTACATACTTCGGTTATAATACGTTTCGGCAAGGACAGGAAGATGTAATCAGCAAGGTTCTAAATGGTGAGGATACACTTTGTGTAATGCCTACAGGAGGCGGGAAGTCGGTTTGTTATCAAGTACCCGCGCTCGTAATGGAAGGCACTGTGCTTGTTGTATCACCACTTATATCACTAATGAAAGACCAAGTCGATGCACTTCATGCGGCTGGTATTTCTGCTGCATTTATTAACAGTACAATGTCAGCGGAAGAGTACCGATTAACGATGGAAGCTGCATTAGAGGGTGAGTATCGATTATTATATATAGCGCCGGAGCGTCTCGATTCACCCTCATTTACAAACCAGCTTCGTTTGATGAATGTACCTATGGTTGCGATTGATGAGGCACATTGTATATCGCAATGGGGTCATGACTTCCGTCCAAGTTACCGTAATATCCGAAAAGTTATTTCTTATTTCGACACTAAACCAGTGGTACTTGCGTTAACAGCTACAGCCACACCAGCTGTTCGTGAGGATATTTGTGTTCAACTTGGTATTACAACTAATAACACGATAATGACTGGTTTTGAACGAGCGAATTTGTCCTTTTCGGTTTTAAAAGGACAGGATCGTGATAAATATGTAAAAGACTATGTGCGGAAAAATGAAGGCGAAGCAGGGATCATTTATGCGGCCACTCGAAAAGCGGTAGATCATGTCCATGACATGCTTTTGAAAATGGGGATAACCGTTTCTAAATACCATGCCGGCTTGTCGGATAATGAACGCCAATTAGGTCAAGAGCAATTTTTGAATGATGAAGTATCTGTAATGGTTGCGACGAATGCCTTTGGAATGGGAATTGATAAATCCAATATTCGATACGTTATTCATTACCAAATGCCGAGGAATATGGAAAGCTATTATCAAGAAGCCGGTCGTGCAGGTCGTGACGGTCTTGATAGCCATTGTACACTCATTTTTTCATCACAAGACGTTCAAACTCAACGATTTTTAATCGATTTATCTCAAGATCCTAGTCGGATTCCTGCTGAACTTGAAAAGTTACAGTTAATGATTGATTACTGTCATACAGAAGGTTGTTTACAAAAATTCATTATTACCTATTTTGGTGAATTAAACGCAGAAAACTGTGGACGCTGTGCAAATTGTACAGACACAAGGGAGAGTTCGGACGTAACAGAGGATGTTCAAAAAGTCTTGTCCTGTGTCATTCGTATGGGACAGCGTTTCGGTAAAACGATGATTGCCCAAGTTCTTACAGGATCTCGAAATAAGAAGGTCTTTGAATTTGGCTTTGAAAAGCTTTCCACATATGGAATTCTGAAAGAAAGAAGTGCAAAAGATGTATCCGAGTTTATAGAGTTCATAATTTCGGAAGGTTTCCTTGGAGTAGAAAATGGACAATTTCCTACGATTTATGTAAGTGAACAAGGGAAAAATGTACTAACTGGAGACATAAATGTGCAAAGAAAAGTATCGGTCGTAACGAAACAAATTACTGCAGACAATCCCTTGTTCGAACAGTTACGAGCACTAAGAAGACAACTTGCACAGGATACAGGAGTGCCACCATTCGTTGTTTTTTCTGATAAAAGCTTACAGGATATGGTCGATAAAATGCCTTTAACCGAAGAAGCCTTTTTAGAAGTGAACGGTGTGGGCCAAGCTAAGCTTGAAAGGTATGGCGAAGTGTTTTTGAATGAAATACGTGCGTTTAAACTGGAACATGCATAAAACAACATATCATTAAGAGCCAGTTAACATAACAAATAAAAAATCCACAGCGAAATCGCTGTGGATTTTTTATTTTCTTATATACGTTCTGCTTTATGTCCAATTAATTTATAGTACACAAGATACAATGATGGAATCATCACCAATGTAAACAAACTTGAGAATGCAAGTCCGGCAATGATTGTGATTGCAAGTGCTTCAAACAATGGGTCACCTGATACAGCAACTGGAATCAAAGCTACGATGGACGTTAAAGATGTCAAAATAATAGGTTTGACACGTGCATATCCTGACTCGACAATTGCTTCGATGACATCCATATTGCCTAGATGACGACGCGCTTCTACGAAGTCGATTAAGACAACCGCGTTCCGCACTACAATCCCGGTCAACGAGACAATTCCCATGATGCCAAGGAAACTGAGAGGTGTCTGTGTGATAAACAATCCAAGAATTGCACCAGAAATACCTAGATACACCGCAAACAATACGAGGAACGGTAAACTGAATGACTTAAATTGGAATGCGATTACTAGGTACACAAGTAATAAGACAACTAGGAACAGTATTCCAATTTCAGCAAAGAATTCCTGCTGATCTGAATTCTCTCCACCAGTAGAAATTGCATAGCCTTTAGGCAAATCCTTCTTTTCTGCTTCTGCAGCATTCAACATAGCTGCTTTAAATCCATCTGATTCACCATATGCTTTTAAAGTAATTGCTCGCTCTCCTTTTTCATGAGGGACTTGAGCGAGTAGTGATATTTTTTCAGAAGCGAGCAATTCATCCAAAGGAACGAGTTTTGGCGGACCTGGAGTCGTCATGGAAGGGACGACGATTTGTGAGAGGTCAACAACCTCGCCTTCGTTCACACCTTTCACATTTAACACAACTTGCTTTGAAATAGTACCTTCATACAACTTAAACAAAGGGACACCTTGCGTAAGCAATTGCAGTTGGTTCGATACTAAGCTCAAGGATACTCCATTATCCTCAAGTGCTTGACGATCTGGCACATACTGAATAGCTGGAACGGGTTCTCCTAAGTTATCTGTTACGATGTCAGCACCGTTTTCAAGTAATCTACTTTTTAAATCATCGCGCAGCTTTACAAGTTGGTCGATATCATCACCTGTAATCGTAACGGTAACCGGGGCACCGACAGGAGGTCCTTGAACAATTGTATCAAGGAATATTTCCGCATCGCTGTAACGCTTCCGTAATTCAGGTTCCCATTTTTCGATGAATTCAGAAGCACTTGTATTGTCATTTTTGATGCGGAACACCGCTTGACCGGTGTTTTCACCCGTGTTATTCATGGAGGAGGCGAACAGATTAGGTAATCCACTACCCGTGAAAATAGCTGTTTCTTTTACGTTGTTATCTTCATTTAAAACTTCGTCTATGATTTTTTGTATCTCATTATTCGTTTCGTCAATTGTTGTCCCTGCTGCGAGTCGAACGTTCATCGTCACTTCTTCTTTATCTGCGGCTGGGAAAAATTCGAAAGGTGTAAGCAGTGCTAAGAATAAAAAGCCTGTCGCTATGACCAATCCTCCGATTCCTACGAGTAACGGCCGTTTCAATACAGTACGTAATACCTTTTCAGAGTAGAATACAGCTATCATCTCTAATGGTTTCCCTAAAAATCCTGGTGTTTCCGAGATTTTATTATTACGCCGTTTCGTCTTGATGTATTGTAGCATCGGAACGAGCGTGACTGAAAGAATAGTCGATGCAATAATTGTCGTGATTAAGATACTGGGAAGTGCTTTGATGAATGCGCCATTCCCACCAGATAATAATAGCAATGGTGAAAACGTGACGACGATTGCCAAACTGGAAGAAATAATGGATGTATAGACTTCTTTTACACCATTAACGGCTCCATCCAGTGGGGAATCTCCTAGCTTATAGCGCCGTTGAATATTGTCATTCACGACGATACTGTCGTCAACGAGAATTCCTATCGCGATAATAAGCCCAATAACCGAGATTTGGTTCAAGTCGACACCCATGAATGGAATTGGAATGAGACCAACGAGCACGGATGCTAGAACGGTCAATGCCACCGCAAATGAACCGAACAATGTCAGTCCAGCTGTTGTCACAACGAGTACTGCTATGACTGCAATGAGCAGTGAAATATACAAACTATTGAATATTGAGTTCACATTGTCGGCCTGTGATTCATACGTGTGAGCCGTTACTTCTTTAGGAAGGTCTTTTATATATCGATCCATTTTATTATCGATGGTTTTATCTATAGAAGGGACATCTTGCCCTGGCTGTAGAAAAATAGTATATGAGATTGCAGATAGTCCCTCAAATGTAACAATATCTTTCGCTTCTTTTGCAACTTCTCCGATGTCAGCTAATTTAGCCAACGGTACACCTGCATTTCCGATTTGTAATTGTTTTAGTTTTTCGATGCCCTCATCTTGTTTTACTGTCAAAACGACGCGTTCCTTGCCGTCGAAATGGGTGCCGAGTGAGAGAGGTTGATTGGCTTGTTGCAACACACTGAGAACATCAAAAGGTTGCAGTCGATTTTCACCTAGTTTTTCAGGATCGAGTGTAATCATCACTTGCTTTTCTGTAAATCCTTTAACTGATGTTCCTGCAACTCCTTCTATAGATTGGATATCATCTGATAGTGTAGCAAACGATTTCTCTAAGTCTGAAAGTACCTTATCGTCTCCAGTAAACATGTACGAAACGAGCGGAAACGCTAAATCGAGTTTTTTTACTTCAGGTGCTTGTGCGTTCTCTGGTAAATCATTCGCGGAACCCTGTACTTCTTGTTGCAACTTACTTATTGTCTGTTCATTGTCGATGCCGTCTTTTAATGAAAGTGTGATGATGGATGCAGAATTTGCAGAAACGGAATTCATTGAATCGATCCCATCTACTCTCTTAACTGCCCGCTCCAATGGATTCGTTATGGTTCTTTCTACTTCTAAAGGTTCTGCACCTGGAAGAATAGTAGAAACCATCACAAGATTGACAGGAGTTTCAGGGATTTCCCGTTTTGGCAGCGTTAGAAACGTATAAGCCCCAATGAGCATAAGGATAAAAATAAGGAAAATGAATAATTTACTGCGTTTTAATAGATAGGTCAATGGTCTACTTCCCTTCGGTATGTATAATATGATTCCAACCCTATTAATCCCCTTTATCATTCCATAGTAAACCTTAAATCATAATTTAGGCAACACAATATAATAGACCGCAATTCTATATTGGAATTGCGATCTACTTCGTAATTTAAGTTTTATTTACTACTACTGAACTAAATGGATTGGATGAAATTCATAGACTTTCTTTTATGTCTAAAATTAGAACATCATTTCATATAATCCTATGAGCACAAGCAAAACTCCACCAATTCCATTCGCATAGTTTCCAATAAATGAATTTCCAATTTTTGTTCCTACCAGTACGCCAATATAAATAAAGAGAACAGAAAAGACACCTATTGAAAGAGCAGTTAAAATTGGAGAAACTCCTGCAATTCCAGCACCGAAGCCAATTGTTAAGCAATTTATAGCTAGAACAAATCCAAGTATAATAGATTCTTTAAAATTAATATCTTGACTACTTATTGATTTTTGCGAAAAAGAGAGATTCGAATTTTCTTTTTTTTGATTTGAGCTGGATCTACCAACATTTGAAGAAGTAGCAACAACCCAAATTCCTAATCCAATTAAAATAGATCCCCCTATAAACCTTGCTGCTGATTGTGAAAAGTACTGTGACAATAAACCCCCAATTGCAATGGAGATATATGCACATATTATGGAAATAACAGCAATGAGAATATTAGTTATGAATGGAATGCGATTGGATTTCAGCCCATAGGATACACTAATTCCTAAATTATCGATATTAGCCGCAATGCCTATTAACACTATTGTTAACCACTGCATTTTACTTCCCCCTGCACCTGTTTGTTAATCATCTATATATATGAGAATTGGGATAGTTGAGTGAGGGAAAAATTTGCAATCCAACAACTACTTTTTGAATAAATATGCATCATTATTTATAAATAATCATTTTAGGCTTCCTTTTTATACTCTTCTAGAGTAAAATGTGATTTATAAGATAATTTATCAAATAGAACAAAAAGAACATTTATAGGGGAAATGTAAAATGAAAAGAAAACGTATTGTTGTAAAAATCGGAAGTAGTTCATTAACAAATGATAAAGGTGAAATTGATCAAGACATGTTTAATGATCACATTCGTGCTGTAGCAGCTCTTCGAAATGGGGGACACGAAGTGCTTTTAGTATCATCTGGGGCTGTAGCGGCAGGTTTTTCAAAATTAGGTTATAGTACTCGGCCCGTTACGTTGAAAGGTCGACAAGCCGCGGCAGCTGTTGGTCAAGGCTTGCTCATTCAATCGTATATAAACAAATTCAGTGAATTTTCAATTGTCCCAGCACAGATTTTGTTGACACGGGATGACTTTACAAATCGAATACGCTATAGAAATGCATATGCAACAATTAAAGAACTTCTTGAAAGAAAAATCCTACCAATTATTAATGAAAACGATACAGTTTCTGTGCGTGAGCTTACATTTGGCGATAACGATATGCTTTCAGCACTCGTTAGCGGATTTGTGCACGCGGATCAACTCATCATTTTAACCGATATTAATGGTCTTTATGATGCCAATCCCCGTGATAATCCAAATGCGAAAAAACTAGACTCACTGGAAGGGATTTCCGATGAAATGTTGGTTTTTACAGAAGGCTCCGGTTCGAAGGTTGGGACTGGGGGGATGAGATCCAAATTATTAGCTGCTAAAACCGCTCTCTCCGTGGGAGTACCCGTCTTTATTGGAAAGGGAAAAGGGACTAATAAATTGCTTGAAATTTTAGCGGGAAAAGGCGACGGTACGTACATTTCTAATGAAATACAAACTCCAGTAAATATCAGCCAGCAATGGATTGCAATGCATTCAGAGTCCTCAGGTAAATTATATGTTGATAAAGGCGCAGAAGAAGCAATCCTATTCAAAAGTAGTAACTTATTACCCGCTGGTATCTTTAAAGTAAATGGGTCTTTTCAAAAAGGAGATATCGTTGAAGTTTTCGGGACGAATGGTTTGATTGGAAAAGGGGAAGTTACATATTCCTCCAACGACTTGCTTGATGTAATCGGAAAACGTAGCGACGAACGTAAAAAACGTGCAAGTGCAGCACAGGTTGAAGTAATTCACAGAGATAAATGGGTGAAAATATAATCTTGGAGGAAAATAGAATGAGTGAAACAATGACAATTAGTGAAGTACAAATTAAAGGTAAAAAAGCAAAGGAAGCCAGTACTCTTTTAATCGCAAATACAACTGCTGAAAAAAATGATGCGCTGTTGTTAATAGCCGATCAGCTTCTTATGGATAAAGAACATATTTTATCAGAAAACTTAAAAGACCTTCAAGAGGGTAAAGATAACGGGTTAACTGAGGAAGTACTGGACCGTATCATGCTAAATGAATCCCGAATTCAAGATATGTCGGATGCGATAAAGTTGCTTGTTGGACTTAAAGACCCGATAGGTGAAACAATTGAATCGATTACGAAGGGAAATGGTTTGTTGATTCAGAAAAAACGGGTTCCTTTAGGTGTTATAGGAATGATTTATGAAGCAAGACCGAATGTCACTGTCGATGCCGCAACGTTGTCCTTGAAAACAGGTAATGCAGCAATTTTACGTGGAAGCTCTTCAGCAAAGTATTCCAATAAAGTTCTAATGGAATCCATTCATACAGCACTGGAAAAGAGTGTTTTAACTGTAAATGCTGTTCAACTAATTGAAGATACGAGTAGAGAAACGGCAAAGGAATTGTTTACTTTAAATAAATATTTAGATGTGTTAATTCCACGGGGGGGTAAAAACCTAATTCAAACAGTAGTTCGCGAGTCAACAGTTCCTGTGATTGAGACAGGGGCGGGGAATTGTCATGTATATATTGATGCATCCGCAGATTTTGAAATGGCTAAAGAGATTGTATTGAATGCCAAGATTCAACGTCCATCGGTTTGTAATGCAATTGAATCGATTTTAATACATGAAGATTGGTTTGCCGTACATGGTAAATCAATCATCGAAAGTCTTTTGGAGAAGAACGTAACTATTTTTGGAGATGAAGTAGTAATAGGCGCGTCGGATTCAGTTAAGGCTGCTACATTGGACGATTGGTCAACGGAGTATTTAGGGTTATCCGTAAGTATGAAAGCAGTAGCAAATGCAGAAGATGCAATTTTACACATTAACGAGTATGGAACTGGACATTCTGAGTCGATTGTTACGAAAGATACTGAAACTGCCAACCTGTTTTTAAATACAATAGACGCGGCTGCAGTTTATCACAATGCATCAACTCGTTTTACGGATGGATTTGAATTTGGCTACGGTGCTGAAATTGGAATAAGTACGCAAAAACTTCATGCAAGAGGTCCAATGGGTTTACAAGCATTAACGTCTAGTAAATTTGTAATACAGGGAACAGGACAAATTCGTATATAATTTTAACAAAGCTGCTTGGTTGCATGAACCAGGCAGCTTTTTTTCGTGAACTTCTTTTCTATAAAATAATCGTTAACCTCGCATTACATGGGAAAACTAGTTATGATGTAGTCATGATACTTTAGAAATGAGGAAACTACTATGAGTGAACAAAATTTAGAATATCCTAAAAAAACATGTTCTGTTGAGCGTCTTGTAACAGTACCTGAGGATGTTGCAAAAGTGCTTAAGGGACAAAAAACAGCTACCCGTCGTAACGGAGTGTATGCATATCCTGGTGAAGTGATGGTGCTTGAAGGTAAAGAATTTAAAGTAGACGCACTTTATTCACAAACATTAGGCGAGATGACAGATGAACATGCTAAACAAGAAGGTAATACTACGATGGAAGAATATAAAGAAATAATTCTTGCAATGCACCCAAAAATGCCATGGTTACCGACGATGAGTGTATGGGTACACGAGTTTAGTCCGGTAAAGAACTGATTAAATGAACCCGGGCATCTATGGTACGATTGTATTTATGCACGTTATCAGTGCAATTCTCTCCATAGGTCCATTATTTCTCTTAATGCCGATTATTAAAAGGTTGCGTGGCGTTAAAACGGATATTGAAACTGCTTATTTATCCGTTATTAGCGTTATCATCCGGATCGTCATGCATGCAGGACATGTTTTGGTCGTATCAGGTGTCTTGTTGCTGATTTTTGGACCATGGCCTTGGTATACTTCCTGGGTCATAATGACAATTGCGATATTGCTGTTATCGGGTGTCTTTTTATCGCGAGGTTTTACAATTGTATTACGTCGATTCCATAACCCAGGAATGGATAAAAACAGCATTCTCAACCGCTTGAATACGACATCGTGGATTTATATATTTTTGATGCTCATAATGCTTTGGTTGATGGTGCAAAAACCAATCCTATGGTGAGTAGAAAAGTATTTCTACATAAAAACAGATGTGCAGATTTTAATCTGCACATCTGTTTTATTTTATTCGGCTGCTTCTATTTCCTCTGTTAATACAACAAGTTGGTCAATTAAATCACCTATATAAGAGATTGTATCAAGTAAAGGCTGTTCTGTTGTTATATCGACACCTGCCATTTTAGCGAGTTCAGCAGGTGATTTTGTTCCGCCAGCTTTTAGAACTTCTAACCACTCTTCGACTGCGGGTTGACCTTCTTCTAATATACGCTTAGATACTTGTGTGGAAATCGTTAATCCAGCGCTATACGTGTATGGGTACAAGCCCATAAAATAATGTGGTTGACGCATCCATGTTAATTCTGCACCGTCATTGATTTCGACATCTTCACCCCAGAATTCCTCTAAGACGCCACGTTTTAAATCGTTTAAAATGTTTGCGGTAACACTTCCGCCTGAATCGATTCGTTCATATACTTTACGTTGGTAAGCGGCTTCCAACAAGTGAGTCACGAAATTATGATAATACGTACGAGCTACGATAGATGAAATGACCCAACGTTTGAATTTCGGATCATCGGAGTTCGAAAGCATTTGATTCGCTACGAACATTTCATTCATTGTCGAAGGAGCCTCGATGAAATAAAGAGACGGTCTTGCATTAAAGATGTTTTGTGCACGATTCGCGTTATAGAAATGTCCTGCATGACCAAGTTCATGTGCTAGAACGAAGACATCTTCCATACTGCCTGTCCATGAAATGAGCATATAAGGGTGATTGCCGTAAGGACTTGAACAAAATGCACCGGTAGATTTCCCTTTGTTTTGTGCGAAGTCGATCCAACGTTCATCGTAAGCACGGTTAACCATATTTAAGTAATCATCACCCATAATTGAAAGTGCATCATTAATGTGTTTTTTTGATTCTTCAATAGTTATTACGGGTTCGTATGTCGGATCTAACGGGATTTTCAAGTCAGCAAATGTCATTTTATCAAGACCATGAACTTTTTGAAGAAGTTTTGCATACTTACGCATATGTGGTGCAAGTTCTTTTGTTATTAAGTCAATTTGACGGTCATACATTGTACGATCTACTTCTTGATTGAATAATAGGTAATCGAATATTGTTTCATACCCGCGTATATCAGATGTAGTTTTTTCTGCTTGAAGATGCATATCGTATGTTTTAGCAGTTGTATGTTGATAATCTCTTAATTTATTAGAAAACGCATTAAATGCTGCGTGGCGCTTGTCTGTATTGACTTCTGATTCCCAACCGCCTTCAAAGGATACGTAACTGAGTGGATATTTTTTTCCGTCTACTTCAAAGTCTTCAAATGCCATATCAGCCATTTTTGTCGTGTTGTACAAACCATATGCACTACTAAAGGTAGAGGAAAATGCAGCTAAAGTTTTTTCGACTTCTGGATGCAATTGAAACTCTTTTTTCTGAATAACTTTTTCTAAGTAAACTTTGAAGTCTGCTGACTGATTTTGTGCCTCTTCTAATACTTCAGCTGGAAGTTCGGACAGTTCACTGTTGACAAAAGATAATTTACTACTGATTTTAGCAGAAATGGAACCGAATTTACTCGAGCGCATTTGTGCCATATCATCTGTTAGGTCTACACTGGACGCCAAGCTTGTATATGTACCAATTGGAACGATCTTTTCGAAGAGAGCTGCATATCCTTTCAGAGCAAGATTTACTGAAGCTGCATCTTTGATTTGACCATTAAAACGCTCTACAAAATCATCTACCTCTTTTTCTAAAGTGATTATAGCCGAATTAAATTCCTCTTCGGATTTGAATAAATCGTTAAGATTCCATGTTTCTTCTAGTTTTACATCTGAACGTAGTGGTAATGTTTTCGCCATTCATATCTCTCCCTGTTGGAACTGTTTTTATTGTTTGATAGTCGAACTAATGAATAGTATATCTTAGGAAGATGGGAATGTAAAAAAACGAATCACCTAATTTCAAACTATCTGATAGTTAATTTTGTCTTTTTGAAATTTGTTCAATTTCATCGGATACAACAAATGCAAGTTCATCATTCCCGAACATTTGTAAAACATCCATTAACGTTTCATTACCAATATCTAATGGATCTACGTCATCCATCTCTTTAATTGTTTTCTGTAAAGATTCGTTGACCACTTGTTCTGGATATGCTTTTGAATATAAGAGTTGAGGGTCAAGATTATGATTCAAACACCACGCTACAAAAAGTTGAATCATTATTTGTTCATCTTCTTGATATTTCTTTATAATGAATTCTTCACTCGTGTTATTCTCCACTGAGATGTCCTCCTTTTTGAAATGGCTACTTATAGTGTATATGAAATAGGACATTTAAGTCTTCTAACTTAAATGTCCAAAGATTTTTTATGAAGATTTTTTGTTGTTTACAAAGAATTTGATGATCCAATCAGATTTAAGTGGACCGTTCACAATTTCATAATATGTGGATGTATTCAAAAGGATATAATTACTGTCAACAACTATTGTAAACTCGTTTCCATACTCAGTTTCAAGAACTAAACGTAATCCATCTTTCTCTTGTAGGGCAGAAATTTCATCAGGTTTTAATTTACGCACATGATACGGTTCTAAAAACAGTATTAGACTTTCAAGTGTGGTTTCATCATCGATTACCCACTCATATGGCGGAGTTCCGAAATTAGAAGGTTTGTTTAAGGTCACTGAGATAAAAGGATCATTCATATAGTTGGTGAGTTCTGTAAATAATCGTTCATCGTACTCATTTTGGGATTGAATAATAGCATAGGTGCCTCCAAGTAGAATTGCAATTAATAGGATAGCTCTAAACTTCATGTTGATATCCTCCTACAAATCGTTTCTATAGTATACGCATGGACGTCTTTTAGGTGTTGTACTTATGACTAACAAGATATGTAGAAGAAAGAGGTAAAATGCTTAGAATGAATGTTATGATAATAGATAACTAAAGATGAAAGGGTGAGGACTATGAAAACTGAAATACTGAATGCTATTCAAGATGAATATCCGGATGATTTTGCGTGGTGTTATGGTTGTGGGAGATTGAATACTGAGGGGAATCATTTTAGGACAGGCTGGAATGGTGATGAAACGGTAACATTCAATCAACCATCAGAGGAATATACAGCAATTCCAGGTTTTGTTTATGGGGGTGCAATTGCTTCCCTTATTGATTGTCATGGGACAGGTTCTTGTTCACTAGCGCTCCATCGTAAAAACGGTTTTGAGCCTGGAAGTGGGGAAGTTCCGCCACGCTTTGTGACTGCATCTTTAAACGTAAATTACTTAAAGCCAACACCTCAAGGAGCACTTCTGAAAGCAGTTGGTAGAGTAGAAGAAATCCATCCGAAGAAATGGAAAGTATTTGTAGAACTTTTTGCGGATGAAACACTCTGTGCAACGGGTGAAGTGGTTGGTGTAGTAATGCCGGCATCATTTATGAAATAAAGCGATAAAAGTACGATTTTTAATGGAACGGAGGCGTCCATATGTGGTTTATTGTGGGGATTGTCGGATTAAGCATGAGTGTGCCAATCACAAGAATTATTACACAACATCTGCAGACAATGGCAAAAATTAAAGGTGATTTAATTCAAAATGAAATCGAACTTGAAAAACTGAAGCAACAAAATTATATTATCGAAACGGAAAAAATGAAATTAGAGCTAAAGAAAATGCAGTTGGAATATCAACCTGAAAAAATCGAGCTTTCAAAAGTATAATTTGGAAGGTGTTTTTAAATTGGAAAATAGCAACCCACCGTACAATGACTTAATGGGCGACATCCTAAAGAAACATGCAAAAGATGGTGGAATGGAAAATCTAAAAGGGCAGGGTAAACCTATACCGAAAGAATATTTTTCTGGCGACACATTTCAGCACTTTCAAAAGATTGCTAAGGAAGCTGGATATAAACCGCATTGGCTAAAACTACAACATGAAATTCGAGATGAAGTGATTGTTCTTTCGGAAATTCAGAAACTGAACATAGTCGCCGTTTCGGAAAGTCAGATTGTACAAGTAAATCAAAAAATTGCAGAGTACAATAAATCTTGTCCACCTCCTTTACAAAAAGGAACGATAACTGTTGAAAGCATTGAAAATGCAGTTTCACGTTGGAAATAGATTTTTGAAACTTTCGGATACTCTCATACGTATAGTAAAGTACATTGTTAAATAGAAAAGGGGGTAGTAAAATTTGGAAAATAAGGGATTAAAGATTTTAATTCATGCTAGTGGTTATTTTGCCCCATTTCTTGTTCCAATTGTAGTTTATCTTTTATGTCATTTCTTTCTAGATGATCTAGAAGCAAAAAAGTTGTCGATACAAGCAGTGCTTTTCCAGTTAGTTATGTCAGTCTTAGCATTTGTGTCGTTCCTACTGATATTTGTTATTATAGGAATTCCATTACTGATTGCTCTTGGATTAGTATGGTTTATCGTTCCTATCATTGGAGTTTATAAAGCATTAAATGATCAACCGTTTAATTATCCAATTGTCGGTTCGTGGGTTAAATAAGCAAATCAATAACAGCCTCCGCAGTAATGTATGCGGAGGCTGTTTTATATTGAAGTGGGATTATCCAATTTTGATTGATTTTTAAAAGGTCAATTTCATGTATTATCTAACCGTTTTTTGTTTTGGTAAGGACTTATTCCTTCTTAAGCCAAAAATTGCATAACCGGCAACGAGTATTAATATCACGCCTGTAAGTATGAATGCATTTTGGAATTCAAGATCTAAATAACCAATTAAACCAGACCCAGCTACTACACCGATGGAAAAGAATGCATAGAAATATCCGTATGCTTTCCCACGAAATTCGGGTTCAGATGAATCGATTAATAATGAATTAATCGATGGGAAGAGGAATGCGAATCCTACGCCGTAAAGCATCATCGCTACATATAAATAAAGCAATGCTTCTACTTGGCTGAGAAACAACATACTCAGTCCCATTAATAACATACCAAAAGCGAGTGTAATCATAGGTCGGACACGGTCGAAGATTCGATTGATAGGTAATAGGAAAATGAGTAAAGCCGTCACACCGAACGTACTTAATAAAAGTCCTGTCATTTTAGTATCGAAATTCAATGCTTCTACTTTAAGTGGAAGAACAAGTGCTAGAACTCCTTGTGAAAACATTAAAAAGAAAGCCCCTGCAAAAGCACGAACCATGCCGGGGGATTTAAATAACATTTTTACACGAAACGTGGATCCTGAATGTGAACCGGGAGTTTTTCGAACATGCTTAAAGGATCTTAAAACAAAAAATGCTGAAATCGCGATGATAAACATGATTCCACCATTAACGGCCATAATGAATGGAGTACTTGTCTTTGCTGCAACGATTCCACCATAAGCAGGACCCAAAATTGCCGCAAATCCAACAAAAGCTCCAGAAATTGCAACGCTTCTTCCACGTTTAGATTCCTCGGTACGGTTCGCTAGATATGTAAAAGCTGCCGGTACTATTAAACCTTCCATAAATCCGTGAACAAATCGAACACCAAGTAAGCTAATGGGGTCGCTTGCAAAAGAATACAGAAAAAGTGAAATTGCTGAAGCAAACAAGCCGACAACTAGAATCATAAATGGTCCTCGTCGATCCGTTAAAAATCCTGAAATAATATTACCGATTGTATTAGAAAAGGAGTATAATCCAACTGCTAGTCCAGTGAGGAAGGGAGTAGCACCTAATGAAAGTGCGAATGGGCTCATTACAGGCAATTGAGAAAATAAATCAAAAAATGAGAAAAAGACAATGAGATAAACGAAAGCGCGCATACTAAATAAAGCCTCTTTTCATTATAATAAAGAATACTTTAACCTTACCATTTTTTACGTTCTATAGAAAAGGATTGTTTGTGAACAATTTGTTCAAAAATTGGCATTCATCTCAATCTATCGTTAAAATAAATATAGAACAGATTTAGATGCAGTTATTGAAAGGGGAATTACTATGAGTCGTAAAATTAGAATAGGAATTGCTGGTTATGGGAATCTTGGAAGAGGGGTCGAATATGCAATTGCAGAGTGTTCGGATATGGATCTCATAGGTGTATTTACAAGAAGGAACCCAAGCGACGTTAAAGTAGTAAATGAGGATATACCCGTCTATGCATTCGATGAGTTAAAAGATTTTCAAAATAAAATTGATGTGCTTATTCTATGCGGTGGATCTAAGAATGATTTACCGATACAAGGACCTGCATTATCTTCTATGTTTAACACTGTTGACAGTTATGATACACATGCGAAAATTCCAAGTTATTTTGAAGCTGTAGATGCTTCAGCAAAACCGAATGGCAAGACCGCGATTATTTCGGTTGGGTGGGATCCTGGTTTATTTTCAATCAATCGTTTATTTGGAGAAACTGTGCTACCTAATGGAGAAACCTATACATTTTGGGGCAAGGGACTAAGTCAAGGCCATTCAGATGCTGTTCGTAGAATTGATGGCGTTAAAGGGGCAGTCCAATACACAATTCCTGTACCTGATGCTGTTGACCGTGTACGAAGCGGGTCGCAACCTGAACTAACGACTAGGGAAAAACATACACGTGATTGCTATGTAGTTCTTGAAGAAGGAGCAGACTCAAAAGCGGTTGAACATGCTATTGTAACAATGCCGGATTACTTTGTGGATTATGATACGAAGGTTTCTTTTATCAGTGAAGAGGAATTAAAGAATACTCATTCTGCAATGCCACACGGCGGATTTGTCATTCGCAGCGGTAAAACAGGTGAAGGAAACGCTCAAGTTATTGAATATTCGTTGACACTTGAGAGCAATCCTGAGTTTACTTCGAGTGTGCTTGTTGCGTATGCTAGAGCTGCTTACAAAATGAATGAAAAGGGTGATGTCGGTGCAAAAACAGTATTTGATGTTGCACCTGGACTCCTTTCACCAAAAACAGCTGCAGAGTTAAGAAAAGAATTACTTTAAAAGGATAGGGAGCTGAATCGAATGAAAAAACTAGACGAAACGTTGACGATGCTAAAAGAATTAACAGATGCTAAAGGGATACCGGGTAATGAACGTGAACCCCGCTCGGTTATGAAGAAGTACATAGAGCCTTTTGCAGATGAAATTGAGCAAGATGGACTCGGCTCTTTAATCGCTAAAAAAACGGGTGAAGAAAACGGTCCTAAAATAATGGTTGCGGGTCATCTTGACGAAGTCGGTTTCATGATTTCCAAAATAGATGACAAAGGATTTCTTTCATTTCAAACAGTTGGTGGATGGTGGTCGCAAGTTATGCTTGCACAGCGAGTAACGATTGTTACGCGTAGTGGAGAAACGGTTACCGGAGTTATCGGTTCAAAACCACCACATATCTTAACACCAGAAGCTCGTAAAAAACCGGTTGATATTAAAGATATGTTCATTGATATCGGCGCAACTTCCAAAGAAGAGGCGATGGAATGGGGCATCTTACCAGGCGATATGGTTGTACCTTATTTTGAATTCACAGTCATGAACAATGAAAAATATCTTCTTGCTAAAGCATGGGACAATCGAATCGGTTGTGCGATTGCGATAGATGTATTAAAAGCGTTTAAAAACGAACCACATGCAAACATTATTTTTGGGGTTGGTGCTGTACAAGAAGAAATTGGATTACGTGGCGCAAAAACGGCGGCAACAAAAATTCAGCCTGATATTGGTTTCGCAGTGGATGTTGGCATTGCAGGAGACACACCGGGAGTCACTTCTAAAGAGGCAACAGGTAAAATGGGTGACGGTCCTCAAATCTTATTGTTCGATGCTTCAATGGTATCTCATAAAGGTTTACGTGAACTTGTCGTAGATACAGCTGAAGAGCATGGAATTCCATATCAGTTTGAGACGATTCCAGGAGGCGGGACAGACGCGGGTTCAATTCATCTTGCTGGAAATGGCGTTCCGTCTTTAGCGATTTGTATTCCGACACGCTATATCCACTCTCACGCAGCAATGTTGCATCGTGACGATTATGAAAACACGGTGAAACTAATTGTTGAAGTCATTAAGAAGTTAGATCGCGACACAGTAAATAAAATTACATTTGAATAGGTCACAACTAACAAACCTCGTTATTTTCCAAATGGAGATAGCGAGGTTTTTTATATGGAGTTAAATAATACAAATTGCGAATAAGTTATAAAAATACACTTGACTTTATATTTATACATACATATAATAAGGCATACGATTTAATTTGAAGGGCGGAGACAAAATGATGATGCATGTAACTGAAACAGCGAAAGATATGGAAGTGGGATTAAAGGGAAGAGATTTATTAACATTGTTAGACTATACAAGTGAGGAACTTACTTACTTGCTTAATAAAGCGGATGCGATGAAAAAAGATATGAAAAAAGGAATAATGCCTCAGGTTTTGGCTGGGAAAACACTTGGTATGATCTTTGAAAAACATTCTACACGTACACGCATTTCATTTGAAGTTGGAATGATTCAACTCGGTGGGCATGCAATGTTTATGAATGCACGCGATATGCAAATTGGTCGTGGTGAGTCTGTTTCGGATACTGGGAAGGTTCTTTCAGAGTATTTAGATGGTGTAATGATTCGCGCGAATTCACATGAAATGGTTAAGGAATTAGCGGAACATACATCAGTCCCTGTAATTAATGGACTAACGGATATTTTTCACCCTTGTCAAGCCTTAGCGGATTTATTGACGGTAATGGAAGTGAAAGGTTCTATGAAGGGACTAAAACTCGCATACATCGGTGACGGTAATAATGTTGCACACTCGCTTGTGATTGCCGCAGCGCATATGGGAATGCATGTCGCGGTAGGAACGCCAGCTGGTTTTGAATACAATCCCAATCTATTGTTGAAAGCACAAGTAATCGCTGCTTCTAATGGAGGAAGTGTTATGGAGACAACAAATCCAGTTGAAGCTGTAACGGGTGCAGATGTGGTTTATACGGATGTCTGGACGAGTATGGGGCAAGAGGAAGAGTCGGCAGCACGTTTGATTGCATTTAAAGACTTCCAAATTAACGATCAATTGATTGCGAATGCAAAAAAAGACTATATGTTTTTACATTGCTTACCTGCACATCGTGAAGAAGAAGTTGCGACATCTGTAATAGATGGACCCAATTCATATGTATTCCAGCAAGCCGGAAATCGTTTGCACGCACAAAAAGCAGTTTTAGCGGCACTACTATAATAAAATCTGTAGCAGAGTACTTGCTAGGTTCGATTCAATCTCATTTCATCGTTAGTATGGTATACTTTAATATAGTTATATAGTCCTTTTGTTTGAAATTTCATAAAGAGGATATAGACTATACAGTACTTAAAAAGGGGACGATGCAAATGATGAGTGAAAATCTAGCAACAGCATTAAACGAACAAATGAATAATGAATTCGCAGCTGCACAAACCTACTTATCTATGGCTTCTTATTGTGAATACCGTAATTACTCTGGGTTCGCCCATTTCTTTTTACAACAAGTGGAAGAAGAAAGAATGCACGCTATGAAAATTTATTCATACTTAAATGACAGAGGATTCCGTGCGGTTATTTCATCTATTCCTGCACCTACGACTTCGTTTGATAATCTATTAAACACTTTTGAAGTATCCTTACAGCAAGAAAAAGAAGTTACAAAATCGTTTTATCGCATAATGGATATTGCTTGGGAAGAAAAGGAACATGCGACAATCTCTTTCCTCAATTGGTTCCTTGATGAACAAGTTGAAGAGGAAGCAACATTCGATACGCATATTGAATACTTGAAGAGACTTGGTGAAGATAAAAACGCATTATTCATTTATGAAAAAGAACTCGGACAAAGACAGTTCTCTGAAGAATAAAGTAAAGTTATAACTTTCACCAAAACATCTGGAAAACCGTTTATTGATTCTATCTGAATCAATAAACGTTTTTTTTTTTGCTGTCTATCCATAAAATCAGTAGGCCTTTATTCATGATTTGCGGATATAATGATCGAACTGTCTGATATAACTCATCAACAGTCGGATAAACCGAGCGCGGTGTCTGATATCGCTCCCGGAGTGTCGGATAAACCGTCGGAAGTGTCTGATATAACACCATTTTGATAGGGGACTATGATTTTATTTGTATGGAGGCTTTTATACAAAGGATTTCTAACAAAATATATCTGGCGTTTACATATTATTACAAATCGATAAAATGAAGATGAAAATCGGGATATTATTGTTAGCTATTGGCCAGTTTTTAATATATTATCTTACTATTAGGAAATACGTGAAGGATGAGGAATAATAATGATTGAATATTTATTGGTATTTTTAGGGGGAGCAATCCCATGGCTGGAAATTGGACTTGTCATTCCGGTTGGGATTGTCGGCGGATTATCACCTGTCTGGGTAATAATTGCCGCATTTGCAGGGAATTTAATCACCGTACTTGTTGTCATATTTGGCTATCAAAAGTTTAAGGTGTGGAGAGAATCTAGGAACGGAAAAAACGAAAAAGCGGAGTCTAAAAGAACCGAGCGCGGCAAACGAATTTGGAATAAATACGGTATGCCAGGTCTCGCACTCGTTGGACCAATTCTAATTGGAACACATATTGCTGCATTTATCGGATTGTTTTTTGGAGCAAGTAAAACAAATACAACCGTATGGATGACTTTAAGTATTGCTGTATGGTCGTTGATTTTCGGAGTAGTAACAGCAATGGGCTTTAACTTTTTTGTAAGTACAAGTTGAAGTGTAATAACACTTCGTAAAAGCCGCTCAGTAAATGGAGTGGCTTTTACAATGTGTATAGACTCAGCTCGCTGTAAAAGCTTGAGCAAGTTCTCCAGCCATCTTTGATTTTTCTTGCTCGCCTGAGTTATTCCATAGTTTTTCAAAAAACACACCAAGACCGGGTAGTAGGTGTTCTTCCCCGCGTTTAATGGCATCTTCGACAACGCCGCGAATATCGTCTGCTGAGTTATTGGTCATATTAGCAGATATTGCATCTCTAATTTGAAAATCCATTTTATCAACCTCCCAATTCTATATTGCACACAATTATCGCCAACTATACCGACATTTGTTACACTAAAAGAAAAAGGTGGAGTACTGTTTATGAAACGGATTGAATCGATACAAAATTCACTTGTAAAGCATTGGAAAAAGCTCGTATTGACACGAAAAGAACGTGATCACTCAAAGGAATTTATCGTTGAAGGGTTTCATCTTGTGGAGGAAGCGTTAAAAAATAATGGTGCACTTTTAGCATTAATCGTCCGTGAAGATGTCGAAATTCCTAGCAACTGGGATATAAAAAATGTACATAGAGTAGAAGTGAACAATGCAGTTGCAAAAGAAATTTCTGAAACAGAACAAACGCAAGGTATTTACGCACATTGTCGTCAACCTCAGTACGGAGAAGAGAACTTTACAACTTGGCGGAAACTATTATTAATCGACTCAGTACAAGATCCGGGAAATGTTGGAACGATGATCCGAACGGCGGATGCCGCGGGTATGGATGCTGTTATTCTAGGGAAAGGTACGGCTGATCCTTATAATCCGAAAACGGTACGTGCAGGTCAGGGATCCCACTTCAACATTCCTGTTGTACGAGGTGATCTCGCAGAATGGATTGAAAAGTCAAAAGAGGCACATATTCCTATACTAGGTACAGGTCTGGAAAATGCAGTAGCTCATACAGACATAGAAATTGAATCGGACTTCGCTTTAATCGTAGGAAATGAAGGCAGCGGAGTCAATCCGCAACTTCTTCATGCAGCGGATAAGGTCGTTATGATTCCACTTTACGGTAAAGCAGAATCACTTAATGTTGCAGTTGCTACTGGAATTCTCTTATACACATATTCCAAGAAGTAATTCCTAAGTTGAAGATTATAGATCTATCGGCTATAATTGTAAGCAGTGTAATTAAATCAAAAGCTTTGATCGGGAAAAGTAAACAAAACATAAGCCAAAAAGAGAGTCCGCGTCTTGACTGAAAACGCAGATGGGCTGAGTTTGTTGAAGTTCACCCCGTGAGCTGCCGCCGGGACCAGAGAAATCTGCGAAAGGTGTGCCGGTGCTGGACCGTTATTCCAATTTGAGAGATCCTATCTTCGGGTAGGGTAATCAGGGTGGTACCGCGAAATCGTCCTCGTCCCTTTTATAGGGGCGAGTTTTTTAATTTTGGAAGGAGAATTTGAATGGAGCAACAGTTAAAGGAATTGAAAGAACAAGCACTAGTAAAAATTAACGAAGCAACAACTGTAAAAGAGTTGAATGACGTCCGTGTCGCATACTTAGGAAAAAAGGGTCCCATCACAGATCTACTTAAAGGAATGGGGAAATTACCTGCTGAGGAACGTCCTAAAATGGGTGCCCTTGTAAATGTTATTCGTGAATCTGTTACAGAAGTTCTTGAAGAGCGAATGACGAAACTAGAAGAAGCAGCAATAAATGAACAGTTGGAGAATGAATTTATTGATGTGACTTTACCAGGAAGACCCGCACGTACAGGCAATCATCATCCTTTGACTCGTGTTGTCGAGGAAATTGAAGATTTCTTTATAAGTATGGGCTATGAAATTGCAGAAGGACCTGAAGTTGAGAAAGATTATTATAACTTTGAGGCACTTAATTTACCAAAAGATCATCCTGCGCGTGATATGCAAGATTCGTTTTATATTACTGAAGATGTTCTTCTACGCACTCAAACATCACCTGTGCAAGTTCGGACGATGGAATCAAAAGGCGGAGCGCCAATCAAGATTATTTGTCCGGGCAAAGTGTACCGACGCGATAGCGATGACGCAACTCATTCACATCAATTCACACAAATTGAAGGTCTTGTTATTGGAGAAGATATTTGTATGAGTGATTTAAAGGGAACACTTTCGTTATTTGCTAAGAAAATGTTTGGTGACGAACGTGAAATTCGACTTCGCCCTAGCTTTTTCCCATTCACAGAGCCTTCCGTTGAAATGGATATCTCGTGTTTTAAATGTAGTGGAGACGGATGTAATATTTGTAAAAAGACAGGCTGGATAGAAATTTTAGGCGCCGGTATGGTGCATCCTAATGTTCTCCGAATGTCCGGCTATGATCCGGCTGTAGTGTCTGGCTTTGCATTTGGAATGGGACCTGAGCGTGTAGCAATGTTGAAATATGGTGTGGAAGACATTCGTCATTTTTATACAAATGACGTGCGGTTCTTATCGCAATTCCACCGGACGGAAGCTTGAGGAGGATAAATTATGTTAGTTTCTACAAAATGGTTAAGTGATTATGTCAATATCGATGGAATAACACCGGCAGATTTAGCAGAGAGCATAACGCGCTCTGGAATTGAAGTCGATGCAATTATAGATCGCTCGATGGGGATGACGCATGTCGTTGTTGGACATGTATTGGAATGTGTAAAGCACCCTGAGGCAGATAAATTAAATATTTGTCAAGTGAATGTTGGGTCTGAAGTAACACAAATTATTTGTGGAGCAGCCAATATTGCTGAAGGACAAAAAGTGATTGTTGCACGACCAGGTGCCGTATTACCAGGCGATTTTAAAATTAAAACAGCCAAACTTCGTGGTGAAGAATCAAACGGAATGATTTGTTCATTACAAGAACTTGCGATTGAAGGAAAGCTTGTCCCGAAAGCATATGCAGAAGGTATTTATGTACTTCCTGACAATGCAGTTCCAGGAGAAAATGCACTTCCGCTAATTGGTCTTGATGACGTTATATTGGAATTCGATTTAACAGCAAATCGTTCGGACGCACTGAGTATGTTGGGAGTAGCTTATGAAGTAGGCGCGATTTTATCACAAGGAATCGCTCTTCCTGAAATCTCTTACACGGAGTCGAGTGAAAGAGCAGAAGATGTTTTAAAGTTACGTATTGATGCAAGTAAAGATAATCCAATGTATGTTGCAAAAGTTGTAAAGAATGTCGTCATTAAAGAGTCGCCATTATGGCTTCAAAATCGTTTAATGGCTGTTGGTATTCGTCCACACAATAACGTAGTAGATATTACAAACTATGTGTTAATGGAATATGGACAACCACTTCATGCATTTGACTACGATCGACTTGAAACAGGTGAAATTGTTGTTCGATATGCAGAAGATGGAGAGAAGATTACAACTCTTGATGATGCTGAACGTACTTTGAAACCACATCATCTTGTCATTACAAATGGTAAAGAGCCGGTCGCACTAGCAGGTGTAATGGGTGGGTTGGATACAGAGGTTCATGATGGAACGACTACTGTTGTCATTGAATCGGCTTATTTTGCACCATCCTCAATTCGTCGTTCGTCTAAGGAACACGGACTTCGTAGTGATGCAAGTTCACGATTTGAAAAAGGCGTAGATCCGGAGCGTGTTATCGAAGCGGCAGAGCGTGCTGCACAGCTTATATCGGAAATTGCTGGAGGGGACGTATTAGCAGGTTCTGTAATCATTGACGAGCTTGATAAAACTCCTGTCCGTATTACTGTTTCACCAGATTATATTAACAATACGTTAGGAATGAAAATATCTCTTGAAGAGATGTTATCCATCTTAGATCGTTTGCAAATTGATACCGAAGCAATAAACGGCAAACTTGTGATTGATGCTCCTACTCGTCGACAAGATCTTCGCATTGAAGAAGACATTATCGAGGAAATTGCTCGAATGCATGGATATGACTTAATTCCAATGACACTTCCGATTACAGAGTCTACACCTGGAGGCCTCAGTCCATATCAAGCAAAACGTCGTGTAATTAGGGCTTTTCTTGAAGGAGCTGGGCTCTATCAAGCGCTCACTTATTCATTAACATCAAAAGATCAGGCTCAGAAATTCGCACTTGAAACTGCTCCTGTTACTGAGTTGTTAACACCGATGAGTGAAGATCGAAGCGTTTTACGTCAAAGTCTGATTCCTCATTTACTTGAAGTGGCAACTTATAATGTTGCGCGTCGAAATGATTCGGTAGCACTTTATGAAACGGGATCAGTATTCCTTGGGGTAGAAGAAGATGGGCTTCCTAAGGAAGTTGAGCATGTTGCGGCACTGATCACAGGAAAATGGCTCGACCATGCATGGCAAGCAGAAACGAAAATGGTTGATTTCTTTGCACTAAAAGGTGTCGTAGAGGGAATGATGGACAGTCTTGGTCTTGTTGAAGGATTGTCGTTTGAACAAGCGGTGATTGAAGGCATGCACCCAGGTCGTACAGCGAATATCTTCCATAATGGGGAACGCGTCGGTCTAATTGGTCAGGTCCATCCAACAGAACAGAAAAAACGGGACTTGAAAAACACTTATGTAATGGAAATGAATCTTGCGCAATTGCTAGCGATTGAAACGGACGAGCTGTTGTATGTTCCAGTTCCACGTTTCCCGTCGATTTCAAGAGATATTGCACTAGTTGTTTCTAGCGAGACTTCAGCAGGCAGACTCGAGAAAGTAATTCGAAATGCTGGCGGTAAATTGTTGCAATCTGTGAAGTTATTCGATTTGTATGAAGGCGACAATGTAGAAGACGGTAAGAAGTCGGTAGCATTCTCGTTGACGTATGCAGATGCAGAGCGAACGCTTAAGGATGATGAAGTCGTGAAAGCACATGAACAAGTATTAAATGCATTAACAACTGAAGCAGGGGCTTTGCTCCGCGGATAAATATAATGCAAGCCGCTAATGTAACTCTGTTAGCGGCTTTTTGTGTTGTAGAAAACTAGTATTGGGGAGAATGGTGTTTAGTCCAACCAAGATTCGGAATCGTCCAACCAAACCCTGAGATAGTCCAACCAGAATCCGATAGTGCAACCAAGGACTGGATTAGTCCAACTAAACCCGAAGATAGTCCAACGAAGCCACGCGTTAGCCCAACATATCTCCGTGTTCGTCCAACCAAGCCTTGGTAAATAAAAGCCACACACGAAAACATTCGTGTGTGGCTAGTATTATCTATTACCCGGTTTCACAACATTAAATCCAATATCTGCTTTCAAATAAACTTTTTGATTATCCGCTGCTTCTGCTGGATCTTCAGTCCAGAAATCTGCGATGCCGTGAATGATATACTCGCCCTCTGGAAATCCTTCGTTGATAACAGTCTCCACGAAATCCACGTAGACCTCGTCGTCGGTATCGCTATACCCACCGGCAAATTCATAGTTCTGACGGAATGTGATCCCTCTTTCTAACGTCGTAACTATGAGTGGTTCGTTCATTGCGTAGTCAACTGTGAATCCACGTGTTCTTTCTTCGAATGGAAACGAGAAAGGGGAAGCGGAGTGGTAAATGTCGATGGAATCCATTTCTCCGATATAAGTAATCTCAGCAAAAACTGCTATATCGCCAAATTCATCGTAGACATCTTTCTCAGAAGATAATTTATATATGAAATCTCCTTGAGTCGCTTCTGCTTTAGCCGGTGGAAGCGGCTCGCTTGTACCAGTATCGATATTTTCCTTAGCTCCACAAGCAGTTAGAAATAGTGCGATAAAAATAAATAAGAACATTTTTTTCAAAACTATCACCTCAATAATTAGTACGTACACTTCATTACTTCGTTACATTCTTTTTTTATTGGCTATCGCTTGTGCCTTTTTTGCATTCGCAAAATGCCATTTCGTTAGTGATTTTAATTTTGCTTCCCCGTCTTTCAATAAAATGCGGGCCGCTATCTCGTCAACTTTTGCACCAGCACCTTTAGGCAAAGTCATGCCGGCAATTTTACTTAAATTGTCCATTTCTTCAAGGAATGCCACGCGGGCAATTATAGAGGCAGCCGCAACAGCTACATGGAGTCCTTCAGCTTTTGTTGAAAAAAGCACGTTTTCTCTTATGATTTCCTGCTCTTCTTTAATATGATTGTAATAAATGCCGCGTTCTGCAAATTGGTCAATTAGTATATAGTCCGGTTTTTCATTGCCCATTTTTGTTAAAACATGTTTAAGAGCTTGATTGTGAAGCAATGCCTTAATTTTACCTTGCGACCAACCTTTTTCTTGAACATTATTGTATTTATCATTTTTCAAGGTGAGCACACTATGGATAAGAGTAGCCTGTAAGTCAGGTGCGATTTTTCGCATAAGATCGTCATTTAGTTGTTTGGAGTCTTTCACACCAAGTTCTTTAATAAGTTCAATTTGGTCGGCACGTACAAAGCAGGCTGCAACAGTTACGGGTCCAAAGAAATCACCTGTTCCAGTTTCATCAGAACCTATTACGGAGTATGTTGCAAAGTTTTTTGGAAGCAGATCCCCTTTGGTTTGAACTGTTTCTGTTCCAGTCTTGTTTTGAGCGACTCCCCAACGCGTAGCTTCACGTGCTGCTCCTGACCCCTGGAAGAGCACTTTCTTAGATTTATAGACTGTAATCGAAGTATCTGGTAACTTAGCTGCAAAGACAACTCCTGGGGCATTGCGTACAATTTTTGAAATGCTATAATGAGTGATAATATCTTTTATACCCTTTTCATCTAAAATAAGAACTTGATTGGTCAATTTTAACTTCCTTTCGTCTACATAATACACAAATAATCAGGTTTCATGGTATGATTGGATACAGAGTTTTTACGTGGGAGGTCGAACCATTGGAAGACGTACAGAAAACGCGTATTGCGGTAGAAATCTATGGAAAGACCTATAAAATGATTGGCACAGAATCCAGTAAACATATGCGTATGGTTGCCTCGTTGGTTGATGATCGAATGAGAGAAATCAGTTCGCATAACGCTAATCTTGACAGTACTAAAATTGCTGTTTTAACCGCTGTTAATAGTGTACATGATTATGTGAAATTAAAAGAGCAAATAGAACTGTTAGAAGCACAATTGAAAAAGTTGAAGGGTTGACGGTAATACATGTTAGATTTATTAATTATTTTTATGCTACTCGCGGGCCTTGTAACAGGTTTCCGGCGGGGCCTTATTGTACAGGTAATACATATGACCGGGTTTATTATTGCTCTTGCAGTTGCCTATAACTATTATCAAGTACTAGCTGAGAAATTTGTACTGTGGATTCCTTATCCCGGTGTAACAGCTGGTTCAAAATTATCTATTGCGGTAGAGCAACTAGATTTAGATGAGACATTTTATCGATTACTGGCATTCGTTCTTATTTTTCTTGTTGTTAAGTTTGGATTGCAATTATTTGCTTCTATGTTTGATTTTCTGAAATTCTTACCCGTTCTTGGTTTTATTTCAAGATTTATAGGAGCAGCATTTGGTTTCATAGAGTTTTATATTCTGATATTCCTTGTGCTTTATTTGTTAGCTATGTTACCTGTAGAGTTTGTTCAAGGAGTTATTGAGAATTCTATTCTTGCAAAAACAATGTTTGAACATACCCCGATATTATCTGAAACAGTTAAAAATTGGTGGTTTATTTATACTAAATAATGGCTTCCCTCAAATGGAGGGGAGCTTTTAAAATTGGAGGGTCTATTATGAACAAGAAAACAATTATTCGTACATTTGAAAAAATCGCTTTATATATGGAGCTGCTTGGAGAAAATCATTTTAAAGTAGGTGCTTTTAGAAAAGCGGCGAATATTCTTGAATTGGATCCACGGAGCTTATCTGAAATGGATGATATTTTAAAGCTCAAAGGAATTGGAAAAGGTACGGGTGCCGTTATAACAGATTTAATGGATAAAGGTGAATCCGATCTTCTTCGTGAGTTGGAAGAGACAGTTCCAAAAGGGCTTGTTCCGATGTTGAAAATACCTGGTCTTGGTGGTAAGCGAATTGCGAAACTTCATGAGGCGATTGGGATAGATTCAATCGAATCACTACAGGAAGCATGTTCCAACGGTGAAGTTAGTAAAGTTCCTGGCTTTGGAAAAAAGACAGAGGAAAACATATTAGCGGAACTTGAAATATTAGGAACAAGAGAAGGTAAATTCCCTATATGGCAAATGGAGAATGTCGTATTACTTGTTGAGGAGCATCTTCAAGAAATCGAGGAAATCAAACGTTTTTCAGTAGCGGGAAGCTATCGTCGAACAGAAGAAGAAAGCAGTGACGTAGATTTCATCATTGTTACTGATGAACCAAGTATTGTTCGTGAGAAGTTACTTGGCGCATTGCCAATCATTTCCACAATTGCTGCGGGTGATTCAAAACTGTCCGTGACTCTTGATTTGGAAGATCCAATGGATGCAGATTTCCGTTTTGTGAAAGCAGAACAATTTGCATCAGCCATTCATCATTTTACTGGATCAAAAGATCACAATATTCGCATGCGTAAAATTGCTAAAGACCGAGGCATGAAAATAAGTGAATATGGTGTTGAAAATGAGGATGGTAGCGTAACTACTTTCGAATCAGAGGAACAATTCTTTGCTCATTTCGATCTGCCCTTTATTCCGCCAGCAATACGACGAAACGGTGTAGAAATAGACCGGGCTGAAGAGATATCAACACTTGTTACACTAGAAGATATTAAATCGGACTTGCATATGCACTCTACTTGGTCGGATGGTGCGCATTCGGTTCGTGAAATGGTTGAAGCAGGTCGGTCAAAGGGATATTCTCATATCGTCATAACGGATCATTCCCAATATTTAAAAGTGGCGAATGGATTAACACCCGAGCGTCTTCGGGAACAAATGACGGAAATTCGAGAATTAAATGAGGAATTTACGGACATAGAAATTTTTTGTGGTACGGAGATGGATATTTTACCAGATGGGTCACTTGATTTTGATGATGAATTACTATCGGAATTAGATTTTGTGATTGCGTCCATCCACTCCAGCTTTACACAAACTGAAGATGAAATTATGGAACGATTGCATAAAGCGATGAAAAATCCACATGTGCATATGATCGCTCATCCAACGGGACGTATCATTGGGAAACGTGAAGGATACAAAGTTGATATTCCTAAACTCATCGGTTGGGCAAAGGAATATGGTAAAATACTTGAATTAAATGCAAATCCGTACCGGTTGGATCTTTCAACAGAATATTTGGTTCTGGCACAACAGGCTGGTGTTTCTATAGCCATTAATACGGACGCACACGCAATTGAACAAATGAGATTTATGGATACTGGTGTAAAATACAGTCAGAAAGCTTGGCTGAAAAAAGAAACGGTCGTAAATACATGGCCACTTGATAAATTCATCCGCGAAATTGTGGAAAAATGAAAGGTAGTGTAAGACAATGGAAACCCGTGTCTTAAAAACACTTGAGTTTGATAAAATCCGTGATCTAGTTGCAAAACATTGTACATCGAAAGCAGGACGTTCATTTATAGATAAGTTGGTACCAGTTAGTGACTTTTCAGAAGTAGTTCGACTGCTTGAAGAGACTGATGAGGGTATGTCTATCCTGCGCCTGCGAGGCAATGTTCCAATGGGCGGTATAAGTGATATTCGTCCACATGCTAAAAGAGCACAAATGGGCGGCGTTTTAAGCGCATATGAGCTCATGGAAACAGCGAATACGATTCGAGCAAGTCGTATTTTACGGCAGTTCATCGAAGCAATTATTTCCGATGAAGACATTGAAATTCCACATTTTGAAGCGAAAAAAGATTTAATTCCAATATTGACTGGTTTGGAACATGAAATAAACGCGGCAATTGATGAGAACGGTTATGTTGTCGATAGTGCATCAAGTGCACTTCGCTCAATTCGACAATCGTTACGCATTCAAGAATCCCGTGTAAGAGAACGTCTTGAAAGCTACACAAAAGGAAAAAATGCTGCACTGATGTTATCGGACGCGATTGTCACCATTCGAAATGATCGATTCGTAATTCCAGTGAAATCTGAATATAGATCTCATTATGGTGGTGTGATACACGACATGTCTTCTTCAGGACAAACGGTTTTTATTGAACCTGATGGAGTCGTCCAGGCTAACAATGAAATTAGAAATTTGAAATTAAAAGAATCAGAAGAAGTGCAGAAAATTCTCATGGAGTTATCTGGAAAAGTGCAAGAAGTTGCTCATGATCTTTTTACACTCGTTACTGTATTATCGGAAATCGACATCATATTAGCGAAAGCGAAATATGGTACTTTAAATAAATACACCAAACCTATCGTAAATAATGAAGGATACATTCGTCTTTCACAAGCAAGACATCCACTCATTCCTGTTGATGAAGTCGTCTCGAACAACATTGAATTTGGGAAAGACATCACCACAATTGTTATTACAGGTCCAAATACAGGTGGTAAGACGGTTACACTTAAAACAGTTGGTTTGTCGGTTTTAATGGCGCAGTCCGGACTGCCAATACCTGCGTTAGATGGTTCAGAAATCGCTGTCTTTGAGTCTATATATGCGGATATTGGGGATGAACAATCGATTGAGCAAAGTCTCAGTACATTTTCATCTCGGATGGTAAACATAGTAGATATACTAAAAAAATACGATGAAAAATCGCTTATCATATTAGATGAACTTGGCTCAGGAACAGACCCGCAAGAAGGTGCGGCTCTCGCTATTTCAATTTTAGATGAAATACATGGAAGTGGCGCGCGAGTTTTAGCAACTACACATTATCCAGAGTTGAAAGCATACGGCTATAATCGACCTGGGATAGCGAATGCTAGCGTTGAATTCAATATAGACACACTGAGTCCAACATATCGTCTTCTAATTGGTGTTCCAGGAAGAAGTAATGCGTTTGAAATTTCAAAACGGCTTGGATTAGCAGACAATATAATAGAACGTGCAAAAACGTTTACAGGTACCGATCGTGGGGAAGTAGAATCGATGATCGCTTCTCTTGAAGAAAGTCGTGTTCAGTCTGAAAAAGATGCAGAAGAGACGCATAATGTTTTGCTTGAGACAGAACAATTGAAAAAAGAACTTCAGGAACGATTAAATGAATTTGATGCAAAAAAAGAAGTGATGGAAACAAAAGCGAAGGATCGTGCTCGGAAAATTGTTGAGGCGGCAAAAAGTGAATCTGAAGCCGTACTATCCGATTTAAGGGCGATGCGCTTATATGCGGGAGCTTCAGTAAAAGAACATGAACTTATCGATGCTAAAAAACGACTTGAAAATGCTGCACCAGGTGAAAAGCCGAAAAAGGTGGAAACTAAAAAAGCAAGTGTACGACCACTCACAGTTGGTGATGAGGTCCAAGTGCTCAGTTACGGGCAACGGGGTACTCTGCTCGATAAAGTTTCAGCAACGGAGTGGGTTGTTCAAATCGGGATTTTGAAAATGAAACTAGAAGAGTCGGGTCTACAATATGTGAAACCTGAAAAAGAGAAGAAAACGTATATTTCAACCTCTGTAAAAGGTCGAGATTCGAATGTTTTACTGGAGCTAGATTTACGTGGAGAACGCTTTGAAGATGCACTCATCCGTACGGAAAAGTATTTGGATGATGCAATCCTTTCAAATTATCATCAAGTATCCATCATTCACGGAAAAGGAACCGGTGCACTTCGACAAGGTGTTCAACAGTATTTAAAGACTCATTCACGTGTGAAAAACTATCGTTTTGGTGAAGCGGGCGAAGGTGGCCACGGAGTAACTGTTGTCGAATTGAAATAATTATTGAAACCTTTTGGAGCGGTATCCGTATAGGTAGAAAAGACCGAAGACAGAAGGAGCCGGTAAAATGATCAAATCTGCTTTTTGGAACAATTCATTTGTTGAAGCTGCTGGATTTTTTAGTGTCGTAGTACTATGCCTCATTGTATCGATGGTGCTATTTGAGCTTGTTACAACATATAAAAATTGGGAACAAATTCAAAAAGGCAATATAGCTGTAGCGCTTGCGACAGGCGGTAAAATCTTCGGAGTATGTAATATATTCAGGTTTTCAATTGAAAGACATAATACATTATCTGAAATGATGTTATGGGGCTTATTTGGCTTTTCGTTACTAGTTTTTGCTTATATATTATTTGAATATCTGACTCCAAAATTCAGAGTAGATAAAGAAATTGAAAACGATAACCGTTCGGTTGGTTTTATTTCATTAACAATTTCAGTTGGTCTATCCTATGTAATTGGTGCTAGTATTTCTTAGGAGTGTTCACGATGGAGAAATTATCTAAAATTTTAATAGTTGTTTGTATTCTCTTTGTTTTAGTTGGAATATACTGGTTAAGCTTTGGTGCATCTAGCTAGTCAAGAACTATTACAAGTAAAAGTTGTTGTGGAAAGTACCTTTTTAGGTACTTTTTTTATTTTTAAGAAAAAATGTATTTGTAAGCGCACCCATTTAATACTATAATTAAGAATAGGAATA
This sequence comes from Sporosarcina siberiensis, assembly GCF_042681925.1. Lineage (NCBI taxonomy): Bacteria > Bacillati > Bacillota > Bacilli > Caryophanales > Caryophanaceae > Sporosarcina > Sporosarcina siberiensis. The sequence continues at coordinate 210,559 of NZ_JBHUGI010000006.1, forward strand.
TTCAAAGAATTAAAAGCTTAATAGAAAGGGGTCATCTAGTGACGAATAAAATCTGGTTGGATCTTTATCCAACAGAAATTCCGAAGACAATAGACTATGAAAAAATCCCTCTTCAAGAATTTCTGACTAGGGCAAGTAAGAAGTATCCAGATAAAACTGCAATCCATTTTTTGGGTAAGGATGTATCATATAAGGAGTTCCATGAATCTTCCTTAAAATTTGCCAACTATTTACGTTCAATTGGAATTGTAAAAGGTGACAGAGTAGCCATTATGTTGCCGAATTGTCCGCAAAATGCGATTGCTTATTTTGGTATTCTATATAGTGGTGCAATTGTTGTTCAAACAAATCCGCTGTATACTGAAAGAGAAATAAAATATCAAATGGTAGACTCTGGTGCTAAGGCAATAATAACGTTGGATTTACTTTATCCAAGAGTAATGAAAGTTGTTAAAAATACAGAATTGGAACATGTGATTGTAACGGGTATTAAAGACTATTTACCGTTCCCTAAAAATATTGTATATCCTTTTATTCAGAAAAGGGAACATGGTATTACGGTAAAGGTTGAACATCGTGGAATCAATCATTTATTTACGGAAATCATGAAAACAGCAAATACAGATGCGATACACAATGACTTTGACTTTGAAGAGGATGTAGCAATATTACAATATACAGGCGGAACAACTGGACCACCGAAAGGGGTTATGCTAACGCATAAAAACCTTATTTCAAATACGACTATGTGTAATTCTTGGTTGTATAAGTGTAAAGAAGGCGAAGAAGTCGGACTTGGTGTTTTACCCTTCTTCCACGTTTATGGGATGACAACAGTTTTAATACTAACGGTTATGTTAGGGAATAAGATGGTGTTATTGCCGAAATTTGATGCAACAACTACTTTAAAAACGATTCAAAAACAGAAACCTACATTATTTCCTGGAGCACCTACAATTTATATAGGACTTTTAAATCATCCAGATCTTGAGAAATATGATTTGTCTTCAATAAAAGCATGTATAAGCGGATCATCCGCGCTTCCTCTTGAAATTCAAGAGAAATTTGAAGAAGTCACAGGTGGAAAACTTGTTGAAGGTTATGGACTTACAGAAACATCTCCAGTAACACATGCGAATTTTGTGTGGTCAGACAATCGTCAAAAAGGGTCTATTGGTGTTCCATGGCCAGATACCGATTCATGTATTTTAGGTCCTGACTCAGCAGAACCGTTAGCATTTGGTGAAGTTGGCGAAATTGCAGTAAAAGGGCCACAAGTTATGAAGGGGTATTGGAATAAGCCGCAAGATACTGAAGAAACATTTAGAGACGGTTGGTTTTTAACAGGAGACTTAGGATATATGGATGAGCATGGTTACTTCTATGTAGTAGATCGTAAAAAAGATATGATCATTGCTGGAGGCTTTAATATTTATCCGAGAGAAATAGAAGAAGTTCTTTATGAACACGAAGCAATACAAGAATGTGTGGCTGCAGGTATACCCGATGCTTATCGTGGTGAGACTGTAAAAGTATTCATCGTGCTAAAGGAAGGTAAGAAAGTAACGGAAGAAGAACTGAACACTTTTTGCCGTGCACGACTGGCAGCATTTAAAGTTCCAAGACAATATGAATTCCGTACAGAGCTTCCTAAAACAGCTGTGGGTAAAATATTACGTCGGACACTTATTGAAGAAGAAAAGAAGAAGTCAGCCAACGAATCCCTTAGTTCGTAACTTAATGCTTGACTGAAACACTTATACCTATTAATATGAAAATATGAATGATGATTCATTCATATTTTCTTTTTTTATGGGGTGAAAAACAAAAGTGAAACGTGATAAACCAAAATACAAACAAATTATTGACGCAGCCGTAATTGTAATTGCTGAAAATGGATACCATCAAGCACAAGTTTCAAAAATAGCAAAGGAAGCTAATGTTGCAGATGGAACCATATATCTTTATTTTAAAAATAAAGAAGATATTTTGATATCAGTGTTTCGCGAAAAAATGGCGATTTTTGTTGATAATGTACAAATCATATTGAATCAAGACATTGATACATCAGAGAAACTATTAAAGATGATTGACAATCATTTTCGAGTTCTAAATGAAGATCGAAACCTAGCCATTGTTACACAGCTTGAGTTAAGACAGTCAAATAAAGAATTACGGTTTCGTATCAATGAAGTTTTGAAAGAATATCTCAGCCTTTTAGATGCTATCTTAAAAGAAGGTATTGATAAAGAAGAACTGAATATCTCTCTCGATGTTCGACTTGCAAGACAAATGGTTTTTGGAACAATTGATGAAACAATAACTTCTTGGGTGATGAATGATCAAAAGTATGATTTAATGAAACTATCTCCTGAAGTTCATAAGTTGCTCATGAAAGGTATGAAAGCTTAGAAATTCAGGGTGAAAAGGATGGGATGTATATGGAGTTTTTAAGCGTTGCTATTGAAGCTGGCGTAGCTGTAGTCACGATTAATAGACCGCCTGCAAATGCACTATCTCGTACTCTGATTTTAGAAGTAGACGAACTTTTGAATCTAGTTGAAAACGATGACTTGGTTCGAGTAATCGTTATCCATGGTGAAGGGAAGTTTTTCTCTGCCGGTGCAGATATTAAAGAGTTTACTTCAGTTACTTCTGGTGACGAGTTTACAAAACTGTCTGCAAGTGGACAGGAAGTCTTTGAAAGACTTGAATGTTTCAGTAAACCTGTAATTGCATCTATTCACGGAGCGGCTCTCGGGGGCGGACTTGAACTTGCAATGGCATGTCATATCCGACTTGTATCTGAGACTGCTAAACTTGGATTACCAGAGTTACAACTTGGTTTAATTCCTGGTTTTGGTGGAACACAACGTCTTCCTAGGTATGTAGGTATGCCTAAAGCAGCTGAAATGCTGTTAACGAGTGATCCTATTTCTGGAGTTGAAGCAGTTCAGTTAGGACTTGCCAATACAGCTTATTTGGAAGAAGAATTGTTCCAAAAAACTATGGAACTTGCGAACAAGATTGCAAGAAAAAGTCCGATTGCTGTAAAAGCAGCGTTAGAAATGTTGCAATTTTCGAAACATGCGTTGTATCATAAGGGAGTGAAAGCGGAATCCGATTCATTCGGAGAAGTTTTTATTTCTGAAGATGCAAAAGAAGGAATTCAAGCATTTTTAGAAAAACGAGCACCGATATTCACAGGGAAATAGAGTTATGGTAATAAGAAAGAGAATTAGTTGTAGAAATGACAACGAAAAAAGCTGAGGAGGTTTGCAACATGAATATTTATGTATTAGTAAAACGTACGTTTGACACAGAGGAAAGAATTTCGATTAGTGGCGGTAAAATAGCGGATGACGGTGCAGAATTCATTATTAATCCATATGACGAATATGCGATTGAAGAAGCAATCCAGGTGCGTGACGCAAATGGAGGCGAAGTTACAGTCATCACATTAGGTGATGAAGATGCTGAAAAACAACTTCGTACTGCTCTAGCAATGGGAGCAAACAAAGCAGTACTTATAAATACAGAAGATGATTTAGATGAAATGGATGAATTTACTGCTGCTAAAATTATCGCTGAATATTTAAAAGATAAAGATGCAGATTTAATTCTAGCCGGTAACGTAGCAATTGATGGTGGTTCTGGTCAAATAGGTCCACGCGTTGCTGAATTACTAAACATTAACTATGTAACTACAATTACTAAGCTTGAAATTGATGGCACAAACGTTAAAATCGTTCGGGATGTTGAAGGTGATTCAGAGATGATTGAAACTTCACTTCCTTTATTAGTTACTGCACAACAAGGACTTAACGAGCCGCGTTACCCATCACTACCGGGTATTATGCAAGCACGTAAAAAGCCTCTTGAAGAACTCGAGCTAGATGATTTAGATCTTGACGAGGACGAAGTTGCAGCTAAAACAGAAACAATTGAAATCTATCTTCCACCAGCAAAAGTAGCTGGCCGTGTTCTTGCAGGAGATCTTAGCGACCAAGTAACAGAGCTTATCGATCTACTTAAAAACGAAGCAAAAGTAATTTAATATTAGTGAACGTAAAATTGATATCGTAATTAGGAGGGACAATAATGTCTAAAAAAGTATTAGTACTTGGTGAGGCACGTGAAGGTGTCTTACGTAACGTTTCATTTGAGGCAATTGCAGCAGCGAAGAAAATTTCTGGTGGCGGAGAAGTTGTCGGAGTATTACTTGGCGATTCTGTGCAATCACTTGGTGAAGAAATGATTCAGTATGGAGCAGACCGTATCATTACTGTTGAGCATCCACACTTGAAACAATATACATCCGATGGCTTCGGTCAAGGATTCATGGCAGTTTATGAGCAAGAAAAACCGGATGCAGTTGTCTTTGGACATACAGCACTTGGTAAAGATCTTTCACCTAAAATTGCTAGTAAACTTTCATCAGGTTTAATTTCTGATGTAACTGATATTGAAGGAGAAGATGATGCTGCGGTATTCATTCGTCCTATATATTCAGGTAAAGCATTTGAAAAAGTGAAAAATAAAGACGGATTACTTTTCATTACAATTCGTCCAAATAACATTCCGCCACTTGAACTAGATTCAAGCCGTACGGGTGATATTGCTTCAATTACGGTTGAGATTACAAACTTACGTACAATCATTTCTGAAGTTGTTCGTAAAACTACAGAAGGCGTTGACATGTCTGAAGCAAAAGTTGTTATTGCTGGTGGTCGTGGAGTTAAGAGTGCAGAAGGTTTTGCACCATTACAAGAACTCGCGAATTTACTAGGCGGAGCAATTGGAGCATCACGCGGAGCTTGTGATGCAGATTACTGTGACTATTCTTTACAAATTGGACAGACAGGTAAAGTAATTACACCTGACTTGTACATTGGAGTAGGGATTTCTGGTGCAATTCAGCATATGGCTGGAATGTCCAACTCGAAAATCATTGTAGCAATCAACAAAGATCCTGAAGCAAATATTTTCAAAGTTGCTGACTACGGAATTGTTGGAGACCTATTTGAAGTAATTCCAATGATGATTGAAGAAGTTAAAAAAATTCAAGGTAAATAAATACAACGAGCCTCCTCAAATTGTAGGAGGCTTTTTTGTGTTGATTTACAAAAGGTATATAAGCATATTTTTCGCTCGGCGTATAGCTGCATGTTATAATAATAGGGAGTTAGATACTAAAGGAGGAATTATTTATATGACTATTATTAATGCAACCGATAAGGATTTTGCAGAAAACATTAAAGAAGGTGTTGTCCTAGTAGACTTTTGGGCACCGTGGTGTGGACCTTGTAAAATGATTGCTCCAGTTCTAGAAGAATTGAGCGGCGAAGTAGAAGGAAAAGCAAACATTGTGAAAATCGATGTTGATGACAATCAAGAAACAGCTAGTAAATATGGTGTTATGTCAATTCCAACTTTACTCCTTTTCAAAGATGGCGAAATCGTAGAAAAAGTTGTTGGTTTCCAACCAAAAGAAGCACTTTCAGCATTAATTACAAAGCATGCTTAATACTAATAACGAACCGGATTGCACTAGAATTAGTGGCATTCCGGTTTTTTTGGCAGGTGAATTAGATGCACGAGCTGATTGAACAGAAATTATCAATATTACCCGACTATCCTGGTTGCTATATGATGAAAGATCGTCAAGGTACGATCATATATGTAGGAAAAGCGAAGGTGTTGAAGCAACGCGTCCGAAGCTATTTTACGGGAACACATGACGCAAAAACACAACGGCTTGTTGGTGAAATTGTAGATTTTGAAACAATTATCACTTCATCCGACCTTGAAGCGCTTATTTTAGAGTTAAACTTAATCAAACAACATGATCCGAAATATAATATCATGCTAAAAGATGATAAAACATATCCCTATTTGAAAATCACATCAGAACAACACCCTAAATTAATCATTACAAGACAAGTAAAAAAAGACAAGGGTAAATATTTTGGACCCTATCCCAATTCATTTGCTGCAAATGAAACAAAGAAATTACTAGATAGAATCTATCCTTATCGAAAATGTCATACAATGCCGGATCGAGTATGTCTCTATTATCACTTAGGGCAATGTCTTGGACCTTGTGTCTATGACGTCAGCCAGGAAACATATAAAGAAATGATTGATAACATTTCGCGGTTTTTAAATGGTGGATACAAAAAAGTGAAAAATGAATTGTCCGTAAAAATGTTAGCGGCTTCAGAAGAACTTGAGTTTGAACGTGCACAAGAATTTCGAGATCAAATCATTAATATTGAAAAGACGATGGAAAAACAAACAATCACAATGAACGATTTTACAGACCGTGATATTTTCGGATATGCGGTTGAAAATGGTTGGATGTGTGTACAAGTGTTTTTTGTTCGTCAGGGAAAACTTATTGAGCGAGACGTGTCTATTTTCCCGTTGTATCAAGAGCCTGAAGAAGTATTGTTAACCTTTATTGGCCAGTTTTATAGTAAATCTGAACATTTAAAACCACAAGAAATCTTACTTCCAAGTGATATTGATGCAGGCATTATTCGACAGCTTTTAGAAGTGAACGTGTTTATTCCTCAAAGAGGTAAAAAGAAAGATCTCGTTAATTTAGCGATTAAAAACGCTGAAATATCATTAAATGAAAAGTTTTTACTCATAGAACGTCAAGAATCGAAAACAATTGGAGCTTGTGAAGATTTGGGAGAAGCGATGAACATTACAATCCCACTTCGAATTGAGGCATTTGATAATTCACATACGTACGGTGCGGATCCGGTTTCCGCTATGGTATCCTTTGTTGATGGAAAACCAAATCGAAAAGATTATCGGAAATATATGACCAAAACAGCTGCTGCTCATGACGACTATGGAGCTATGCGTGAGGTAGTTCGCAGACGCTATATTCGCGTCTTAAACGAGAACTTACCATTACCCGATCTTATAGTAATTGATGGGGGCAAAGGGCATATGGAGGTTGCACGTGAAGTAATTGAAGATGAATTAGGTTTGTCGATTCCGATTGCGGGACTCGCTAAAGACGACAAACATCAAACTTCGCAACTTCTTTATGGAAATCCAATTGAAATAATACCTTTAAAGAGGACGAGTGAGGCGTTTTACTTATTGCAACGAATTCAAGATGAAGTGCATCGGTTTGCAATAACGTTTCATAGGCAAAAACGAGGAGCAAATTCTTTCACTTCGGCTTTAGATGGATTACCAGGAGTTGGACCTGTAAGAAAGAAGAACTTACTAAAATACTTTAAAACAGTGAAAGCAATTCAGGAAGCGTCCATCGAAGAACTTCAAAAAGCGGGATTACCAACTGCAATCGCAGTTTCTGTGAACGAACATTTTAAAAGAGAAGAATCATTGGGAAAAAAATAAGATACTCAATCCAATTAGGCGAGTATCTTATTTTTAATGTGTCAAACTTTTGATTTTAAGTCCCATTTCACATGTAGCTGAATATGAGCATCTTTTTTACTTGTTTTTACCTCGCCGAAACATTCAGTAAGAACTCCATTGATTTTTTGATATTGTTCTGCAATGAAACCTGCTTCTAGACCAAAAGTTCTTTTTTGGCTGTTCATGTATTCGGAGTTGTCTTTTAAAATGTAAAAGTCTTCATATTTAGTAGTCTTTTCAAGCGTAAGTAAACCCCATCCTGCTTCTATAAAAAAAGATGGAAGCTCATCTATGGCGAAAATAGGGAACTTTCGAGCGATTTCTTTACCAGACCAATATAGAATATCGCTTTCGTTGGGACCAAGTATGCTTGGTAATACATGGTCGCGCAAAATTTCATAGCCAAAACGAGTCGGCATTCCGTATGTATTGTTATCCAATAGATTGTGCAACCCTTCTAGACAGTAATTTTTATGAAATTAAATAATATATAAATTTGAATAATTACACCCGAAAACCTATATCCATCTTGACCTCCTTAAATTGGAGGAGTACAATAGACATGTTCTAATATTGTACCATGAAGAGGTGTATCGTCAATCGATTTCTCGTGTCAAAACGATGTCAGTCGTGGGTATAACCTCAGTAAAAGGGAGGGTAAAAAATTGTTGAGAGAATCTGATTTTTATATTCGACGTCTTCATTCATTATTGGGTATTATTCCAATAGGGCTTTTTGTGACACAGCATTTGGTAGTAAACCATTTTGCGACACGCGGACCCGATGCTTTTAACACAGCTTCAAAATTTATGGAAAGCTTACCTTTCGTTCTTTTCTTAGAATGGTTTGTTATTTATATTCCATTATTGTTACATGCAGTTTTTGGTCTCTACATAGCCTTCACAGCTAAAAATAACGTCAAACGGTATGGCACATTCCGTAACTGGATGTTCAAACTACAAAGAATCACTGGTGTAATGCTTGTTATTTTCATTGCATGGCATATATATCAAACTCGTTTTCAAAAAGCGATTGGCGCGCAAGAAGTTGACTTTGATATGATGGCTAATATTTTAGCGAGTCCTTTCTTCTTGGTGTTCTACATTGTTGGTGTTCTTGCAGCTACTTTCCATTTAGCGAACGGACTTTGGTCTTTCCTTGTAACATGGGGTCTTGCACAATCGCCTCGATCACAAAAAATTGTTTCGTATGTTACGATTGGTGTGTTTTTAATCCTTTCAGTAATTGGAATGCAAGCAATTTTTGCGTTTGTTGTCTAAATAAGTAATTAAAATGTATATTTAAAAATTGAGGAGTGAAACAATAATGGCTAAAAGCGGATTGATTGTCGTTGGCGGCGGTCTTGCCGGTTTAATGGCTACAATGAAAGCGGCAGAAGAAGGAACGCCTGTTAAGTTGTTCTCCATAGTTCCGGTTAAACGTTCCCACTCCGTATGTGCGCAAGGCGGCATTAACGGTGCAGTTAACACAAAAGGAGAAGGAGATTCTCCTGCTATTCATTTCGATGACTCAGTTTACGGTGGTGACTTTCTAGCAAACCAACCACCAGTTAAAGCGATGACAGATGCGGCTCCTGGGATTATTCGTCTTATGGATCGTATGGGCGTTATGTTCAATAGAACGCCTGAAGGTTTACTTGACTTCCGTCGTTTTGGAGGAACACTTCATCACCGTACAGCTTTTGCGGGTGCTACGACTGGACAACAACTTTTGTATGCTCTTGATGAACAAGTTCGTAGATATGAAGTTGACGGTCTTGTTACGAAGTATGAGCATTGGGAATTTCTTGGAGTTGTTCTTGACGATGAAGGTATTTGTCGTGGAATTAAAGCGCAAAACCTATATACAATGGAGATTCAAGCATTCAAAGGTGACGCAGTTATTATGGCAACAGGTGGTCCCGGAATTATTTTCGGTAAATCTACAAACTCTGTCATCAATACTGGATCAGCAGCTTCGATCGTTTACCAACAAGGTGGATATTACGCAAACGGAGAATTCATCCAAATTCACCCAACTGCAATCCCAGGAGATGATAAACTTCGTCTTATGAGTGAATCAGCACGTGGGGAAGGCGGACGAATCTGGACATATAAAGACGGTAAACCTTGGTATTTCTTAGAGGAAAAATATCCTGCATACGGAAACCTTGTACCCCGAGATGTTGCAACGCGTGAAATCTTTGACGTATGTGTCAATCAAAAACTAGGTATTAACGGTGAAAACATGGTTTATTTGGATCTTTCTCATAAGGATCCACATGAATTAGATGTTAAACTTGGTGGTATTATCGAAATCTACGAGAAGTTTACAGGTGATGATCCTCGTAAAGTTCCTATGAAAATATTCCCGGCTGTTCATTATTCAATGGGTGGACTTTGGGTAGACTATGATCAGCAAACAAATATTCCTGGATTATTTGCAGCAGGAGAATGTGATTATTCACAGCACGGTGCAAATCGTCTTGGTGCGAACTCACTTCTTTCGGCAATTTATGGTGGGATGGTTGCTGGACCAAAAGCTATTGAGTACATGAAAGGTCTAAAGCGTACAGCTATAGAACTTCCATCGACAATTTTCGATTCAGCTGTAAAAGAAGAGCAAGAAAAATGGGATGCTACTCTTAAAATGGACGGAAATGAAAACGCGTATGTTCTTCACCGTGAACTTGGCGAGTTGATGACGGAAAACGTAACAGTAGTTCGTCACAATGATCGTTTGGCAAAAGCGGATGAAAAGATTCTGGAACTTCTTGAGAGATATGAAAATATTAGTATGACCGACACTCAACTTTGGTCTAACCAAGGTGCGACATTCGCACGTCAATTGAAAAATATGTTATATTTAGCACGTGTTATTACATTAGGTGCTCTTAATCGAAATGAAAGCCGTGGCGCACATTATAAACCAGAATTTCCGAACCGTGATGATGAGAATTTCATGAAAACGACAATGGCGAAATTCGACGGAAAATCAGCACCAATCTTCCATTATGAAGAGATTGACGCTGAATTGATTCCACCACGTGCACGTGACTATTCTGCATCGAAAGGGGATTGAAGTAATTGAGTAATCTAAATACAGCTGTTCCAGAACATGAACAGAAAACAAAGCCAAAAACTGTAGTATTTGAAATACAGCGTCAAGATAAATCGGATTCTAAACCGTACTGGGAAACATTTGAAGTACCTTATAGACCAAATATGAACGTAATTTCTGCACTTATGGAAATTCGTCGTAACCCAGTGAATGCAGATGGTAAAAAGTCTACTCCGATAAGCTGGGATATGAACTGTTTGGAAGAGGTTTGTGGTGCATGTTCAATGGTCATCAATGGTCGTCCACGTCAATCGTGTACAGCGCTCGTTGATCAATTTGTACAACCCATCAAACTTGAGCCAATGAAAACATTTCCAGTCGTCCGCGACCTTATCGTAGATAGAGAGTTTATGTTTGATTCGCTTAAGAAAATTAAGGCATGGGTTCCTATCGATGGTACGTATGACCTTGGTGATGGTCCTCGTATGCCTGAACGTAAACGTCAATGGGCTTACGAGCTTTCGAAATGTATGTCTTGTGGTGTTTGTCTTGATGCTTGTCCGAACGTGAACGATAAAACGAATTTCATCGGTCCAGCACTTATATCACAAGTTCGTCTTTTCAACACGCATCCAACAGGTGCAATGAACAAAGATGAACGTCTTGATGCTCTTATGACGGACGGAGGAATTGCTGAATGTGGTAACTCACAGAACTGTGTTGTTGCATGTCCAAAAGGAATTCCGTTAACAACATCTATTGCAGCTATGAACCGTGCTACAAATATTCATATGTTCAAAAACTTCTTCGGAAGCGACCATATGGTTGACTAATATAAACAAATCCTGTTCTGGTTACAATCCAGGACAGGATTTTTTTAATTTATTTTATTTAATATAGTTGTTTCATTGTTCAATTACTGTCATATGTTTGGTACAATATGATAATGAACAATGATTCATTATTTTATATAGGGGGTAAATTTCATGAGAGCGAGTTACATAAATGAGTTAAATGAATGGGCTTCTGAATTCAAATTTTCGGTTTCCGTATCGGTACGGTTTTCTGAGACAGATATGTATGGTCATTTAAATAATACGGTCACATTCGCATATTATGAGTACGCAAGGATTGAATATTTAAAACAAATTGGCCTAATGAACGACTGGTTAGATCCTAATGGTGTCACTATTCCGGTTGTAGCAGATTTACAGTGCGATTATTTGAAACAAGTATTTTTTGATGAGGCACTTGATATCTATGTGAAAGCAGCTTCGGTTGGTAATTCTTCAGTAGACATTCACTACATGGCGAAGAACGCCAAAGATGAAATTGTATTTACAGGGCGAGGGACACTAGTGCAGATTAGTAAAGAAACAGGACGAGGAATAGTTTGGACAGAAAAAGAAAAGTCGCTTTTTGTCGGTGAATCTATCAAATAGCCGTCACAGCTTACACTCCTTTCACATATTTTAAAGTGAACGTGATAGGAGGGGCGCGTCTTGATAGATGAATCAAAACATCGGTCATTGTTGACTGTAAGAGAACGACAAATCTTTAATCTACTCATTGAGGATCAGACGACAAAAGATATCGCAGGACGGCTCGGTATTAGTGAAAAGACTGTCCGAAATCACATCTCGAACACAATCCAGAAACTTGGAGTTTCGGGCAGGGCACAAGCTATTATTGAGTTATTAAGGCTCGGTGAACTTAAATTAAGTTAAACTTATTGCCTTAAGTGATGAAAAGGGTGACAATGAGAGAAACAGTACGCTTTTTTGAGGAGCTGATTCACTTGACGGAACAGATGACACCTAAAAATCACACTACAGAAGAAATCGCACATATGGAAAAAGAGTTCCGCTACATTGCAGCAATTATTAAACAAAAGGGACGAAAAATCCTTGAGAATTACACGATAACACCTCCCCAATTCATAGCATTGCAATGGCTGTTTGAGCATGGAGATATGACAATTGGAGATTTGTCGAACCGAATGTTTCTAGCATTTAGTACGACAACGGATCTTGTTGATCGTATGGAAAAGAACAATCTAGTGAAGCGAGTTCGTGATGAACATGATCGTCGAGTTGTCCGAATCCATCTTCTTGCTGAAGGGGAACGTGTAATTGAAGAAGTGATAGACAAACGCAGTTATTATCTCAGCACAGTGTTATCTGATTTTGATCAAGAAGAGATTACGCTTTTTTCATCTCTACTGACGAAACTTCATGATGAGATGAAAAAGGATTGAGGGATTGAAATGGACGCAGCAATCGGTATTATTGATTCAGGTGTTGGTGGTTTAACAGTTGTAAAGGAAATGTTGAAAGTTTTGCCGAACGAATCGATTATATATATCGGCGATCGAAAACGCTGTCCTTATGGGCCACGTTCGGTGGAAGAAGTTAAAACCTTTACGATTGAAATGGCCACTGCACTTTCCCAAATGGGGATAAAAATGCTAGTAGTTGCTTGCAATACAGCAACTGCTGTAGCGCTAGATGATATTCGAGCACTCTTTAGTTTTCCAATAATTGGCGTTATAAATCCCGGAGCACGTGCAGCAGTAAATGCTACAAAAACGGGTAAAATAGCAGTTCTTGGAACAATCGGTACTATTAAAAGCGGTTCTTATGATGCCGCGATTAAAAACTTAATCCCTGAAGCCACTGTTTATCCACTCGCTTGTCCGGAGTTCGTTCTTATTGTCGAAAGTGGTCAATACAAGTCGGAAAATGCAGATGAAGTTGTTAAGAAATCACTTGCACCAATTACTAAATTGGATTTCGATGCTGCTATATTAGGGTGTACGCATTACCCACTTTTGGAAGATAAAATCGAAAAATATCTTTCGAAATCCGTGAAAATTATTTCCTCAGCGATAGAAACAGTGCGCGATGTTGAAGAAACATTATTAGTTACGGGTGTTCGGAATTTAGCAGAGGACACGACTGAACCTATTTTTTATACAACCGGTTCAATCGATGGTTTTCAAAATATTGTAATGGATTGGTTAGACATAAAAGAACCTGATGTTAGGTATATTGAATTGGAATTAGCCCAGAATGTTGAAAGTTAACATTCTGGGTTTTTGCGTATAAGAATCAGGTTATGATAAGATGAATTACGGAATTACAATAGTGGAGGGTACCCAATATGAGACATGATGGCAGAACGTTAAATATGTTAAGACCAGTAAAAATCGAAACGGATTATTTAATTCACCCCGAAGGATCTGTACTTATTTCGGTCGGCAATACAAAAGTAATTTGTACAGCGTCTGTTGAGGACCGTGTACCGCACTTTTTAAGAGGAAGCGGAAAAGGCTGGATAACTGCTGAGTATTCCATGTTGCCCCGTGCTACAGGCCAGAGAACGCAACGTGAGGCTGCAAAAGGAAAAGTCAGTGGACGAACGATGGAAATTCAACGTCTAATCGGTCGTGCATTACGTGCTGTAGTAGATTTAGAATCTCTTGGGGAACGCACCATTTGGATTGACTGTGATGTAATACAAGCAGATGGCGGAACGAGAACTGCATCTATTACTGGAGCCTTCGTTGCTATGACGATCGCAATTGCAAAAATTAACTCTGAAAAGCAATTCAGGATATTTCCGGTATCTTCGTTACTTGCGGCAACAAGTGTAGGCAAGACAATTGAAGATGAACTAATCGTAGATCTTGATTATATAGAAGATTCTTCCGCAGCTGTGGATATGAACGTCGTCATGACAGGTCGTGGAGAATTCGTAGAATTACAAGGATCCGGTGAAGAAGCGACCTTTACAAGGGCTGAAATGAATGATCTTGTTGCGCTTGCAGAAGAGGGGATTAAGGAATTATTTGAAATCCAAACGAATGCTTTAGGCGATATGGCAGACCTAATAGGCTTTTATGGAAGTGTACCCGAATGAAAGAAGTACTGATTGCGACGAATAATATGGGGAAAGTCAATGATTTCTCTAAGCTACTTGAGCCTTTTGGAATATCGGTTTTATCGTTAAATGATTTGGATGAAGCAATCGATGTTGAAGAAACTGGGGATACGTTTGAGGCGAACGCTATTTTGAAGGCGGAGACTGTAGCAAATCTACTTGGTAAAATTGTTATAGCGGATGACAGTGGACTTGAAATAGACGCTCTCCACGGTGCACCTGGTGTTTATTCTGCACGCTTTGCGGGGCCTTTAAAGGGCGATGAAGCGAATATCGATAAAGTGTTGGTTGAAATGACTGGAGTGCCTATGGCGGAGCGTACGGCCCGTTTTCGATGTGTCCTCGCAGTTGCGGGGCCCAATTTTGAAACGGAAACATTTTCAGGCAGTTGTGAAGGTCTAATTCAGTTGGAACGAAAAGGGGATAACGGATTTGGTTACGACCCGATTTTTTATGTTCCAGAAAAGAAGCGTACAATGGCACAGTTAACACCTGATGAGAAAAATGAAGTTTCCCATCGTGGTGCAGCCCTATCGAAATTGCAAGGTGAAATTTCAATTTTAACAGGTGAAGTGAGTGATGTACTATGAAAATTATCGTTATGAGCGATTCGCATGGAGATAAAGAAACGGTGAAAGCTGTTTCTCTACAATCCGGTGATAAGTATTTTCATTGTGGAGATAGTGAACTGGCTTATACGGATCCTGTGTTTTTAGAAATGCATAAAGTTCGTGGTAATTGTGATTTTGATGCTGATTTTCCTGCAAAATTAGTAGTACCTGTTGGAGATAAAAAAGTATTAACTGTACACGGTCATGAACATGGTGTTAAAGAATCACTTACAAGGCTCTATTATTCTGCAAAAGAAAATAATGCAGATATTGTCTTATTTGGTCATTCTCACCTGTACGGAGCAGAAATGATTGATGGAGTTCTATTTGTTAATCCTGGTAGTACAATGCAACCAAGAGGTGGTAAGAAGCCTACGTATGCTGAGATTGAATGGAATGGAACAGTTGCTGTAACCTTTAAAAATATGGACCATAATGTGGTGGATTCAATTTCTTTTAAGAATTTTTAAAAATACCTTTGACATTTGCTTTGAAAGTAACTATACTAAAGTTTGTCGTTAGCGATCATCTGATTGTTCAACAACATGTCTCAGTAGCTCAGCTGGATAGAGCAATGCCCTTCTAAGGCATCGGTCGCAGGTTCGAATCCTGCCTGGGACGTACATAAAAAGTGGAAGTACAAAGGGTAATGAAAAAAATCTCCTCAAACGTTTAAGTTATAGCGTTTGTGGAGATTTTTTTATTTGGCGATAAAATGAGAGCGTGTTTGAATGCGATAGTAGATGAAAAGGTTCAACAGATGGGCTAAAATTTTATGTAGATAAACTATTGCTTTCCGTTCCGGGGCGCGCTTTCCGCTGGAGAAGAATAAAAACCATTCTTCTTTGGGCATGGCTTGAGCCAAGTGAACAGCGAAGTGTTCGCTTTGCCGTATTTCTGTGGTTTGGCAGAAATTAAGGCAGACTTAATGTTCCTTCGCTGCGCTCCGTCCAGGGTCTCAAGGCGAGTGCAAAGATATGCTCAAAAAGCTAACGCTTTATCTCGCAAAAGCCGTTCTTCGTAACGACTTTCGCTGATCCTCTCGGAGTCGAAGCCTGCACTTCAAGCAACGGAGTGTAGTTATTATAAAGCACGTATTCAAGAATCGGGCCAGTTTAGTTAAAGAAAGGGAAGGTGGGAATTTGAAAAGAATAATATGGTGGTTGAGTTTAACTCTATTAATAGTTGCGGGGTTTTTATACATTAGTTATGAAATGGCACATTCGGATGTATCGGTCGTTTATCATCTTCCTGAAGGCTTCGATGGCTGTATGTATCTACTATATAATCAGCCTAATGAAGAACCGTTAAAAATAGACGACGAAGAAATAATCATTAAAATTCCTGATGATGGGATAGTATCAACATCATCTTCGTCAGATGTTATCTCTGGTTTAGGGTGGCATAAAGTAAAAGCTTTTTATGTCAATGAAAAAGGAGAACGACTTGAAGAGATTCCCAATGAAAAATTCACAAATGGTAGTACATCAATAAGAAATAATAACCCTCAAACTGAAAAATTCAGTATCTCTTTTGATGCTAGAAATGGTTTTTGTCATTAACTATTAAAGTCAGCACATGTGGGGTTTAGTAATTAAACTAAAGGGTGCAGTTCTTGTATAAGAAATCTGAAACCTATTCAGTAATAGTTCCAATTTATGAGATCAGAGAGGAGAAATTCAATGCGTGTATTATCTGTTCTGCTCACAATATTTTTAATCCCTCTAATTTTAATAGGTTGTACCGTCAGTCCAGGACAAAATACAGGCGGTTTTTTAAGCAAAAAACAAGTATTAAAGCTAGATTCTAATGCAGATATTCTTGAGTATGATGGGATGGTTTATAAAGCTGGAATTGACTGGGTTGAGCAAGAAAAATTAACAAAGGGCGAGCAAGTTGGAAAGGTGTCTGAAGGAATGGCTAATAATTTGTCGATTGATGCAAAAATTTATGTTTCAAAAGAAAGAGGAGATATTCTGATAGTGAAGGATGATGGAGAAGAAAAAATGTATCTACTGCAAGTTGGCGAATGAAGAGTCTCTTCTCTTCTCTCTCTCTATAGGGTGTTTTAATTGATCAATCAGCTGCCTTAACAGGGCGGCTTTTCTTATTGTGTAATGAAGTTAACTACTTCCATGAAGCAGACAATGTTAATTCGAGATTATATTCTAGTAATAACTAGGGTAGATTAAAGGAGGATGGCGTGTTTTAAAGATGGATGGAGTGTTGTTAATAAATGAGTATAGCAAACTTAACAATTGAGCTTATAGTTGGATTTGTTTTCCTGTTCCTAATAATTAAGTTTGTAGGGAAAAAAATTATTAATCAGATTTCCCCTTTCACCTTTATTGCGGCGATTGTGTTCGGCGAACTATTAGGAAATGCTTTATATGATGAGAAAGTAGGCGTGTTTTATATTGTTTACGCGATGGCAATATGGGGTGGGTTGCTTTTTACTTTTGAATACCTAAGTCAAAAATCCCTTGCGTTTAGGAGCGTGGCCGAAGGGAAACCCTCGGCACTTATCAAAAATGGAATCGTTGATCGAGAGATGTTAAAGAAAAATAGGCTGACTATTAATCAGTTACAAAGTTTACTGCGACAAAGTGAGACCTTTTCTATTCGTGAGGTCGCCTATTGTTATTTAGAGGCGAATGGATCGATTAGTATTTTAAAGAAATCAAAGTACCAAAAAACGACTCAGGAAGATTTCAATATGCCTTCAAAAGTATCCTATGTTCCAGCCACTTTAATAAGAGATGGTGAAGTTTTATGGGATGAAATTATTGATTTAGGTTTTAATGAAACTTGGTTAAAATCACAATTAAACGCTCAAAATATTACTGATTACCAAGATGTTTTTATAGCCGAATGGCTTCAAGGAGACGGTCTTTTTGTACAGACTTTTAAGAATTAAATGGTGCATTGTTCGTTTGTTTTTGTTGTATAAGAACTACATTTCAATCGGACCAGTTTGTGAATCGGCATCTCTTATGAGGTGCTTTTTATTTTACCAACAAGAAAAATAGATACAAAATTCATTTCTAGATAATGCTTACTTCAGGCCATAAAAAATACTCCTCGAAGGTAAACAGGTTTTTCGGCTGTCTACCTAATGAGGAGTATTTCGGTTCCAAGAAGTACAGAAGTTCATACTTTTAAAGCAAATGATCAGTCGTTGTTGCTTGGAAAAGCAAATGTTGACACGGATTCGCTGTTTTCTTCAAACCACTTTTCTGAAATGGTTTTGGTTTTGGTGAAAAAGCGGACTTGGTCTGGTCCGAACATATGTCCCTCGCCGAATCTAGAGCGCTTCCAGCCAGCAAAGTTGTGATATCCGACGGGAATTGGAATGGGCACGTTAATCCCGACCATTCCGACATCGATTTCCGTAGCGAATTTGCGAGCGGCCGCCCCGTTATTTGTGAAAATTGTGACCCCGTTTCCGAGCTCATGTGCATTGACTAAGTCGATAGCTTCCTCTAATGAATTTACCCGGACGACGTTACGAGCCGGTCCAAACACCTCTTGCTCATAAATTTCCATACCAGGTTTGACGTTATCTAATAAGGTTGGACCTAGATAGAAGCCGTTGGAACTTTTAGCGATGTCTGGGTTGCGTCCATCGCATACAAGTGTAGCGCCTTCTTTCAGGCTACGGTCTATAAAGCCGATAATTGTATCCTTTGACACTTTTGTAATAACAGGTCCAAAATCAACGTCTGGATCTGTGTATGGGCCTACTTTTAATGTTGCAATTTTATCAGCCAGTACTTTAACAAGTTTATTTGCTGTTTCCTCGCCAACGGGAATGATTGTGGAAATGGCCATACAGCGTTGGGATGCGGCTCCGAATGCTGCGCCTAAAAATGCGTTTGCAACCTGTTCTAAATCTGCATCGGGCATGACAATCATATTGTTTTTGCCGCCACCTAAAGCCGTAACGCGCTTGCCATATTTAGAACCGGTAGTGAAAATCGTTTCAGCGACTGCTGTGGAGCCGACAAACGAAACGGCTTCAACAACAGAGTTTTCTAAGAGCTCGTTAACCGCATCCTTGTCCCCATTGATGACCGTCCAAACACCATTCGGTAAACCCGCTTCTTTCCAAAGTTCCGAAATAAACAATGCTGAGCAGGGCACACGCTCGGACGGCTTTAAAATGACTGAATTGCCGACAGCGACCGCCATACTTGTCATAGCAAGTGGGACCATCACTGGAAAGTTGAAAGGGGAAATCGCTGCAACAACGCCCAGTGGTACTTTTGCAGAATAAGCATTAATATTTCCACCCACATTGACAGAGTAATCGCCTTTTAATAAATGAGGGGCACTGATGGCTAAGTCGACGGATTCTAAACCACGTGTAATTTCCCCTCTCGCATCCTCAACTGTTTTACCGCTTTCCAAACAAATAATGTCGATGAGCTCATCGATACGTTCGGTCATCATTTGCCGAAACTTCATAACAATTTCAACGCGTTTGCCAACCGACTGGGCGCGCCATGCTGGAAAGGCTGCTTTAGCTTTTGCAATTGCGAGTTGAACTTCCTCTTTCGTTGCAATAGGGACCTTTGCAATTACAGCCCCCAAGCTTGGATTGAAAACATCTGAGAATTTACCACTTGTGCCTGCAACGATTTCACCATTAATAAAATGCCCGAGTTCTTTTACCTCTGTATTCGTTACCATAAATTCATTTCCCCTTTTTGTTTATGCTTTTGGAAGTAGTTCATGTAAAGCGTGTGTAAGTTTTTCAACGATCAAATCTTTTTCTGCTACTGAGATAATTAGAGGTGGAGCGAGCGTTAACGTATTGTTAAAGCCTGCAACCGTGACACCATTTTTCCCGATGATTAACCCTTGTTCTTTACATAAAGAAATGACTTTGTTGACAGCAGTTACATCAAGTGGTGTTTTGCTGTCTTTGTCATGCACGAGCTCAATGCCGATTAGTAAACCTTTACCGCGGACGTTGCCGACATTTGGATGATCCTTTAAGCGTTCTTGTAGTTCCGCATGGAGAATTGCGCCCATTTCTTCTGAGCGAGCAAATAGATTTTCATTTTCCATGATTTCGATATTTTTGAGTGCAACCGCACAAGCCGCTGGAGAACCACCGAATGTGTTTACGTGGCGGAAAAAATCATACTCCTCGCTCCCGGCAAAAGCCTCATAAATTTCGCGCCGTACAGCTGTAGCAGATAATGGCATATAAGCGCTTGTTAAGCCTTTGGCCATAGTGACAATATCCGGTTGAATGCCGTAGTTTTGAAAGCCGAATGCTTTGCCTGTTCGTCCGAAACCACAAATTACTTCATCGACAATGAGCAGAGCCCCATGCTTTTCACAAACCGCTTTTACCCCACGCAAATAGTCCTCATGCGGCATAATCACACCGCCACCAGTAATAATTGGCTCGAGTATAACACCGGCTATCGTCTCGGACATTTCCCAGGTCATGACATTGTCAATAGCCTGTACAGATGGAAGGGCAGTTGGATCTGTAATGTGATCTTCGTTTGCACGGTAGGCATCTGGTGGGGCAACGTGAATGAAACCAGGTGCTAAAGGCTCGTATTTATATTTGCGCTGTGCTTGCCCTGTTGCTGCTAATGCCCCCATTGTACTGCCGTGATAGGCACGATACCGAGAAATGAATTTAGTGCGATTTGTATGTCCTTTTTGCTGATGGTATTGACGTGCGATTTTAAAAGCGGCTTCGTTGGCTTCTGAACCACTGTTAGAATAAAAGACTACGTAATCGTCGCCTAATAATTCACTGATTTTTTCACTCAGTTGAATGGCAGGAATGTGCCCAACGGATAGTGGAGTATAGGCATTTTCCAATAATTGCTCATAAGCTACTTTAGCGATTTCCTCTCGTCCGTAGCCAACGTTCACACACCATAAACCAGACATAGCATCTAAATAACGTTTTCCATCAATGTCCGTTATCCATGCGCCTTTCGATTTCTGAATAATTGACGTAGCGTTTGGGTTGTAGGGCTTCATGGAATGCCATACATATTGCTCATCTTTTACTTGCCAATTTTGACTTGTTAAATTCGTCATCGAACCTCAACACTCCTTCATTTATATACTTCTATAAATCCATTATTCTACTTCTTTAGAAAAAGAGCGGCATACCTATAGCCCCTTAGTATACAAACGAATTCCCGTAAATATGCGCATGTACATTTTTTAGTAATATATCCGGATATGCCGAATACACTCTACTTTATAGGGTTGATAATAAACCGCTTTTTAATAACTATGAAAGAGAGGACTAGCATATGTATGAATGTAACCGAAATAGATTGCAGGAGTTAATTGAACAATTTAGCCAATTGGGTGCAACTGCCAATGGAGGCGTAACCCGTTTGTGCCTTTCAAAAGAAGATATAGCAGCTAGAGATTATTTTTGTGAACTTTGCAAAGAGTTGGGGATGGATATTCAAGTAGATGACATGGCAAATATTTATGCGACTCTACCTGGGGAAAAAAGTTGTCCTCCAATCGTAATAGGATCCCATTTAGATTCTGTTGAAAAAGGTGGCAGGTTTGATGGTGTCTTAGGTATTTTAACTGCAATAGAAGTGATACGAACGCTAAAGGAAAACGACATCGAGCTTGAGATTCCATTAATGCTTGTGAATTTTACGAATGAAGAAGGGGCTCGCTTCGATCCAGCGATGATGAGTTCCGGTGTTCTTACTTCAAAGTTTAGTAAAGAACAAATGCTGCAGTCCACCGATAAAAACGGAATTACTTTTCAAGAAGCATTACTGGCGAGTGGCTATGATGGGGAACAGGAAAATCGTTTAACTGAAGCACTTGCTTTTATCGAGCTGCATATTGAACAAGGACCAGTATTAGAAGAGAAGGAACGTGAAATTGGTGTTGTTGAAGGTGTTTTAGGAATGGTCTGCTATGAAATCACCGTAACAGGTGAATCCAATCATGCCGGCACGACACCGATGTCGATGCGTAAAGATCCCATGATCGTGGCGTCTCGAATCATTTCGTCTTTGCATGACCAGTTGGGCGAAATCGACGAAGAGCTTGTGTTCACATTTGGGCGTATGCATGTGGCACCTAATATTCATACGGTCATTCCGAACGAAGTTGTGTTTACCATGGATTCGCGTCATAAAAATCCAAAGGTAATAGAAAAAGTGGAAAAGCTATTGACAAGCTTAGCTTCAGAGGAAAACGGATGCGACATACGCCCGGTCAAGCTGTGGGGGCGGGAGACGGTATATTTTGATGCTACTATTTGCAATGCACTGGAGGAATCATGTCATGACTATGGTTATTCCTCTCATCGAATGTTCAGCGGGGCGGGGCACGATGCGCAGTATATAGCGAGCATCATCCCCACAGCAATGATTTTTGTTCCAAGTATCAATGGGAAAAGTCATTGCGAGGTGGAAGAAACGACATTTGAAGATTGTGTAAAAGGGGCAGACGTACTATTGGAAACGGTGTTGAAATTACAAACGAAGCTCAGCATGGGTGAAAAATTCACACTAAACCAATGAAGTAAATGGTTACTAGAAGTTACTAAAATGTTCATTCATGAATGGAAAGGTGAGGGTAACGTGAAAAAAATCATTACAGGTGGACTGATTGCGACAGCTTCCGATCTATATGAGGCTGATATTTTAATAGAGAACGGAAAAATCGTACAAATCGGGAGAAATTTATCAACCGACGGAGCTGAGATTGTAGATGCGACTGGGAAATACGTGATGCCCGGGGGAATTGATCCGCATACGCATTTGGATATGCCGTTCAACAACACGGTAACAGACGATGACTGGAAGTCGGGTACAATTGCGGCTGCCTTCGGTGGGACGACTACCATTTTAGATTTTTGCTTATCTGCGGGTGAAAAAAAACTTGCGACGGCTGTTGAGAAATGGCATGTAAAAGCAAAGGGGAATTCAGCGATAGATTACGGCTTTCATTTAATGATAGCGGATTTAACGCCTGAAACAGAAGCCGAGTTACCTGTGATATTAGAACAGGAAGGGATTACGTCTGTCAAAGTGTTCATGGCTTACGCGAAAGAATTCCAGGCGACAGACCGAACGTTGTTCAAAGCTTTTAAAATCGCAAAAGACGTTGGTGCAGTTGTCATGGTGCACTGTGAAAATGGTTCAGTTATTGATGAATTAGTAGAGGAGGCGAAGCGAGCGGGTCAGACGGCGCCAATTTATCATGCACTTACACGTCCCGCTGAATTAGAAGGTGAGGCAACGAAACGAGCGATTGAACTCGCACATATTGCGGGCGCAAAGCTTTATGTAGTGCATGTGACGTGTAAAGAAGCGCTGGATGAAATAATTGCGGCGCGTGAAAAGGGTTATGACGTGTACGGGGAAACATGTCCGCCATATCTAACGCTTGATCAGTCAGCGTTAGCGCAACCGGGTTTTGAAGGTGCAAAATATGTTTGGTCTCCACCACTTCGCCCGAAATATCATCAAGAGCATTTGTGGAATGCGTTAAAAGCCAAGCAACTGCAAACAATTGGCTCGGATCAATGTTCATTTAGCTTTAACGGGAAAAAGCAATTAGGGGTAAATGACTTTTCTAAAATACCAAATGGTGGGCCGTTTATCGAAGATCGCTTCAGTATTTTATTCTCTGAAGGTGTAGCGAAAGGGCGAATATCCATCCATGACTTCGTTGATATGATTTCGACAAATGCTGCAAAAATTTTCGGTTTGTATCCACAAAAAGGTACGATTGCGGTTGGTTCTGATGCGGATATTGTCCTTTTTGATCCTACGGTAAAACGTGAAATATCTGCGAACACCCACCATATGAATGTCGACTACAATCCGTATGAGGGATGGGAAGTAACGGGCGAACCTGTCAGTGTACTTGTGCGCGGAGAATACGTCATTAAAAATAAACAATTTGTTGGAGTAGTAGGCAGTGGCCAATATATTAAGCGAGCACTGCAGCCGACAACTCCTCAAACAATCACCGTTTAAACAGCAATCCATAAGGGGGAATATGTCAATGACTTCGCAACTCGAACAAAACTTTGTGGAAATGACGAGCAAGATGACAAAGAATGAAGCGATGGAAGAGGCAAATCGCTGCCTATACTGTTATGACGCACCTTGTATTACTGCCTGTCCGACAAGTA
Source organism: Sporosarcina siberiensis (assembly GCF_042681925.1). Classification (NCBI taxonomy): domain Bacteria; kingdom Bacillati; phylum Bacillota; class Bacilli; order Caryophanales; family Caryophanaceae; genus Sporosarcina; species Sporosarcina siberiensis. The sequence continues at coordinate 234,745 of NZ_JBHUGI010000006.1, forward strand.
TTCAAGTACCGAATTTCATCAAAAAAATTGCTTCCAGTAATATGAAAGGTTCGGCCATGACGATTATGGAGGCCAACCCAATCGGAGCGAGTTGTGCACGCGTTTGTCCAGTTGAAGTGCTATGTGAAGGAGCCTGTGTGTTAAATTCATCGACCAAGCCTATTAAAATAGGGCAATTGCAACGATATGCAACAGATTGGGCGAGGGAATCACGCATCCAGTTTTTTAAACAAGGAGAAGCAAACGGTCAAAAGGTTGCGATTGTTGGATCTGGTCCAGCAGGTCTGTCGGCTGCACGTGAACTTAGTCGCTTCGGTTATAGTGTCACAATTTTTGAATCGGAAGCAAAGGCTGGTGGCTTGGGCGCCTATGGAATTGTGTCATTCCGATTACCGAATGACGTAGTGGAATGGGAAGTGTCTCAAGTTGTAAACCTTGGTGTAGAAATTAAGACAAACACAAGAGTAGGCGTGGATATATCTGCTGAAGAAATTTTAGAGCAATACGACAGCGTTATTATAGCGGTTGGAATGGGGGCTGTCCCTAATCTTGGTATTCAAGGCGAGGAGCTGGATGGCGTTCATGATGCCATTGAGTTTGTTAAGCGTACGAAAATGGGTGAACTAACAGAAGACTTAATCGGTAAACATGTGGCGGTCATTGGTGCTGGTAACACAGCCATCGATGGTGCAACCTGTGCTGTGCGACTAGGTGCGGAGCAAGTGGATATTCTTTATAGAAGAACAGAAAAAGAGATGACCGCCTACCAATATGAATACGAATTTGCCAAACAGGATGGCGTTGGATTTAAGTGGTTGACGGCACCGAGCCGAATTATTGGTGATGCTGCAGGGAAAGTAGTGGGACTTGAATGCGTCAAGATGATGCTCGGTGATGCAGGGGTAGACGGTAGGCAACGACCTGAAGTAATCGAGGGATCTGAGTTTGTACTGAAGGTGGATGCTGTTATAAAAGCAATTGGGCAAACGCGCTTTGTCTCACTTATTGAAGCGTTTGAATTACAGAATACGGACGGAGTAGTAGACATTGACGAAACGACTATGCAAACATCGAATGCAAAAGTTTTTGCTTGTGGAGATGTAGTGTTCGGCAATGGCCAAGGGGAAGCAATGGTGGTAACAGCTGCGCAGCAAGGTAAAGATGCTGCTTACATTATTCATGAGCGTTTAAGAAAACCAATCGAGAATGCATAGGGGGGATGAAGCATGGCAGACTTACGAATTGACTTAGCCGGGATTAAATCGCCGAATCCGTTTTGGTTAGCATCTGCACCACCGACCAATTCGGGATATCAAGTGCAACGTGCATTTGAAGCGGGTTGGGGTGGCGCGGTTTGGAAAACATTGGGCGAACCAATTTTAAATGTTTCATCGCGATTTGCGGCAGTTAACTTTAACGGACAGAGAGTGGCTGGATTTAATAATATTGAGCTGATTACGGATCGTTCGTTAGAGGTTAATTTACAGGAAATTCTTGAAACGAAAAAACGATTTCCCAATCACGCCATTATCGCTTCATTAATGGTAGAGCCGAATCAGGAAAAGTGGCACGAGATTGTAAAAAAAGTAGAAGCTGTGGGGGTTGATGGTCTTGAGCTTAACTTTGGTTGTCCACATGGGATGGCAGAACGAGGAATGGGAGCTGCCTCTGGTCAAGTCCCTGAATTGGTTGAGAGGCAAACGTATTGGGTGAAGGAAGTCGCACGTACACCTGTTATCGTTAAGCTAACGCCGAACATAACGGATATTACGATGACGGCTGAAGCGGCAGTGCGTGGCGGGGCGGATGCCGTAAGTATGATCAATACAATCAACAGCTTAGCAGGTGTCGATTTAGATTCATGGAATACGGTACCGCATGTTGCTGGGAAAGGTGCACATGGTGGATATAGCGGACCTGCTGTTAAGCCCATTGCTCTAAATATGGTCGCGGAATGTGCGCGAAATCCACTCGTCAAAGTACCAATATCCGGCATTGGCGGAATTTCGAATTGGCAAGATGCTGCGGAATTTTTGCTCATGGGTGCAACAGGTGTACAGATTTGTACGGCGGCGATGCACCACGGGTTTAGTATTGTCGAAGACATGATAGATGGATTAAATAATTATTTGGATGAAAAGGGTATTGCCTCTGTGATGGATCTCGTCGGTCAGTCGGTTCATCGTTATTCTAACTGGGGTGACTTAGATTTAAACTATAATATTGTTGCTAAGATAAATAATGATGTTTGTATTAATTGCAATAAATGCCATATTGCGTGTGAAGATACGGCGCACCAATGCATTGACCTGTACACAGAGAGCGGTCGCCCGATGCTGAAGGTACGTGAAGTAGATTGTGTAGGTTGTAATTTATGCGCGATTGTTTGCCCGGTAGAAGGTGCGATTTCAATGGTCGAAAAAATGTCCACGATTCCTCCAATGACTTGGAACGAACGTCAATCACTAATTGGCAATTTTAGGCGATAATAAAAAAGGCAATTGTTAGAAGAAAAGCGAGAAAAGTATTCGCATTTAGACTTGGAGCAGTGTCTGGGCTCCAGGCGCCAGCCGCTTTTCAAAGTTAACTGGAAATCTACTAAAAGGGAGAGACATGTATGGCGAGTGGTGGAGATTATTTAAAATCACCAGATTTACTTCCAGTGACACATCAAAAAAGAAGCATCGGGACATTTGGTTTTGCAGTAATTTGGGTAGGAATGGCCATTGTATTAGCCGCCTTTGCAATTGGTGGATCAGGTATTATAAGTTTGTCATTGCCGATGGTCATTTTAGCAACTTTGATAGGTTCCGTACTAATCGGAGTATTAATGACGTTGATTGGTGATATTGGGATTGAACACGGCTTGTCCTTCCCGGTGTATATGCGTGCCCCATTCGGCACTTTTGGCACGCATATTCCATCGCTCGTTCGTGGTGTGACAGCTGCTTGTTGGTTCGGATTGAACACCTATTTTGGTGCAATGGCCATCAATGGGATTTTGAATATATTATTCGATTTTAATAATTGGTTTTTATGTTTCCTGATTTTTGCAGCATTACAGTTATTCAACACATCGCTAGGTATTAAATCCATAGAGCGCTTTGCAGATTTTGCTGCACCAATTATTATTTTAATATCGTGTTGGATGTACATCACACTTGCCGATCATGCAACGACTCAAGGTAAGGATGTGTGGACTTGGGTGGAATCGCCGACGGTAGGAATGGCGGCTTTTACAGCATTCATGGTTGTAATCATGGCGAACATGGGGTTCTGGGCAACGTTAGCTGCTGATATGCCAACACTGTCCCGATTCTTTAAAGCGCCAAAAAATGAACGTAACTGGTTCAAGCGCAATAAAACGCAGCTAGTTGGCTCTTTAATTGTAATGCCGATTACAAATACATTTATCGTAACTATAGGTGCAGTGGCTTATATGGCAGTAGCGTCTGCGGATCCGATAAATGCCTTGCAAAACAGTGCCAGTGGAATTGTGTTAGGAGTTTTACTACTTATGATTGTGTTGGCCCAATGGTCAACAAACACATCTGCAAACGTAATTCCAGCAGCAACAATCTTTTCAAACATCGGCGGACCAAAAGTGCCGTTCTGGGTTGGTGTTATCATTGCCGGGCTAATTGGAATTTTAGCACAGCCGTGGAGCTTATTTGGTGTCTTAGTCGATGCACTCTTAATCATTGGCGGTATTTTAACAGCCATTGTGGGAATATTATTCGCCGATTATTATTTAATCCGCAAACGGCGTGTGAATGTAAAAGATTTATATGAGTTAAACGGGCAATTTAAATATATGAACGGCTTTAATTTCGCGGGGTTAATCGCTTGGGTAATCGGCGGTGGCTTAGCGAATATGTTCCCAACGTATTCTGCATTAGTGGGCTTTTTCGTGGGGGCAATTGTGTACTACGTATTAGCGAAATATTGGTGGTTTAAAAAGTATCCACAAGCCGAACTAGACGATCCTAGTGATGCCAAGTATTTAGGTATTACAGTTGGGCATGATTGGGACGATATTGTCGTTCAAGAAATCGAAGCAAAAGGGAAATAAAAAAAGCGGGGTGTTTGTATGTCGGATCATTTACTAAGCATAGATGAAATGAAACGAGTTGATGACTATCTAGACACGGGCTTTAAAATTCATTCTGTGTATGAAAATTTAAATGGAATGGTTGTCGAGTTTGAACGGCAAGAAGAGGAAGTTTGTTTTCAGATTCTAACAGCCGAAGCACGTAAATACTTTTCTGCAAAACTCCTAGAAGAAACGCCGTTATAAGCATGTAAGTCAATTTAATATGAAGTGGTTAAAACTCTATTCTATTACTTAGAAGAATAGAGTTTTAATGTTGTGTTTTTATATTTCGATCATTTCTTCAAATGCTTATTATATATAAGCTACTTTGATATGCAGGCAAATGATTAATACTGAAAACGGTGGAAATAAGTAATCATTACATTTACCCGTTTTTTATTATCACTAAAATTGACAAACTTTGGATTCGATTTGATAATTAAGGTAATAAGTGTTTTTATATAGATATACTTGTAGATGACTTAGTTTGTATGTCTACATTATAAAAAGAGAACGGGGTTTATATTCATGACAAGGTTTGTAATAATAACGGTCGGAAAAACCCATAGTGGAAAAACGACATTTGCCAAAAGTTTAGAAAAAAGGATGTCTAATTCAATTGTTATTGACCAGGACAATCATGCTGAATTTCTTCATGCTTTTTATCCGGGATTATTGCCGAAAGATGGACAGAATACAATAAAGCACGACTTAACACAAACAATTGTTCAACATGCAGTAAATAAAACAGATGGAAACATTATTTTGTGTAATTCAAATCGAACGAGGAATGGTCGTTTGAAACTCCTAGATTTTTATCGTGTGAATGGTTTTACAAGCATACTTGTGTATTTTGATATCCCGACTCATATTCTTGAAGAGCGAATTTCGAAAAGTCAGCGCAGTACATTGATTTTAAGAACTGTATCAACGTTTGAAGAAGTTCTTACTCGACAGGAAAATGAAGACAAGACCAAAGTCGAGCAAGTAAACACACCCGAAAAAGATGAGGCAGACTATTTGTTTGTAGTTCGAAACGAAATTGAAGTTCAGTCCATTATGAATCAAATTATTACTATTACGGAGAGATAATGGGTTACTACTTTGGAAATTTGCTTTTCAAAAACTCTTTTAATCGTTGATAATATAGAAATGAGGTGCTGGATATGGAACAAGAAAAAGTGAATATGAAAAACATTGCTACTTGGTTCTGGAAATGGTTTTTAAACAATAAAGTAGTTACCATTTTATTGATTTCATTATTACTTTTATTGAATCTCCTTGTTTTTTCGAAAATCACTCATATATTTGGTCCCATCAAAGGGTTTTTAAGTGTAATTGGATTGCCAATTATAATGGCGGGTATTTTGTTTTATTTAGTAAATCCTTTAATTGATTGGATGGAACGAAAGAAGATACCTCGTGTGTGGGGGATTGCAATTGTTTTTGTAATCATTATTGGGTTAGTTGTGTGGGGCATTATCATTCTAATTCCTATCATACGGGAACAGACATTGAGCCTGATTGAAAATTGGCCTACATATTGGAATAAAGTGATCACTCAATTTGATAATATGCTAAGAAGTAATATATTTTCCCAATTACAAGTTCAATTGACCGATATCAATCAAAATATATTAAAATCAATATCAGAACAAGCAAACAGCGTCGTGAACTCAACTTTTTCTGGAATTGGAAGTGTACTAGGAACCGTCACTAATATTGTTATAGCACTTGTTACAATGCCAATCCTTTTATTCTTTTTATTAAAAGATGGGCGTAATTTACCGTATCATACAATGAAATTCATTCCGACAAACATGCGTTTGTATACGTATAATTTAATGAAAGAAATCAATACGCAAATTAGTCAATATATCCGTGGTCAATTGTTAGTGGCATTCTTTGTAGGATTGATGTTTTGGATTGGCTTTGCAATAATAGGTCTTGAATACGCGGTATTATTAGCGATACTTGCTGGCTTATTGAATTTAGTTCCCTATTTAGGTTCGTTTTTGGCGATGATTCCAATTGTCATAGTTGCATTGGTTGCCTCACCGGCAATGCTCGTTAAAGTACTGATCGTATTTGGTATTGAACAATTGCTGGAAGGTCGGTTAATTCAGCCGCTCATTTTGGGTAGTAACTTGAAAATACATCCAGTAACAATTATTATAGTGCTGCTGACGGCTGGTAAATTATTTGGTGTACCTGGAGTTATTCTTGGTATTCCAGCATATGCCGTATTGAAAGTGATTTTTGAACACATTTTCAACTGGTACAAAATATATTCGGGCTTATATGCAGGAAGCTATAATCCAGCTCCAGAACCAAGCGAGCCGATTGCTAAAAAGAAAAAAAGAAAGAAAATAAAGAAAATAAAGAAGTAAAGGGTTGAACAATTGCCTTTAAGTTTCTTTTCTATATAAATGATAACCTTTTCAACTAATTGGTAAAGTTATCTCAAATTTAATAACCGTATGTTTTACCTCCTTTTGAGAATACTATTTGAAGATGGACTCAAAAGGAGGTTAAGATTATGTTGAAACTAAAAACCGAGCTAGAAGGACAACAAGCCAATTTCGGCATTGTCAGTGAGTGTATTTCAGAGCTTGGTTATCACCTAGGCGGTAATTGGGATTACGAAAATGGTTGCTTTGATCATACATTATGTCGCGAAGATGGTGAAACGATTTATATTCGAATTCCATTTGTTGTTACGAATGGTGAATTAGATCAGTTTGATGCTACTATTAAATTTGAAACGCCATACATTATAAAGCATGTTGTTCATATCGGTTTAGATCAAGATGGAGGCTCATTATTAGATGCAACTGGTTTTAGTCAATTCCAATCTCCAATCGATACGGATGGACAAATCGATAATAAAAGCAGATGGATGCATGCTGGAGAAGTCGCTGTAAAAGAGCTTATGAACTGTTTATGCGAACATGCACATCTTAAATCCAGTTGATATAATTGAGTGCAATTGGTTTATGTTCGAAGCTGACGAAGTCCTCTATGGACGACGGCAGCTTTTTTTATGTTCACTGAAGTCCATCAGAAATGCCGCACCAAATGTTCTAATCAGTGCTAGTCATGCGTATTATTTTATATAGCCTTCATAGAAATCGCTCATAATAGCCTGGAAAATTGTTACTCCCTACTAAAGACAATGAAATAAGCAAAGGAGATGATTTAAATGAATTTGATTTTATATTTAATCATTGGTGCTGTCATTGGTTGGTTTGCAGGAGTTGTATTAGGAAAAAATTTGCCTGGCGGAGTATTAGGGAATGTGATTGCAGGAATCATAGGTGCTTGGATTGGAAGTAGGCTACTTGGAAATTGGGGTCCGAAGCTCGCTGAATTTTATCTAATACCATCTATTGTTGGTGCTCTCATCTTCGTAGTAATCATAAGCTTTATAATGAATTCCTCTAGAATGAGGTTTTAAGTTACGTAAAATGAGAAATGAACAGTGGACAGTAAAAACCCTGTATCTCAAAATTTTAATTGAGATACAGGGTACACTTTGATTATTTAGTGCGATTGTTATTTTTGTTTTTGTTCGTATTGTTTGTATTATTTCTGTTTTTCGTTTGTTCTTGGTTATTTGGATTTGTAAAATCATCTAGAAATTCTTCTCCAAATTCAACATTATTATTTTGCTTGTTTTTATTCTGGTTGAGTTTGTTTTGACGATCTAAATTTCTTTCATCTCTCAATGAGTTTGCACCACCTTTTTCTTGTTAAGTGAAATGCCTTTATGAATTTCACTCACATTTTATAGGATGTCCCATTCGGTATTAGCTATACCTATATTTTTTCGTTTTAAGTAAATAAAGGTATATGACAAAAAACGATTGTCCCTATAAAGGGGAACAATCGTTTTTTAGTGGGAAAATGCGGATACCATGTTGACCTTAAGTGGTGCGATTTTCAACAACATCTTCAATGGATTGTACAATGCGTAAAGCTTTAAGTGTTTGTCCTTTTGAATAACTCACTGCACCATAACCACCAAGACAAATATCAATATGTTTGTTTTTATATGCAAAATCGTCAATCTCTTTTAATAATAAAGGGTTCATTTCAAAAGGAATGGTTGTAGATGCGGATAATAGAACTTTTACTGGTTTAAGTTTGTCAACAATCGATTCAAGTGAACCGGGTGCTGGAGAACTCCCGACGAGCAACGTCCTCCAACCGAGTTGCATGAGCTGCAATAATAGTATTTGTACGGGTATTTCGTGTTGCTCGTTTGGTAAACAAGCACCGAGTACTAAAGGAGCATTTTCCCGATATTTAAAATTGCGTCGTATTTGAACTAAAAAGTCCCGAACGACCATGCTCGAGATGGATTCCTGAAAGGCATCCCATTCTCCCTTTTCCCATCTTTTACCTATCTCTTGTAGAAAGGGGACTACAACGGAAGTTAAGAAATTGGATAGGCCATGCTGATGGAAAGCCTGTTGTAAAACTAGATTGATTTCTACTTCGTCACAATGTGTCCCTTTTTCAATAAGTTGAAAGACGTGATTATTTAGGTCATCTATTTGTTGAATAGGTACTTGTTTTATAGTTTTTTCTACATTTGCGTTTTCCTGAATTACTAAAGTAGCAGCTTGTTTAATAGATAAACCTTGATCTGCCAGGGTTTTAACACTTAAAAGAACATTGACATCTTTTTTACTATAGGTTCTGTACCCGTTATCTAATCTTTTTGGCTGTACAATTTCGTGGCGTTCTTCCCATTTGCGAATGACTTGTTTTGATAAACCAGTCATATCTGATACTTGCTGTATGCTATAGTTCTCATTATCAAAAGTTCTATTAATAGTATTCACCCTTTCTTAATTATGCATTCTACGTGGTAACTTTTTTCCTAGTATGCTAAAGTATAATGAATAAAATTATTTTGTACAACGTTTGTGCTAGAAGATTATACAGTCGATGCTTTTTATTATAAGCAATTAAGAAAGGTTGGTAACTTAATGGTAATTAAGCAAGGAATTCTGAAGTCGATTTTTTACGGTTTACTATCCGGATTATTTTTAACAGTTTTCTTGAAAATGGTAGAAATGCTTACATCAAACAAGGTGTACACATTGTTATTAAACGTTGATTATATCCCATATCTAAATCAATACGAGTTTTCCGAACCAGTTGAGGTTGTATTTCATTTAATTATATCTGTTGCATTAAGCGTTTGTTTGTATATCCTAATAATGCGTTTGAAAATAAATTCTCGGAATAAAGTAATCTATTTATCCACAGCAGTGTGTTTCATAGTAGGTATCGCATTATTCCCGACAACAGCATTATCAAATCGAACACCTTCAATAACGGATTTGTCTTCTATTTTATTCTGGCTCGTAGGCCATATTCTTTACGGATATATATTAGGGTTTTTATTAGTAAATTCGGTTATCAAAAGAAAATAAACATATGTTATACAGGCATGCTTACACAGGAATAGGCATTGGTTTGCCAAACAAATAACCTTGGAACAGCTTAAATCCTTTATTTTTCAACCAAATAAAGTCTTCTCGTTCCTCTACTCCTTCTGCAAGGGGAACGGAACCGATTTGTAATGCCACATCTAGTATTCGAATAGCAGCTTTCTGTTTTTCTAAATCAGATGAAACGCCTTGAACAAACTTCATATCCAGTTTCATATAATGCGGTGAAAGTTCTTTTAATACTTCAATTGTACTAAAGCCCTCTCCCACATCATCCAGTGCGTATTGAAATCCTCTTTCCTGGTAATACATTAATATTCTTTTCAAATGATCTAAGTCTTCTACTTGCTCTGTTTCCACGACTTCAAACACAAACTGCGAAGATTTAATGCCTAGCTGATTTGCCAGTTCTACTGTAGATTTCAAACAATGTTCGGGTGAGTATATGGATGTTGGAATGAAATTAATAAACACTTTTGTATCTATTGAAGCTGTATTCCGAACTGCGGCCATTCTGCAAACCTTATCTAGCGCATACGTACGATTTCTTTTTTTTGCGGCAACAAATACTTGATAAGGACCTATTTCATCGCCTTTATCATCAATGAATCTGGCCAACATTTCATGGGCATAGATTTGCTCGTCAGCATCCACAATGGGTTGAATATGAAAGTTAACCAACTCCTCAAAAATGACTTTGTCTATCCACTGATAATCCAACAACTCTGCAGCCTCTTTAATGGGCTTCCATTCATTTTGGTCAACCCGAAACGATATAAGCTCCGTATCCATATGGTCATTAAAAAAATCAATCAAACCTGCAACGGCTGTTTCCTTCATAATGAGTATTTCATTTTTATCCTTTATCAGGAGGTCGTTCAGTTTTAGATAGGTGATGATTTGAGGCAAGTGCTTCATGTTTTCTATGCCATTTAAGCGAATTTGATAGTCCAATGATGACTTCATACATGCTTTACAATATTCCATAAATATCTCCCCAATCTAACCTCTTTATTCTATTATAGCTTAGTTATCATTATTTGTATAAGCTTTTATCAGGAATAAGAAATAACCTTTGACAACTTGTATAAGGGTGTGTTAAAAATAGATTATAGAATGTACGAAAGTAACTAAACTTAATGGGATAAGGAAGTGAAGCAATGTTTTTAGCTTGGAATGAAATTAAAAAGAATAAATTGCGTTTTATATTAATTATTGGCGTGTTAATGCTTGTTTCTTATCTAGTATTCTTTCTATCAGGTCTGGCTGAGGGTTTGAAAGATATGAACCGCGAGTCTGTAGATAAATGGGATGCCACAGCAATTGTTTTAACAGTTGAATCAGACAAAAGCTTATATCAATCGTCGATGTCGTTAGAAAACGTCGATGATATAACAGCAGACGAAATTGCAGTCATTACTCAAATGAATTCAATTGCAGGCAATGGGGATAACAAAACGAATGTTTCCATATTTGGAATTAATAAAGACGAATTTATTATGCCTAACGTAACAGATGGTGATGTCTTTACAAATGAAAATGAAGTCATCGCAAGCGACGCTTTAAAAGACAGTGGTTTTAAAATAGGAGATAAATTAGAATTATCCTCTACAGAAGAAAGTCTCACAATCGTTGGTTTTACAAATAAAGCAAGATTTAATGCAGCACCCGTTTTATATACAGATATGTCCACCGTTAACCGATTTAAATACGGTGAAGCTGTGGATGCAAACAAAGATACAATAAACGGTATTATTGTTCGAACAAAAGATGTCTCTTCAATTTCGGATAATCAAGATTTAGAAGTTACAGAAATTGAGTCGTTCATTCAAAAATTACCTGGCTATACCGAACAGAATTTAACACTGAACTTTATGATCTATTTTCTATTTATCATATCGGCAGTTATTGTAGCGATTTTCTTATACGTATTAACAGTTCAAAAGATCAGTATGTTCGGGATTATGAAAGCACAAGGGATATCCAATCTTTACCTTTCAAAATCAATCATTGCACAGACGTTTATCTTGGCAGCAATTGGAGTAGTAGTCGGATTTGGCCTTACAATATTAACAGGTGCCTTTTTACCAAGCGCTGTTCCTATTTCGTTTGATATTCCAACAATGCTCTTTTACGGACTTGTCCTCATTGTTGTCGCCATAGCAGGTGCGGTATTCTCGGTTCTAACAATTGTACGAATCGATCCATTAAAAGCGATAGGGGGTTAATTGATGTCTGTATTAAAATTACTCAATGTGAATAAAACTTTTGGAACAGGCCATAAAAAGGTGGAAGCTCTGAAAGAAACCAACTTCGAGGCGGAAAGAGGGGAGCTTATTGCAATTATCGGGCCATCAGGATCCGGTAAGAGTACCTTACTCACCATTTTAGGGGGGCTTTTAACCCCAACCTCAGGAGAAGTTATTATTAACAATCAAAACTTAACGAACTTAAATGAAAAACAACGGTCAAAAATTCGTTTGAAAGAAATAGGGTTTATTTTACAAGGATCAAACTTAATTCCTTTTTTAACTGTAGAGAATCAATTGAAGTTAATCGACCGGGTCAAAAAAGAGAACATGACAAAAGAAGAACTTGGGAAACTGTATGAGAGTTTAGGGATAGGTGATCTTAAAGAGAAATATCCATCTGACTTATCCGGTGGAGAACGTCAGAGAGCAGCTATTGCCAAAGCATTATACAGCAATCCTTCAGTGATATTAGCGGATGAACCAACAGCTTCTCTTGACTCAGATCGTGCTTATGAAGTAATGGATATTTTGAAGACACAGACGAAAGATAATAACACAACGACGATTGTAGTTACTCACGATACGCGTTTAATTGGATATTGCGATAAGGTATACAAAATGGTAGATGGTGTCCTTAAATTGGAAAATGGTGCATAAGGAATAGCTTACGAGGTGATTTTGTGAAAAAAACAATTGTTTGGCTAAGGAGAGATCTTCGAATTCATGACAACCCCGCACTCTGGGAAGCTTCAGAGCAGGGTATTGTCATTCCTGTGTTCATTTGGTCGAAAGAGGATGAACAGATGTCCTTATCGAGCTATGCTTCGAAATGGTGGCTTCATCACTCGCTACTTTCTTTGCAGAAAAAACTGTATAGGATGGGGTTAAGTTTAACGATTAGGCAAGGCGATAGTTTGGATGAACTTACCACTATTATAGAAGAAACACGGGCAAATGCTGTTTTTTTCAACGAAAGTTATGACTCATCTATCCTAACAAGAGATGAAATGATTCGAGAAAGACTGAATTCAGATGGCGTTGAGGTAGAAACATTTAACTCACATTTACTTTTTCCACCGGGAATACTATTAAATAAGAAGAATGAACCGTACAAAGTATTCACATCATTTTGGAAAAACACGATGCATGAGTCGGTCATACAACCAAAACCTACACCTGTAGAATTCTCGACTTTAAATCAATTTCTTCCTACACTAGCAATTGAGGATTTAAAATTACTGCCTAGTGTTAATTGGGATGAAAAACTGGTTGAACACTGGGTACCGGGCGAAGACGGAGCTATAAAAAGGTGGCAACAATTTTCTGAAGAAGGTATGAGTAAATACTTGGAAGGGCGAGATATCCCTTCATTTGATGATGTTTCGTTGTTGTCGCCACATCTTGCTTGCGGAGATATCAGTGTGCGTTCGATTTGGTTTTCTTCGAAAATGCTTTTAGAATCGGATAGTGTTTCATATATGCACAGCTCTGTAGAAGCTTTTATGCGCCAGTTAATATGGAGAGAATTCGCTTATCACCAGTGGATTCATTTTCCTGAAATCGTACATACGCCTCTTCGAGAAAAATTTGAGGATTTCCCATGGAGGGATACCGATGAGATGTTTACATTTTGGAAAAAAGGTTTGACTGGCTACCCCCTTGTTGATGCAGGCATGCGCCAATTATGGGAAACAGGTGCAATTCACAATAGAGTTCGAATGGTTGTCGCATCGTTTTTAGTCAAACACTTACTAATATCGTGGCAAGAAGGTTCCGATTGGTTTAAAGAAACGCTTGTGGATTTTGATGTCGCAAATAATGCTATGGGCTGGCAATGGGTTGCGGGATCCGGAATTGACTCTGCGCCGTATTTTAGGATATTCAATCCGATTCTTCAAAGTCAAAAGTTTGACGGGGAAGGAGTCTATCTTCGGAAATGGCTTCCTGAACTAGCGAAACTACCGACAAAATACATTCATACACCATGGGAAGCTCCGATCGATGTATTGCAAAAAGCGGAGATTGAACTAGGTAAGACGTATCCATTTCCAATCATCGATCATTCATTTGCCAGAAAACGTGCTTTAGAAGCATTTGCAACAGTAAAAACGAATATTTGAAAATGAACCGTTTCCTTATTACAAAGGAGACGGTTCATTTTTTAAAAGAATTGCATTTTAATAAAATAAATGAAAAAGTCATGGTAAGCTTAGATTACAGCAATCTTATTAAATTGTAGTCGGGAGTAATAGACGTGAAACTTAAAAACACCATTCGTAATATTGGCATCGTCGCGCATGTTGATGCTGGGAAAACCACTTTGACGGAACAGCTTCTATACTATAGCGGTTCGAGTAAAGTGTTGGGCAGTGTTGATAAAGGTACAACCTATACAGACACTATGGCGGTCGAAAAGCAAAGAGGAATTTCTGTGAAAGCCTCTGAAGTCGATTTAACTTGGAAAGACACGTCAATCTACTTAATTGACACACCCGGACACGTCGATTTCAGTGCGGAGGTAGAGAGAAGTATAGCGGTCTTAGATGGTGCAATCATAGTGCTTTCCTCTGTTGAAGGTGTTCAGCCACAAACGGATATCTATTTTAAAACCTTACACCAACTTAAAAAACCAGCACTCTTTTTTATGAATAAAATCGATAGAATTGGGGCATCACCAGAAAAGGTGCTTGCACATATGAGAAACCAATTAACCAATAACCTAATACCTTTGCAAGTCGTTACGGAAAAGGACAATGTGTTTACGGTTGAAAACCTCTTTGAGCACTTACAAGGACATAAATTGATGCATGAGATAGAAGGACAGACACATAAAGAACTACTAGAAGAGATTGTAAGTGTTCTTTGTGAAAATAATGAAGAATTACTTGAAGTATACTTAGAGGATTTATTGACAATAGAGACGATTAAAGAACATATTCAACTTCAGGCTATGGACGGCCAGGTTTATCCATTATTATATGGGGCGGCCATTAAGGGAGTAGGAATAACCGAATTACTAGACGGCATTCTTACGTACATACCAGGACCTGCAAATTTAGATGATCACGATTTCTCCGCGCTTGTTTACAAAATATCACATGATAAAACATCCGGAAAACTTGCTCATTTAAAAATAATGAGTGGGAAAATAGAGAATAAAGATGAAATCATAAATTACAGCAAGAACAGCAAAGAGAAAGTCAATGTCATCAAAAAAATAATCAACCAAAAGATTGTTGATGTTGAATCAGCAGTAAGTGGAAATCTTGTAATTGTAAGTGGGTTAAATTGCGGCGTGTATGATGTATTAGGGGATAAAACGTATATTCCAAAACTACCACAACTGGCCACCCCTGTTCTTACATTGAAAGTCTTCGCAAAAAAAGACACAGATTATATAGCTTTAGTCGAAGCGTTGACGATTTTACAGGAAGAAGATCCTTTATTGAATATGGTATGGATTCGGGAAAAGAAGGAAATACATATTCAAATCATGGGGAAAATTCAACTGGAAATTCTTGAGTCGATTCTTATGGAGCGATTTGGTGTTGAAGCCTTCTTTGATGCGCCTTCTGTACTTTACAAAGAAACACCTCGCGCTACAGTCCATGGGGTTGAGGAGTATACAATGCCGAAACCATGTTGGGCTATCGTTGATTTTCTAATCGAACCTTTACCTAAAGGCAGTGGTATTGTATTTGAATCCATTGTACGATCAGATAAAATCAAAATACAATATCAAAGAGAGATTGAACATAACTTAGAGAGCATTCTTCAGCAAGGTTTATATGGTTGGAGTGTGACGGATATTAAAATCACACTGGTTGACGGAGAAGACCATGTCGTGCATTCTCGGTCCGGTGATTTTACGGCCGCAACTGCCATGGCAATTATGAAAGGGCTAAAGGAGATTGGCACAAATCTTTTGGAACCAATGATCAATTTTAGAATAACTGTCCCTGAAGAACTGTGTGGAAAAGTTATAAATGATGTCATTCAAATGAGAGGGACTTTTGAAGGTCCGGAAATACACGGCGATACTGCCTTAATCACCGGTACACTTCCTGTTGCAACGTCCATTGAATACCCAGTGACTTTAAGCATATTATCATCTGGAAAAGCTTTGTTCAGTACTGAATTTGCAGGTTACGAACCATGCAGTTTTGAACTTGGAGCTGAAAGGGAGCGTGTGGGAGTTAATCCGCTTGACCGCGCAAAATATATTTTATTTGTCCGAAGTGCATTGTGATATTCCGAAGATTAATTTGTATTATTCTTGAATTCGTATAAAATGATAGATTGTGATTACAATATTCATGTAAATATAGTAAATGGAGGAATTGAAATGCCTAGCTTACCAAATTGTCCGAAATGTAATTCAGAATACACATATGAAGACGGAAACCTTTTAGTTTGTCCTGAGTGTGCTCATGAGTGGACGCTGGAATCTGAAACTGAACAGAGTGAAGTTGAAAAAGTGTACAAAGATTCAAATGGAAACGTATTGGTAGATGGAGATTCAATCACGGTCATTAAAGATTTGAAAGTAAAAGGAAGCTCCGCAGTTGTGAAAAAAGGTACGAAAGTGAAAGATATCCGTCTTGTTGACGGCGATCACGACATTGATTGTAAAATCGACGGCATTGGTGCGATGCAATTAAAAACGGAATTTGTTAAAAAGCTCTAACAGTTTATAGCTAGACAAATATACCGCTATTAGGCAATTTACAAGGCCAAAACTGGGCTTGTAAATTGCCTGTTTTAGTTCAAAAACTAAAATCACTGTGCTATAGTGGGTGTAACAAGTAAGGAGGAGTGGGATGCATAGGAAACATGGTCGTCTGCGTAAAAAAGAAAATATTATTGTTTTTCCGGGTACCTTTGAAAAACTCGTTTATAACGGCACAACTTTTGTTGAAGCTGAAAACTACGATGCTGCTGTAGAAGCATTTGACCAAGCGATTTTATATGAACCCGAGTATCCTGAATTCCTCATTCCTTACGCGATTGCACTTTATGAAACGAAAGATTTTGTTCGTGCTAAGGATATTGCTGCTCGAATATTGCATGTTGGAACAGCAAACTATATTGAAGCTATGGAACTCTATTTGACAATTAGTATTCAATTGCAAGAGTATGAAGAAGTAGAAATTACAATTGATGCTCTTTTGGATGAAGGAATTATTCCTGAGGAAATGCTTAGTAAATTTAATTACTTGCGTGATTTGAATACTCGTTTGGCGAAACGGTACGGTAATGATGTAGATGAATTAATAGAACCTCCCTTTACAATGAAGGAATTTAAAGCAATGGATTCATTAAAACAACAACACACACTTGCTTCTCTTGAAGGGTCCAATTTAAATGCATTGGTTCCTGTGTTGGAAGAGGTAGCCAAAGATTCTACTTTATCACCACTTGTAATTACATTTGCTTTGACGCTTTTGCATCAAGCGGGCTGTACATCCGAATTAACGATTGAAAAGTTTGGTTTGAAGGCAGTAATTATTCCTGCGGAAATAACATTACCTGGGCAGGACGATCAAACAAAAGAAGTGCTTTCTGAAGTTGAACGTCTTTTGTTGAAAGATCCTTCGCGATTTGAAATGGCAAGCGGAATTATCGAGAAATTCGCAATTACGGCCTTTCCTTTTAGTTGGGGAACTTATGATGTAAAAGAGATTGCATCAACTTATATTGAGTACATAGAAAGTCTGTTTTCGGGTGGCCTGTTACCGAACAATCCACTAATATCTTTGATTAAGCGGATTGATACGGATTCAGATTGGGAAGTGGAATAAAATTTCTTGAAAGATGGATAGACTGTGATATACTGAAGTGGTTGTCAATTGGGTATATCCATTAAAAAAATATATCGATCATATGATTCGGAGGGTTTTTAATTATGTCAGTAAAATGGGAAAAAAACGAAGGAAACACAGGTACATTAACAGTAGAAGTATCAGCAGAAGAAGTGAAAGCTGGTCTTGATAAAGCGTTTAAAAAAGTAGTTAAAGAAGTACAATCACCAGGTTTCCGTAAAGGGAAAATGCCACGTCCAATGTTTGAGAAAATGTATGGTGTAGAGTCTCTTTATAATGAGGCACTAGATTTCATTCTTCCAGAAGCATATTCAAATGCACTAGACGAAGCGAAGGTTGATCCAATCGATCGTCCTGAAATTGATATCGTACAAATGGAAAAAGGAAAAGAACTTATCTTCACAGCAGTTGTAACTTTGAAGCCAGAAGCTAAACTTGGCGAATACAAAGGTTTAGAAGTGACTCGTCAAGAAACTGAAGTAACTGACGAAGAAATTGAAAACCAATTGAAAGAAAGACAAACAGCATTTGCTGAATTAGTTGTTAAAGAAGACGGAGTCGTTGAAAATGGCGATTCAGTTAAACTAGATTTTAAAGGTTTCGCTGATGGAGTTCCATTTGAAGGCGGAGAGTCTGAAAACTTTGACCTTGAAATCGGTTCAGGTTCATTTATACCTGGTTTTGAAGAGCAAATGATTGGCATGAAAACTGGGGAAGAAAAAAACATTGAAATTACATTCCCTGAAGAATATCATGCAGCTGAACTTGCTGGTAAGCCAGCAGTGTTCGAAGTGAAAGTTCATGAAATCAAAGCTAAAGAAATTCCTGAACTAAATGACGAACTTGCTACTGAAATCGACGAGGAAGTTAAAACACTCGACGAGCTCCGTGCAAAGTTAAAAGAAACAAAGACTGAAGAAAAACTAAGTGCATCTGAAACTGCACTTCGCGATGACCTTGTTGAAGCGGCAGCTGCTAACGTAGAAGTCGAAATTCCAAGTGTTATGGTTAATTCTGAAGTTGAACGTATGATGGAAGAGTTTGGTCAGCGTCTATCTTCTCAAGGCATGAATTTGGAGTTGTATTTCCAATTCTCAGGTCAAGATGAAGAAGCACTTCGTGCACAAATGACTGAAGATGCTACAAAACGCGTTCGAGTTTCTTTAACACTTGAAGCAATTGGTAAAGCTGAAGATATTAAAGTAACAGAAGAAGAAATCACTGCAGAACTACAAAAAATGTCTGATCAATTCGGTATGGATATCGAAGAGATTAGAACAACACTTGGTGGAACGACAGTTCTTGAAAATGATCTTCGTTTCAATAAAACAGTTGAATTTCTTGTTGAAAATGCAGTAATTACTGAATAACATATTGATTCAAGGACAAGGTACGGTATACCGTACCTTGTTTTACATAGCAGAGATTAAAATCATGCACCGAAATATAGGAAAAATCCTAATTAGTTGATAAAAGTCGATTTATCTTGTAAGATTATCACTTGAATAGGGGTGAGCATAATGTTCAAATTTAATGATGAAAAAGATAACTTAAACTGTTCTTTTTGTGGTAAAACTCAAGAGCAAGTTCGTAAACTTGTTGCGGGACAGGGCGTATATATTTGTGATGAATGTGTTGAACTTTGTGCTGAAATCGTTGAGGAAGAAGTTGGACTTGAAGAAGGATTCGAGTTTAAAGATGTTCCAAAACCGAAAGACATCCAGAGTATATTAAATGAATATTTAATTGGACAGGATCGAGCGAAAAAAACATTATCAGTTGCTGTCTATAACCATTATAAGCGTGTGAATTCTGGCAGTAAAATTGATGATGTTGAACTTTCGAAGTCCAACATTGTTCTAATTGGTCCAACAGGAAGCGGTAAAACATTGCTTGCACAAACGCTTGCACGCATTCTAGATGTACCGTTTGCAATAGCAGATGCAACATCATTGACTGAAGCTGGATATGTAGGCGAAGACGTCGAGAATATTCTTTTGAAACTAATTCAAGCGGCGGACTACGATGTAGAACGTGCTGAAAAAGGGATCATTTATATTGATGAAATCGACAAAGTTGCACGTAAATCAGAAAATGCTTCTATTACTAGAGACGTTTCTGGTGAAGGTGTTCAACAAGCCTTACTTAAAATTCTTGAGGGAACAGTTGCAAGCGTACCTCCACAAGGCGGACGAAAGCATCCTCATCAAGAATTCATCCAAATCGATACGACAAATGTTCTCTTTATTGTCGGAGGCGCTTTTGATGGAATCGATGATATTATCAAACGTCGTATTGGGCAGAAGGTCATTGGTTTTGGTGCAGAGCCGAACACTATAGCTGAAGATGTATCTCTTTTATCGAAAATAATACCGGAAGATCTTCAACGTTTTGGACTAATTCCAGAATTTATTGGTCGATTACCTGTATTGTCTAGTTTAGAGCAGTTAAGTGAAGATACTCTTTACCAAATATTGACTCAACCTAAAAATGCAATTGTTAAGCAATATCAGAAGATGTTTGAACTTGACGATGTCGCACTTCGCTTCGAAAAGGATGCACTTCTTGAAATTGCTAAAGAAGCAATTGATCGTAAAACAGGTGCTCGAGGACTTCGTTCTATTATCGAGAATATAATGCTCGATGTTATGTATGAATTGCCTTCACTTGAAGAAGCAAAAGAGTGTATCATTACAAAAGATTCTGTGTTAGGTTTGGCAAATCCAATCCTACTCACAGCTGACGGTGTAGAAATAGAGTTTAAAAAAGACAAAGACACGGCGTAACGCCAAAAGGAAGAAGCTGGCACCAATCGCGCGTACATGAGCGCCATTCGGAGGTCAGCTTTTTCTACCTTACATACTATATTTTACGGAGATGAATGGATTTGAGGAAAAACAAAAATGAAAAAATACCATTATTACCGCTGCGTGGACTTCTTGTTTATCCATCAATGATTCTACATATTGATGTGGGAAGGGAACGTTCTGTTTTTGCAATAGAGCATGCTATTGCTCAAGATAATCTGATTTTTTTAGCAACACAATATGATATAACTGTCGAAAATCCAGAATCTGAAGATCTTTATGAAATCGGAACTTTAGCGTTTGTTAAATCGATGACTAAACTACCTAATGGGACGTATCGTGTTCTGCTCGAAGGTATCGAACGTGCCGAATGGAAGGACTATCAAGAAGCAGATTTATTTCCTGTTGTCGATGTAATTGGGACACCAGATGACATAGAAAAAAGCTCTGAAACCGAAGCGCTTATGAGAACACTCCTTACATACTTCAAGAAGTACACTGAGATTTCAAAAAAAGTTACAAAAGAAACGTTTGACTCGGTTGCATCCATCGAAGAACCTGGGCGACTGGCTGATATGATTGCTTCACATTTACCGCTTAAAATGGCTGCAAAACAGGATGTATTAGAGGAATATGATGTCAATGAACGCCTTGAATGGTTAATAAGTCGTTTGCACAATGAGGAAGAAATACTACATCTTGAAAAGAAAATCAATGAGCGTGTCAAGGAAGCAATGGAAAGAACTCAAAAAGAATTCTACTTACGCGAACAAATGAAAGCGATTCAAACAGAGCTTGGTGACAAAGACGGTAAAGGATTAGAAATAGCGGAACTAAGAGTGAAGCTAGAAGCTGCTAACCTTCCGGAAGGCGCATATGAAGCTGCTGAACGTGAAATTGAGCGATATGAGAAGATTCCGGCTGCATCGGCCGAAAGTGGAGTGATTCGAAACTATATCGACTGGCTTGTAACTCTCCCATGGTCTGATGCTACGAAGGATCAATTAGACATCAATAAGTCTGAAGAAATATTAAATCGTGATCATGATGGACTTGAATTAGTGAAAGAGCGGATACTTGAATATTTAGCTGTTCGCCAATTAACTAAATCATTAAGAGGACCTATTTTGTGTCTTGAAGGACCTCCAGGTGTAGGAAAGACGTCACTTGCTCGTTCAATTGCAGAATCACTAGGACGCACTTTTGTCCGCGTTTCGTTGGGTGGGGTTCGAGATGAATCTGAAATCCGTGGACACAGAAGAACATACGTTGGTGCAATGCCTGGGCGTATTATTCAGGGAATGAAAAAAGCGGGGAAAAATAATCCAGTGTTCCTTTTGGATGAAATCGATAAAATGTCGAACGATTTCCGAGGAGATCCTTCTTCTGCGATGCTCGAAGTGTTAGATCCTGAGCAGAATAATACATTTAGTGATCATTATATTGAAGAGCCGTTTAACTTGGCAGATGTTCTATTTATTGCAACTGCGAATGATTTAAGTTCGGTACCTAGACCTCTTTTAGATCGAATGGAAATTATATCGATTGCAGGTTATACAGAAGTTGAAAAACAATCCATTGCAAAAAATCATTTATTTCCAAAACAACTAAAAGAACATGGTCTTACTAAGTCTCAAGTACGAATTCAAGACGGAGCTATTCTTGATATTATTCGGTATTATACAAGAGAAGCTGGTGTTCGAGGAATGGAGCGACAACTCGCTACTATTTGCCGTAGAGCCGCAAAACTAATCGTTGCAGGGGATAAAAAAAGTGTTACGGTTAGTTCGAAAACGCTTGAAGGACTCCTTGGTAAAAAGAAATATAGATATGGACAAGCTGAAACGACAAATCAAGTAGGAGTTGCAACGGGTCTTGCTTATACGCAAGTCGGTGGCGATACACTGCAAATTGAAGTTTCATTGTCTCCGGGTAAAGGAAATCTTCTGCTTACTGGTAAGCTAGGGGATGTAATGAAAGAATCTGCTCAAACAGCACTTTCTTATGTTCGTTCGAAAACAATTGAGTTTGGCATAGATCCACTTTTCCATGAATCATTAGATATTCATATACATGTACCAGAAGGAGCTACACCGAAAGACGGTCCTTCTGCAGGAGTGACCATCGCCACTTCGTTGGTTTCTGCTCTTACAGGTAGAAAAGTTCGAAGAGAAGTTGGAATGACTGGAGAAATTACACTTAGAGGTCGTGTTTTACCAATAGGTGGATTGAAAGAGAAAGCGTTAGGTGCTCATCGAGCGGGTTTGACAACAATTATCTTGCCTATCGATAATGAGCGCGATATTGAAGATATACCAGAAACTATTCGTGAAGGACTAACTTTTCATCTTGTCTCTCAAGCTGAAGAAGTCCTTGAAATTGCATTGGAGGAACTAACTAAATGAAAGTCCACAACGTTGAAATGATTATGAGTGCCGTCAAAACTGAGCAATATCCAAAAGAAGGTTATCCCGAATTTGCACTTGCTGGCCGATCCAACGTAGGAAAATCTTCTTTTATTAATAAAATGATTGGAAGAAAAAGTCTTGCACGTACGTCTTCTAAACCAGGTAAAACACAAACTTTGAATTTTTACAAAATCGAAGAACAGTTGTTTTTTGTCGACGTGCCTGGTTATGGATATGCGAAAATATCGAAATCAACAAGTGCCAAATTTGGACCAATGATTGACGAATATTTAGTATCACGTAATGAGCTTCGTGCTGTTATCCAAATTGTTGATTTACGCCATCCACCTTCAGCCGAGGATTGCAATATGTATGATTTTCTAGTGAATTATGAGATTCCGGCAATTGTGATTGCAACTAAAGCGGATAAAATACCACGTGGTAAATATGAAAAACACAAGAAGATAGTACGCGACCGCTTGCAAATGCGTGTCGATGATCCATTAATCGTTTTTTCTGCGGAAAAAGGGATTGGTATGGACGAAGCATGGAAAGAAATAGAAGGAAGAATGTAAAGTTGAGTCCGAATGATGATTTCTCATCAAACGGACTCTTTTTGCAAAAATGCTATATTGTACAATTTATGGCGATGGTGAAGTTATTAATAAATATATATACTGAACAAAAGAATCTTGTTGCTACTCGCTGATTTCCGTTCCGACCGGACGCGTTCCATGGGGCACTCGTCGAGCCTCCTCGTCGCGAAACCCGCGCTCCTGTGGGGTCTCGACATTCGCGCTGATCCCATTGGAGTCGCCGGTCTGCACTCCGATCAGCTAAAACTTTTGGGAAGAATAAGCTCTTAATAAAAAACGATATTCCGAAGTAATTTAATCCCACTTCTAGAAAATCACTAAAAAGTTTTCCTCTATTTTCATTATGCAATCTTAGTGGATTGGAGTGCAAGGTAGTCTAAAACCACGACGTCCTGTCGTAACGACTGCATGACCCACTTCGTGTGGGCCGGTGGCTAAAGATGACTCTGGGAGGATTTAGGAAGAATGAATTTCAATTCTTCCCGGGGACAGGTGAAACAACCAAAGGTAGTGTAGCGAGAGCCGTTAAGAAAAACGGCTTTTACGAGTAAAAGCGAAGCGTTTTGAGCACTTCTTTGCTCTTCGCTTGGTCCACCGCCCGCCCAATAGAAGAATGGTTTTTATTCTTAGCTAGCAGAACGCGTCCGCCTGGAACGGAAAGCAACTGGGTACCAAGAAATCTATTTAAAAAGGACTCCCCATAAAAAAAGA
Source organism: Sporosarcina siberiensis (assembly GCF_042681925.1). NCBI lineage: Bacteria > Bacillati > Bacillota > Bacilli > Caryophanales > Caryophanaceae > Sporosarcina > Sporosarcina siberiensis. The sequence goes on from NZ_JBHUGI010000006.1 coordinate 258,899, forward strand.
TTATAGCAGGCTGGAACACTTCTCTTACATCATTTGATGAAGAATTAAACGTTATATCCGAATAATAATTGTTGTTTAATGAAAACAGCTAAGTCATACGTTAGTCATATTTACCACAGTGCAATCGATGTAAATATGCTATACTTTAAAGCATGAAATAGAACGTGAAAGGTGTGACCACCAATGTATATAATCGTAGTCGGTGTAAATCATCGGACTGCTCCAGTGGAATTAAGGGAGAAATTATCGTTTGTCGAAAGTGAACTGCCACAAGCGATGCAAACACTACAACAACAGAAAAGTATATTAGAAAACACAATAATATCTACATGTAATCGAGTCGAAGTATATGCTGTCGTGGATCAGTTACACACAGGACGTTATTATATGAAGCGATTCCTAGCAGACTGGTTTGATGTACCGGTTGAAACCTTTGAATCCCATTTAGTCATTAAAGAAAATGACGAAGCCATTGAGCATTTGATGAGAGTTTCAGCGGGAATTGACTCAATGGTTCTTGGTGAAACACAAATTATCGGTCAAGTGCGAGATAGTTTCCTTGGAGCACAATCCATTGGAACTACAGGTACTGTTTTCAATGAACTGTTTAAGCAATCTTTAACTTTTGCTAAACGAGCACATACAGATACAGCAATAGGAGAAAATGCCGTATCCATTTCGTATGCGGCTGTAGAACTTGGTAAGAAAGTTTTCGGTACATTGAGTAATAAGCATGTTGCAATACTTGGAGCGGGTGAAATGGGCGAACTGGCTCTGAAAAACCTGCAAGGTAGTGGGGCTAGTAAAGTAACGGTTATAAACCGCACGCTTTCAACTGCTGAAAAACTTGCAGCAAAATTCAATGGTGTTGCAAAGCCTATTGGTGAATTGCAATGTTCATTGCTTGAAGCGGATATTCTCATAAGCTCAACCGGTGCAACTGGAATCGTGATCGACTATGAACTCATGAAATATGTTGATCGTCTTCGAAAAGGTAAACCCATTTTCATGATTGATATTGCAGTGCCGCGTGACTTAGATCCGCGTATTGCTGAATTACCTAACGTGTTTTTATATGACATCGATGATATGCAAGGTATCGTGAATGCAAACTTGGCGGAAAGACAGCGTGCCGCTGAAGAAATTGGTGTAATGATAACGGGAGAAATACAAAACTTCAAAGAGTGGCTTGTCACTTTAGGAGTAGTACCTGTCATTTCAGCACTTAGACAAAAAGCAAATCGAATCCAAAGTGAAACAATGGAGAGCATTCTCAACAAAATGCCTGATTTAACAGAACGTGAACGAAAAGTTCTTAGTAAACATACAAAATCCATTGTAAACCAACTCTTGAAAGATCCATTACAGCAGGTAAAAGAACTTGCAATGGAATCTAAATCGTCCGAGAAACTTGCGCTTTTTCAACAGATATTTGGTATTGATGAAGATGTAGCAACTGAAAAACTAGCGTTGGAGAATTTAGCCAAAGAGCGATTAAAAACTAGGGCAGAACGAAATACCTTGTCACAACCCGAACTTACTTTTGATTGATATTAAAAAAATAGTGTCGAATCTCATTTTTTCGTTAACTGTTCCTGGGAAGGTAGAGATCAGATGGCTGATATGACGATGACAAGACTACACGAATTGATGGTCATCCTATACGCCGTTAGTCTTGTTTTTTACTTTATAGATTATTTAAATAAAGATAAAATTGCACACCGAAGTGCTTTCTGGATCCTGACAATAGTATATGCGCTACAGACTATTTTTCTTGTTGTATATATCGTTGAGAAAAAACGTTTCCCCATATTAACTTTATTTGAAGGTATTTATTTTTACGCATGGCTGCTGATTACGCTTTCAATACTGCTCCATTTGTTTTATAAAGTTGGTCATGCAGTCTTCTTTTTAAATGTGATTGGTTTTACATTCATGACCATTCACACATTTGCACCTGGGCAAATAGAATCGTCTCCTGTTGGGGAGGCTCTTATTTCAGAACTATTATTTATCCACATCACTTTTGCTATTTTATCCTATGCTGCATTTGCGATGTCTTTTGTTTTTGCGATACTTTACTTGCTTGTCTATAAAGTTTTGAAAAAAAGGAAGTGGTCAAAGCAATTTGGCCGACTGCCGTCTCTTCAGCAAGCTTCAATGGGGATGAAAGTCTCTCTCTTGACGGGTGTCCCGTTTTTACTGATAAGTTTAATCCTTGGTATGCAATGGGCACATATCGCTTTAAATGAATGGTTCTTTACAGATATGAAAATAATAGGTTCATTTTTAGTTCTTGCAGTTTATGGAATGGTCTTATTTCTTTTGCAAAGAGGAAGATTGACTGGGGCGAATTTTGCTTGGATAAACATATATGCATTTTTATTTGTAATTATTAATTTCTTTCTTGGCAGTAGATTGTCAGGATTCCACTTCTGGATCTAAAATCCGAAATTGAAAGGTTGATTTAAATGAGAAAAATTATCGTTGGTTCTAGACGAAGCAAACTTGCTCTTACTCAAACAAATAAATTTATTCAAGATTTAAAAGACGCTGGAGCACCTTTTGAATTTGAAGTGAAGGAAATCGTTACAAAAGGCGATAAAATTATTGATGTAATGTTATCTAAAGTCGGTGGAAAAGGTCTTTTTGTAAAAGAGATTCAACAAGCTTTGTTCAATAAAGAAATCGATTTTGCGGTACATAGCATGAAGGATATGCCGTCAAAATTACCAGACGGTCTTGTCATTGGGTGCATTCCACAACGTGAAGATGCAAGAGACGCATTCATATCAAATGATCATGTTAAATTTATGGATTTACCCGTTGGAGCAATTGTTGGAACATCGAGTTTACGACGAAGTTCACAACTTCTATTAATGCGACCTGACCTTGAAATTAAGTGGATTCGAGGAAACATCGATACTCGTTTGAAAAAATTACGTGATGGGGAATACGATGCCATCTTACTTGCTGCAGCGGGTATGAACCGTATGGGTTGGAGCGAAGATGTAGTTACCGAGTATATGTCTGTAGAAGATTGTATTCCTGCTGTAGGCCAAGGTGCGCTTGCTGTTGAATGTCGATCTGAGGACACTGAGCTGCTTTCGGTACTCAATAAACTAACGGATGAAAAGACATGGAAAGAAGTAGAAGCAGAACGTACATTTTTATTCGAAATGGACGGATCTTGTCAAGTACCTATTGCTGGTTTTGCAAAATACGATGGCACAGACATAGTATTTACAGGTTACATCGCTTCTCCGGATGCAACAGAAGTTTTCAAACAAACGGTTCGGAATACGGATCCAGTTTTAGCTGGAAAAGAAGTTGCTACAATCCTTCACAGTCAAGGGGCTTCAAAGGTTATTGAAAGAGTAAAGGCTGAGATGGATGTCTAATGATCAACCTCTAAAAGGGCAAATCATTATTTTTACAGGAACCCCAAAATCCGAAGATGTATTTGAATTGGTTGAACAATTAGGTGGAACGCCGATTTCACTACCACTTATTCAAGTTTCGGAGTGGATAGAACCAACGGATGAGCAACGTTTAATGACATGTCCAACATATGATTGGCTCATTTTTACAAGTCAAAGCGCTGTTGAATCGTTCGGCCTTAAAATGAAGCGCTTTGGTGTCTCGCCAGATGCGATTACATCTCAAATTGCGGCAATTGGAACTCGGACTGCTGCGGCACTCACTAAAATAGGGCTCACTGTACAATTTATACCTACCGTATTTAGTGCGGATGTATTTGTTCAAGAATTCAAACCGACTGAAAACGAAACACGTCGTCTCTTATTTTTAAGAGGTTCAATAGCAGGTGTTACAATACGAGAAGAATTACCTTTTGATGTGGATGAATGGACCGTTTATTCAACGGAGAAAGCAGTTCATAATATTGAATCACTGAAGAATTTAGTGCAAACTGAGAAATCAAGTACACTTTTATTTGCGAGCCCATCAGCAGTGAACGTATTTTCTGAAGAAATTGCTCCGTTTACAGGGTGGGATACGTATAAAATAGGTGCGATTGGTCATGTGACTGAACAAGCACTTATTGAGAAAGGTGCACATGTTGATGTGATCCCATCTACATATACACTTAAAGATCTCGTTTTGGAATTGATAAAATAAAAAGGGTGGTTCACAATGGATACGATAAATTTTCGACGGAATCGACGTTTGAGAAATGTTAGTGGAATTCGTTCTATGGTAAGAGAAACCATTTTGAAAAAAGAAGATCTTATTTACCCGATATTTGTCGTTGAAGGCAACAGTGTGAAAAATGAAATTCCTTCTATGCCGGGGATTTATCATTTGTCATTAGATAATCTTGCCATTGAAGTGGATGAAGTTGTTTCACTTGGAATTCCTTCTATCATTTTATTTGGTTTACCAAATTCGAAAGACGATGTGGGATCTGAAGCGTATTCAGATGATGGCATTGTTCAAAAAGCAACTCGTTTTGTAAAAGAGAGACATCCCGACTTAGTTGTCATTGCGGATACATGTCTCTGTCAGTACACAGATCATGGTCATTGTGGAATCGTTAGAGACGGTCAAGTTGTAAATGATGAATCATTGGATTTGTTAACAAAAACGGCTATAAGCCAGGCAAAAGCAGGTGCTGATATTATTGCACCGTCGAATATGATGGACGGCTTCGTAGCCGCGATACGACAAGGACTTGATGCAGCAGGTTTTGGAGATATCCCAATAATGTCTTATGCGGTTAAGTATTCATCAGCTTATTATGGTCCTTTCCGTCAAGCTGCAAATTCGTCCCCCCAGTTCGGGGATCGTAAAACATACCAGATGGATCCAGCAAATCGAATTGAAGCAATTCGTGAAGCGGAATCAGACGTTATGGAAGGGGCAGACTTTCTAATCGTTAAACCGGCTCTATCTTATTTAGATATTATTCGCGACGTGAAAAACAATTTCACTTTACCCGTTGTTGCGTATAATGTGAGTGGGGAATATTCGATGGTTAAAGCTGCTGCTCTAAATGGTTGGATCAATGAAGAAGAAGTTGTCATCGAAACGCTTACAAGTATGAAGCGCGCCGGTGCGGATATCATTATGACGTATCATGCAAAAGATGCAGCACGTTGGTTGGAGGGGAAATAATTGGAGAAGAATTATACGAACTCAAAAAAAGCATATTCCGAAGCTGTCGATTTAATGCCGGGTGGGGTCAATTCACCGGTTCGTGCATTTAAATCAGTAAACATGGATCCGATTTTTATAGAAAGTGCAAAAGGTGCGGTAATTAAAGACATTGATGGAAATGAGTACATCGATTATGTCCTTTCTTGGGGACCACTCATTTTAGGCCATGCCGATCCAGATGTTGTAGCCGGTATTCACCGTGTTGCTGAAACTGGAACGAGTTTTGGTTTTCCTACGCTTGTAGAAAACGAGCTTTCAAAACTAGTCATCGAGCGTGTTCCGTCAATTGAAATGGTTCGAATGGTTTCATCTGGTACTGAAGCAACGATGAGTGCACTTCGTTTAGCGCGAGGTGTTACTGGTAGAGATAAGATTTTGAAGTTTGAAGGATGTTACCACGGCCACGCAGACTCTCTTCTGATTAAAGCGGGTTCAGGGGTTGCTACGCTGGGTCTTCCAGATAGCCCTGGTGTTCCTGCGTCTGTTGCCATGAACACGATTGCGGTACCTTATAACGACTTGGAAAGTGTGAAAGTTGCATTCAAGGAGTTTGGGGATGATCTTGCTGCGGTTATTGTAGAACCGGTTGCTGGAAATATGGGGGTTGTTCCACCAATTCCAGGTTTTCTAGAAGGTCTTCGTGAGTTAACAAAGGAGAATGGTTCTCTGTTAATTTTCGATGAAGTTATGACTGGATTCCGCGTAGATTATAATTGTGCGCAGGCTCATTATGGTATTACTCCGGATATTACGTGTCTTGGTAAAGTTATCGGTGGTGGTTTGCCGGTTGGTGCTTATGGTGGTAGTCGTGAGCTTATGGAGAATATTGCACCGGCAGGTACTGTGTATCAAGGTGGAACGTTATCGGGGAATCCATTGGCTATGACTGCTGGGATTGAAACGTTGAAAAAGCTAACGCCTGAGTCTTATAAGCATTTTATGAAGCTTGGCGATTTGTTGGAAAAAGGTTTCCGCGAAGCTTGTGAGAAGTATTCGATTCCGCATACGGTTAACCGTGCAGGTTCGATGATTGGTTTCTTCTTTACGAATGAAGAAGTGACGAATTTTGAGATTGCGAAGAGTTCGGATTTAGATCTTTTTGCTGAATATTTTAAGCTTATGGCTGAGGAAGGGATATTCCTTCCGCCGTCACAGTTTGAAGGAATGTTCCTTTCGACTGCGCATACTGAAGAGCATATTGAGAAGACGGTACAAGCGTTTCACAATGTGTTTGCCAAGTTAGCTAAATAATACATTTGAAGGTCCTCCACGATAAAGAATTTCGTGGGGGATTTTTTTGTTGTGCAATAAATAATGTTTGTGAGAATAACCGTTAAACCACGCTGATTTCCGTTCCGACCGAACGCTTTCCATGGGGCGCTCGTCGAGCCTCCTCGTCGCGAAAAGCGCGCTCCTGTGGGGTCTCGACATTCGCGCTGATCCCATTGGAGTCGTCGGTCTGCACTCCAATCAGCTAAGAGTGTGGGAAATATTAGTTCAGTGTAGTTATGATCAAGTGACGTTTATGCCCAAGGTGAAAGAACAATCTAGCGCAGAAGCGTCAAGCGTGAGCCGAAGTAAGGAGATCGGCAGTGCACTTCTGTCGAGCTTATTACGTAAGGCCATCGCAAGGGCCAAGCGGTATTGGTAACCGCGGACCATTAGAAATCCCAACTCCATATACCTTCAAAATCCCCAACCCACAATCCCGACAAAAACCCCAAAATACAAGGCCAAGAGAAAGAACAATCTAGCGCAGAAGCGTCAAGCGTGAGCCGAAGTAAGGAGATCGGCAGTGCACTTCTGTCGAGCTTATTACGTAAGGCCATCGCAAGCGCCAAGCGGTATTGGTAACCACGGACCATTAGAAATACCAACTCCATATACCTTAACTTACTTTCTCGAAAGAACCCCAAAAAGAATGAACAATCTCAGGTGTGAATTGAAGTACTTAATCCTAGTTCAATACTGGATTCTACTCGTGGAAATTGTGGTTCTAGTGGGGTTTGGTTAGGCATAGAATTGTTTGTGAAGGAATATGGAGGAGGATTGTAATGAAAAAAGTTCAATGGGAAATGAATGAGAAGTTTATTTTTCCTGAAGCTGCGGGTTTGCCTACGGGTGCGGGGATGGTTAAGGTGACGCCTAGGTTTTTGGAGGAAGCTACTGAGGATGCGGTACGTTTGAAAGGGATTTATCATATAGCTGCGAATGTTACTTTTGAGGAAGGTGAGTATAGTTTAGAAGATTATAGCAAAGCGATTTTAATTGACGATGTGGATCTTAATGAGCAGATGGGGTATTTTGAATATGCTGTTCCGCTCAATATTGACTTACCGTCAGAGGCTGGGGAACCGTTGGAGGTTCATGTGTCGAATGCGAGGTGTACCGTTAACGGACAAGGGGTTTGTGAGATTAATTGGGATGTTGAGTGTTCGTATAAAGAGATTGAAGTTGTGGAAGAACTTGTACTAGATGAAGTTGAAGAAGTTTCAAAAGCTGCTGTCGCAATTCTCGAAACTTCTTTGGTTCATGATGAAGATGAGGTATTGTTATTTTTATCAGAGCTTGAAGATGGTGTTACCTCTACAATATTTCGCTCAAATGATGTTTTTGTGGAAAGCAAAGGCTAATCCGGCGAGTAAACAGAAGACTAGAAAATCACCAGTGGTAGGTACGATTAATAACCGGATCAGTTGAAAAACTGCAACGGGAAGTATGACGCCTTTGCAGTAAAATCTTGTTTTTCTAAGCCATGGGGGCAGTAAGTATGGATTATAACCTTTTCTCATAACACAATCCTTTCGTTATTTACTTGACGATTCAATCGTGGTTCCGATATACTAAATGAAACTATATATCGATGCGATGAATGGGATAGTAGACAATTTTGTTTTCCAAAGAGAGGGTGCCATTGGTGGAAGGCCCTGTAAACAGATTATCGAATGTCACCCGCGAGCAGTTTCTGTGAATAAAACATTTTCGTACTTTGAAAATGTTAAAAAATATTTTTGAACTTTGAAAATGTTGAAATGTTTTGGAAATCCAGAACATGGATATGTTTTCAAAATCGAAAACATTCTGTAGCAGAAGCCGGTTAGAAGCCGTTAAAGTATTATGAGGTGTACATTCTTTTTTGTGCACGAATAAAGGTGGTACCGCGAGCAACTCCTTCGTCCTTTTTGACGAACGGAGTTTTTTTGTTTTCATTAATAAAAGTTTATAGGAGGAATTAGTATGTCAAATGAAGAGTTATCAATGCCGACGAAATACGATCCATTATCCGTTGAAGCAGGTCGCTATGAATGGTGGTTAAAAGGAAAGTACTTTGAAGCACAACCGGATAGTGATAAAGAGCCTTATACAATTGTTATTCCACCACCAAACGTTACTGGAAGGCTCCATTTGGGTCACGCTTGGGATACAACATTACAGGACATCTTAATCCGTATGAAACGAATGCAAGGCTATGATGCGCTCTGGCTTCCTGGTATGGATCATGCAGGTATCGCAACGCAAGCACGTGTTGAAGCGAAACTTCGTTCAGAAGGTAGATCTAAGTATGATCTCGGTCGTGAAAAGTTTGTAGAAGAGACGTGGAACTGGAAAGATGAGTATGCAACACATATTCGCGAACAGTGGGGCAAACTTGGTCTAGGTTTAGATTACACGCGCGAACGATTCACTCTTGATAAAGGCCTTTCAAAAGCAGTGCAAGAAGTATTTGTTAAATTGTATGAAAAAGATTTAATTTATCGCGGAGAATACATCATTAACTGGGATCCTGTAACAAAGACGGCACTTTCTGATATTGAGGTTATCCACAAAGATGTGCAAGGTGCTTTCTATCATATGCGCTACCCACTTACAGACGGAACAGGCAGCATTGAAATTGCAACGACACGTCCAGAAACAATGCTCGGGGATACTGCAGTTGCGGTTCACCCTAAGGATGAACGTTACAAGCACTTGATTGGGAAAACGGTCACACTCCCAATTATCGGGCGAGAAATTCAAATTATAGCTGACGACTACGTGGATATGGAATTTGGTAGTGGAGCAGTAAAAATTACTCCTGCACATGATCCAAATGACTTTGAAATTGGAAATCGTCATAATCTTGAACGCGTTCTTGTTATGAATGAAGACGGTACGATGAATGAACTTGCTGGAAAGTATAAGGATATGGACCGATTTGATTGTCGTAAACAGATTGTTAAAGATCTACAGGAAATGGGAGTCCTATTCAATATTGAAGAGCATCTCCATTCTGTTGGTCATTCTGAGAGAAGTGGCGCGGTTATTGAACCTTATTTATCTATGCAATGGTTTGTTAAAATGCAGCCTCTTGCGGATAAAGCAATAGATCTACAAAAAGGCGAAGATAAAGTGAACTTCGTACCAAGTCGATTTGAAAATACGTATTTAAGATGGATGGAAAACGTCCACGATTGGTGTATTTCACGTCAACTTTGGTGGGGCCACCGAATTCCGGCTTGGTACCATAAGGAAACAGGCGAAGTGTACGTTGGGCACGAAGCACCAAAAGATCCTGAAAACTGGCAGCAAGATGAAGATGTTTTAGATACGTGGTTCTCATCAGCATTATGGCCGTTTTCAACAATGGGCTGGCCAGATACGGAAAACGCGGAATTTAAACGCTATTATCCGACGAATGCTCTTATTACAGGGTATGATATCATCTTCTTCTGGGTGTCTCGGATGATTTTCCAAGGAATCGAATTTACAAACCAACGTCCGTTTGATGACGTATTGATACACGGACTTGTCCGAGATGCAGATGGACGAAAAATGTCTAAATCACTGGATAACGGTATCGACCCGATGGACGTAATCGACAAATACGGTGCCGATGCGCTTCGTTATGTTTTATCCACAGGAGCATCTCCTGGACAAGACATTAAGTTTTCAATAGATAAGGTTGAATCGGCGTGGAACTTTGCCAATAAGATTTGGAACGCTTCGCGATTCGCGCTTATGAATATGGACGGTATGACGTTCGACGAAATTGATTTATCAGGTAAAAAGTCTGTAGCGGATACTTGGATTCTTACTCGTTTGAATGAAACCATTGAACAAGTAACGAAGCAGGCAGAGAAATATGAATTCGGTGAAGTAGGTAGAGCGTTATACAACTTCATTTGGGATGATTTCTGTGATTGGTATATTGAAATGTCTAAGTTACCATTACAAGGCGAAGATGAAGACGCGAAGAAAATGACGCGTTCCGTTCTTGCGTATGTTCTTGATAATACAATGCGGTTACTCCACCCGTTCATGCCGTTTATGACGGAAGAAATTTGGCAGAACTTACCGCATGAAGGCGAGTCTATAACGATTGCTGCATGGCCGGTAGTCGATGAAACTCTTTCAAATAAAGAGCGTGCGTCTGAAATGAAATTACTAATGGACATCATTCGTTCGGTGCGTACGATTCGGGCAGAAGTAAATACACCAATGAGTAAAAAAGTTCCACTGTATATTTCGGTGAAACAAGACGAGACAGCAGAAATTCTAGAATCCAATCGTATGTATATTGAGCGATTCTGTAATCCTGAAACATTGACAATAGGTAAAGACATTTCATCACCTGAAAAATCAATGTCAGCTGTTGTTACTGGAGCAGAATTATTCTTACCACTCGAAGGCTTGCTTAATATCGACGAAGAAATTGCTCGTCTAACGAAAGAACTTAAGAAGTGGCAAAGTGAAGTGAAACTCGTTCAAGGGAAACTTGCGAATGAACGATTTGTTTCAAATGCACCTGATGCAGTTGTTGCAGAAGAACGTGCGAAGGAACAGGATTATTTAGATAAGTACGCTACGGTTGAGAAGCGTATGCAGGAATTGAAAGAGCTATAATTTAGAGGGAATGGCATCTTATTAGTCGGAATTTGCGACTAATGGGGTGCTTTTCTTATTTGGAAGGGCATCCGATGAGTTAGTCATATAAAGATGACAAGAAAACTTGAGGTAACTTCAAATCTATAAAGTCAGAAATTCTTCAAAACAAATTTCCGGAAATCAATAAATTGTGGTAAAATATGTTCAAATGAAGAAATAGTATAGTTATATTATGATAGATCATTAGGTAGAAAGAAATAGAAGTACCTCCGGAATAACTAGATCTATAGGTTCTATGCTAAATAGTCTCAATAGGTTAATGAAAGGACGATGCTTATGGAAAAACGCACACAAAAAAGGCGAATGAATGAAAGAGGTATGTCGCTTGTAGAAGTGCTTGCGGCACTGGTTATTCTAGGAATTGTGTTTGTTGGCTTTATGATAATATTTCCACAGATGACTTTATTTAATAAGAAAACTGAAACTAAGTTGGAAACGATGAACTTGGCAAGGCAGGAAATAGCTCTTATACAAAAAAGAAGTTTTGTTGGAGGAAATCCATTAGTTGTTAATGATCTTATAGACTATGGTTTAGGCACAGTTGAAGGATCTATAATCAAAGTTGTTAGTAATAAAGCGGGCTACACCTATGTGGTAGAATTTACTGCATCTCCTACTCTTTCAAATGAAGGGCACCCCGAAAATATTGCCCTACATAAAGTTCATTTAAAAGTATTGATAGATGGGGGAAAAGTGAACAGTGAGACATATGGATATATAAAAGTTAAGAAAAGGATAGATAGCTAAAAAGAAGGGGCGATTTAGTGAAACATAAAAATGAGCATGGAGTATCATTAGTGGAGCTTCTAGCTGTGCTTGCACTTGTAGCAATGATCGCCACTCTAATACTTACAACGTTTTTTATTGCAACTAAATATAATTTAACTGAAACAAAAAAACTGAAGATGCAACAGGAAGCGAATTACATTATTACATTTATTTTGCAAAAACATCGTGAAGTAGAGGATTGTTACAGTCTTAAAATTAATGATGAAAATCTGTTTTTTGACTATTGTGATGAATCAAAGCCTGATAAACTAATTAGTAACGGTTATGAATATAAGTTATATCACCCATTAGAACCTGAAAACCCTTTAGTGCCACAAGCTGAAAGGGATGCAATAGAGGAGTCTGAGAGGTTCTATCCAAAGGAAGACAATCTACAAATGACTTTAATGCTTATCGATCTGTCTAATGATCAATTGAAGGTTTCAATTGATACAACATTTGTGAGATATAAGACAGAATAAAATTTAGGAGGCGAAAATTTGTTTAAAATTAGAAATGATAAAGGATACGCACTTCTTATTGTACTCCTATTAGTTGTATTCATAATGATTATTTCTGCAACATTTGTTACAGGTTCAGTTAGCCATGCCAAGCAGGAAAGAACTGTTGAAACAAATAATATGGCAGTCGTTGCTGCTGAGATGGGTGTGGATTATTATAAGACGGCGATAGTAAATGAGTTTAATAAAGAGAAAAGTAAATTGCAAAAGCAAGTAAATGATGAAGTTAAGAGTTTAGATGGAACAAAAATCACAAAAGAAGATATGCCGATCAAGTTAGAAAAAATTCGGCAGAAAGTCCAAACTGACCTTGAAATATATTTGAAGAAAGTTGTACCTAATATTCCGCTTCCGATAGATTATCCTATTAGCGTGAATATGAAATTCGATAAATTAAATTTATTAAGTATAATACAAGTCTCAAAAGGAGTAAAGATAGAAGGTATAATTTCTGGTTATAGCGGTGGCGAAAAGTACAAAAAAGACTTGGGATTTGATATAACTTTTGAAGTGCCAAAAATAAATAATGGGGAAAGTTCAGTTGGTGAAACTGTGATTGACTTTACAAATCTTTATCCTAATCCTTCAGGTTTACCTGCCTGTAATAATAATGATTTAACAAATAAAAAATGTATTGGGAATAGCAGTACATCCTTTAGTAAAATTAATAATTCAACTGTTTATATTAAAGAACCATATACGGTGAAAAATGAAAATAATAAAGGATTTAATGGATCCAAAATTTATATTGATGGTAAATTGGACGTAAAAAACATGAATAGTATGAAGGACGTAAGCTTTTTTATAGATGGTGATTTAGAGGCGGATAAGTTTAACGGTCAGGGAATTTCAAATTCATCAATTTTGATAAAGGGTTCTTTTACTGTTAAGAGTCATATTCTTTTGCGTAATAATTCAAAGGTCTGTGTTCTAGGGGATATTACTATAGGACAGAAATTAGACATCGATAACTCTAGTAAGATTTATGTCACGGGGACAATTAATAAAACTCATAAAAACATCGAAAGGGTTTCTGTTTCGGAACTATCCACCAAATGTAAAATTGTGGGTGATGTTTTATTCAATGGTTTCAACTGGAATAATAATCATGAAGTAAATGTTGAATATTGGCCAATTCCACCTGTCATACCCAATTAATGAACTTAATGGCGATTATTTATTGATTTTATATTACAATTGTAACTACGGATCTTATCCAACATACATTGAAAAGATGAATCAACACAAACTATTTTCAAATAGTTACTTAATGTTAGTGAATTTCTGTTTTCTTTCATTGATAACTTATGCCTGTGCACAACCCAACCCTAAAACTATTCAGAATTGATTATGATAATAAGAATATGCGCTAGATGAAACAAACATTAGAAGAAGTAAGCCTATGGGGTCAGCAGTTGCTGATGGAAGTGCGGTTACACTTTTTAGTAGCATTTCACTTTTAACTATTCGTTTGAATAACTAGCCGGGCGTTGTGAATGAAGAATTGTTGAATTTCCATTTCTTACCCCATTACGTTCGTCTAATGACTTCCATTCATCCCGTGATTGTGATTAAATAGTTGTATAAGCATCATTTTCACTTCTTCTTATTGGAATTGGTAGTTGAAGTTCAACGATTGGTATATCTAAATTGCCACTTAATGGTCTGTTTAATAGCGATAAGTTTTGGAGGTGTAAACAAATGAATAAACAATGGTCGATTGATAAAATAAAACAATATGTTGAGAAAAACTCAGATAGTCAGTTACTATCGACAGAATATCGTGGATTCTCTCAAAAACTGGAGTTTAAATGTGCGTGTGGTAATGATTTTGAAAAAACATTTACTAAGTTTAAAAATAAAAATCAAACTAAATGCGATGTGTGTCAACCTCCGAAAGTAACTGAAACTCTATAACATTAAAGAAAACGCCGAACGTAACTGTTCAGGCGTTTTCTTATTCATTCGTTTAACAGTTGTTTTTTGATGTAGTGCATAAGCTTTGTTGCAATTGAAAAGTCATGTGTTTTATACAAAGAACGGGCACCAACCGGATCTTCAATTTCATTTAATAGCCATCTACCATCTGACAACAATAGAAAATCGATCCCAACATAATCACTTTTAATCGCTTTTACAAGTGTTTGAACTTCTTTTATTTGCCAATTCCTAAGTTCATACCGCTCAACCGACCCACCCAACGTATAGTTCGATTTGAAAGAGCCGTTACCCGTTCTTTTGACAGCCCCTACAATATCGCCGCCAACAACAAAAACGCGTACATCACGTGCACCTGATTCTATAAACGGTTGAACAATCAATTGGCTTTCACTAAACTGAGCAAAAAATTCCTCCGCTTGAACATCCGTGCTGCAAAGGAATACTTCATTTCCACCATGGCCGTCAACAGTCTTAAGAACAACAGGATACTCATTAATTTCACTTACTTCTTGAATTCGCTTTGTTGGAACTGCAGGAATCCCGAGGAGTGAAGCCAACTCAAATGTTCGCAGTTTATGATTTGCGATTCGGATGACTTCGGACCGGTTGAATACTTTTATTCCAAGTTCTTCAAAAGACTTAGATTTCTCGGAAATTCGATCTCGGAATAAAATGAAATCAGTATGTGCACTAGGTACTTCATCGTCAACAAGCAGTTCTAATTGGATTCCAATAGTTTTAGCCTCTTTAATTAAATCATCAATAAATAACTGGTTTCGTTTGGATTCGGCTCGTGTGTAATACACATAGCCTTTCATTTAATTTTCCCTAGAATATACGTAATCATTGCATCAGCGACATTTATACCTGTGACGTTGTAAATGTTCCGTATATGGGCGGCTGCATTGACCTCGCAAACAAGGGGTTGTTCATTTTCTCCAAAGAGTAAGTCAACACCCGCGAATTCTGCGCCTACTGCTTTTGCGGCTCTGAGTGAGAGTTCTTTTTGTGCGTCGTTAAGCTCAATGTTTTCAGCAACACCGCCATTTGTTATATTTGCTCTGAAATCTGTTTCTGAAAAGCGATACATGGCAGCAACAATTTCATCTCCAACAATATTTACGCGAATGTCACGACCCCTGCTCGTTGAAATAAACTCTTGAAACACATAATCGACACCTTGTAATTCTTGAACTTTTGCATAGAATTCTTCCTCATTTTCAATTAAATACACTTTCATACCAAAGGATCCATGACCTTCTTTGATAATCATTGGAAGTTGTATTTGCTTAAGAATCTTTTCATAGTAGCCTGAATGTACAATGGTAAAAGAAGGGTATATTTTTGGAGCGATAATCGTTTTTGGCATTGGGATACCCGCGTGTGCCAACTCCAAATATTGTTTTGCTTTGTTGTCGCATGTTTCGATCACGTCGGGATCATTAAATACGGGAATGCCTGCGTTTTTTATGTATTTTGCTAGTAAAATATCTTTATCCAGAAAAACAACGAAGTTTGGACGTATCTCGATCGTGGATTCCAAGTCCATCATCACTTCATAATTCTTTTTAATAACTGCTTGAATGCTTTGTCGTTCCGCAGCTTCTTTTATTAAAATTGCTTGATCTCTAAATTTATCATGCGTTAAACTTCCATTATAAATTATCCAACAAGTATACATATCGATTTCTCCTGACCGTGTTATAGTTTATCTATAATTAATTTTACCACACGGGGGGATAGCTTTGATTCCAAAACTGAATGATTATAAAAAACAATTGAATATAGATAGTGATGATGCAATTCGCTTGGGCTTAGACGCCATACAAGAAGCATTAGTGAAGCTAAATAATCCTGAACGAAAGCTGAAGGTAATTCATGTAGCTGGGACTAACGGGAAAGGCTCGACGATTGCATTCATGGAAGCGTTATTGCAAAAAAATGGATTCACAACCGGTGTTTTTTCATCTCCAGCAATTCGAGATATTCACGATCAGATTCGAATAAATGGTGATGAAATTACGAAAGAGGAGTTAACAACATCCTTTTTGGAAATGAAAAATGCAGGACTAAGTGGCATGTTGACCGATTTTGAATTGCTTACAGTAGCGGCATTTGTAACTTTTGAGCGTGTCCAACCTGACTTTGTACTTCTCGAAACGGGAATGGGTGGAAGACTTGATAGTACGAATGTTGTTCATCCACTAGTGTCTGTCATAACAACGATAGCATTGGATCATACAGCGTTCCTTGGCAATACAATTGAAGAAATCGCTAGGGAAAAGGCAGGAATCATTAAAAAAGGTGTTCCAGTCGTAGTTGGTCGAGTATCTAATGAAGCTTTAGAAGAGATTCGAATTATTGCCGGGAAAAAAGAAAGTCAGCTGAGCATTTATAATAAAGATTTTCATTTGACGTATGGTGTTACTGAAAAATATGTTGGTAAGAAAACATTTGATATTGGTGAGCGGTTGATGAAAGGCAAACATCAAGGGATAAACGCTGCCGTTGCAATGGAGGCATTGCTTACTGTTGGTGTTGAATTAACAGCAAGCAACGTGGAGATAGCAATTGCAAATACGCAATTATCGCATCGTTTTCAGGAAATCCTTCCAAATGTTTTTTTAGATGGTGCTCATAATCCAGCAGCAGCACTCGCGCTTGCAGATACGATTCGACTGGAGTTCCCAGGAGAAAAGGTCGATTTCATTATTGGAATGTTGAAAACGAAAGACATAAAAGGGACTTTAGACTGTCTGATTCCAGTTGCTTCTTCATTTACATTTTTAACATTTAACCATATGGAATCAGCTTCTGGGGAAGAGTTATTGAGAAATTGTGATTTTTATGAAAAAAGCGTGACAAATATAGTTGGTGATACTATAATACTAGGTAAGGGGAAATTCGGGAGAACAATAGTCACGGGTTCTCTTTACTTACTTAATACTTTGAACTATAAACATGAAGACTTAAGATAAGTCTTTCTTATACGGTTTATTTCTAATCTGCTAACGGAAGGAGGGGTATCGTGAGGAAAAGTAATTTCCAAATGTCCACATTTAAAATGTTCAGCTTATGGTTACTAGTCGTGCCAGCAGGAATGGTTTATTTATACTTGAATTATAGGCCAGTAGAAGTGAATTGGATTTATCTTTTAATCTTTTTACTTTTCACAATTGTTACTCTGAATTTTCCGATAAGTTTAAATGGTAAACCGCTTTTTCTTGCAATGTGGATAACGATACCCGCTTTTTTGTTGTATGGTTTATTTGTAGAAACTCTTCTTATGCAAATCGCAATTACAACAATGTTGGTTAAAGTTTCTAAAGATAATACTACTAGACCTTACCGTTTTTTTATGAATTCTTTGATATTATTTATATTATCAGTGGCAGCAGCTTCTGTATTTAGTTTCGTTGGTGGAGAGGTTGGGTCAGTTGAGTTTGGCCCAATCATACTAGCTGTATTTTGTTATCAATTAACGCATTCATTTTTAATGGACTTTATACTTAGATTTTATAAGAATATATCAGGTACTAAATCTTCTTATTTAAGTAAGAAAATAGTATTTTCCAAATTGGCTGGTTTTGGTATACTTCCATTTTCTTTAACAGTCTATTTTTTGTTGCAATTTATTGGGATAGGCTCTTTTTTACTACTAGGAGTACCGTTCTTTTTTGTTACTCTAATACTTCGACTTTATAATAATTCTGAGCACTTCAATTCAAGTTTGAAAAATGCTGGTGAAATTGGGCA
Organism: Sporosarcina siberiensis; assembly: GCF_042681925.1. NCBI lineage: Bacteria > Bacillati > Bacillota > Bacilli > Caryophanales > Caryophanaceae > Sporosarcina > Sporosarcina siberiensis. The sequence continues at coordinate 276,988 of NZ_JBHUGI010000006.1, forward strand.
TGAACTTTCAAATAAGATGACAGAAAAAGAGGTCATTGATCAGTTTGTAGTTGATGTCACAAAAATGCTGGGTAATGAATATACTTTTCTGTTTGATTATAAAGACGGTTGGTTAGAACTCGTACGTGCGTATGAATACCATCGATTTGAAGATGTACAGTTTAGTCCTATGTTGGCTGGACAAGGACTGGCAGGAACTATTTTGAAAAACAATAAACCTATAATCTATCCCAATAGACAGGAATGGGAATCTCTTTCTGTGGGATATACACCAGATGACATGCAAAGTGTTATTTGTTTGCCGATTACCCGAAACCAAAAAGTTGAAGCAGTGTTATTAGTATCTTCTGTTAAGAAAAACGCTTTTAAAGACTATCAGTTAATGATTCTTGACATACTTTGCTCATACTTTGCAGTTTCGATTGAAAAAGCAAGATATGTCCAAGAAACCGTTAAGAAAAGTGAGCGATGTGCATTAACAAAGCTTTATAATTATAGATATATGGAAGAAAGATTAGAGTATGAAGTCCGTGAAATGAACAGTGGAAATACAGAAAGTCTTTCCGTACTAATGCTGGATATCGATCATTTTAAAAAAATCAATGACACATACGGTCACGAAAGTGGCAATGATATTTTATTTAACTTGGCAAGAGTGCTAGAAGAAGCCCTTCCAAATGATGCGACTGTGGCAAGATATGGTGGGGAAGAATTTATTTATTTATTGCCAGGCATGACGAAAATAGAAGCAATTCAATTTGCTGAAAAACTCCGTATCAAGATTAGAAACACAGAGTTTATTATTGCACAGGGTCTTGGTGAAATTCCGAATCTGGAAAATGTGACTATTACAGTAAGTATTGGAGTGTCTTCAGCTCCTGAGGATACAGATGATGCGAAATCACTGCTTAGAAATGCGGACCGTTCACTATATTTATGGGCTAAGCAAGCTGGAAGAGATCGTGTTGCAAGCTATGTGAAATAAGTTATGGAGGTGGGAAATCATTGATTAAGTCTAAGGAAATTACGATATTGAGTTTTATTTGGTTACTCATATTTCCCGCTGGTATTTATATTGCTTACAACTACTTTCCTTCTGCACCATTAGAGCTCGTAAACATTGGACTCTTATTCTTATTGCTCTTTTTCACGATGCTCTTACCCTTAGAAATACAAAAAGTTACGATTACGTTAGAAAAACTGATCGCCTTTGTGGTATTTTTTCAATATGGACTTTTCACGGAAATACTCTTTACGCAGTTTGCAACTTTGATATTACTTTTTAGTAGAGGAGCTCTTAGCCCTGTTTTCGAAAGATTTTTTTTCAATTCAATTATGTTTATGATTACATCTTTCGGAAGCGCTTTTGTTTTTCACCTAATTGGCGGTTCAATTGGCATGACGGACTTTTCTAAACTATTTATTGTAGGTATTGTTTATGTTTGTGTTCACGCACTTTTAAACAACTTGATTATCAAAGTGTTTTTTCATTTAAAAGGTATGAACTATTCACTTTTATCGAAAGGGGCCATTTGGGATTATATTGTTACGGTAGTTATATTTCCATTGAGCCTTGCTTTATATTTCTTATATCTGAACTTGCAGAACAAATCGATTATCCTGATCGGTATTCCACTAATAGTGATTTTGTTTGTAATTCGGATTTACACAACCTCTAATAAGCTGAGTGAACAATTGTCTCATGCTGCTGTTATTGGTCATGAACTTGCAAATCACTTAGGCTTCGATGAAGTACTGGAAACTTTTCTTGAAAAACTACAAGATGTTGTTCCATATGAGAATGGTTTTATTGTAGATGTAAGAAAAGGAAGTCAGTTACTTACGTTGAAAAGTATGGAATCTGGTATTTATAACAATAAAAATAATGGTATCGTTTTTCACAGTAACTTAACCGATATTGATGGAATAAAAAAGGATGAAATATGTACTTATCATAATGCTAGAGAGTTAAAAGCTATTAGGAATATTCAGTTCTTGAATCATACAGAAAGTGTATTAATCGCTCCAATTATCCATAGACACAAGACAGAAGGATTTTTAATCTTAACATCTCCTGAAAAAAATCGATTTAACAAAGTTGTACATAAAATTGTCGATATATTGACCGGTTATTTGGCCATTTCGTTAGTAAAAGCGAGGTTTTTTGAAAAAACGATAGAAAAGAGCGAACGTTGTGGTTTAACAAAACTATACAATTATCGCTATTTGGAAAAGAAACTAGACGAGGAGATTATTCGCTTTCATACGAAAGATATTTCCTCATTATCGGTCTTAATTATGGATATCGATCATTTTAAAGGAATTAATGACACATACGGTCATGAAAGTGGAAATGACTTACTCTGTGATTTAAGTTCTGTTTTACAAAACTTTGTCGGACCTGAGGACACGCTGGCAAGATACGGCGGGGAAGAGTTTGTGCTGGTTTTATCCAACGCGAATAAAGAGTTTGCTGCGAAAACTGCAGAGGAAATACGTAAAGAAGTAGAGCGAACCGTATTCACCGTAATACCAGACTTATCGATTGACCGTACCCCAATTGAAGTGAAGATGACTATAAGTATAGGAGTATCTTCTATACCGGATGATTCGGAAAGTATAAAGGATCTCATGAGAAACGCAGACCGCGCCCTTTATATAGGAGGAAAACAAGCCGGAAGAAACAAGGTTGGTGTTTTTGGGAAGGAGTATGTAGTTACACTATAGAACAAGTGGATAATTAAATTTAGAAAAATAAATAAAAGATTACTGAATACTAAATCTGAAATCACGAGAAATCAAAATGCCGTCCATACATATATGAGCATATATGTATGGACGTTTTTGTGTAACAAGTATTAAGTTAGAAAATTAAAATAGAGTCACCATAATTAGTAGTCTAATTAAAGTAGTTTATCGACATCAATGATGAAATACTTGTTACTTTTACTATGAAATTAGGCACTTGGTACTATTATAAGTGCAATCTGTTTGTGGAGATTAAAAAAATTAGTAAATTATGGTTGCTTAACCCTATTGTATTGGTATAATAATAGTATTAAAGACTTTATTTGAAAAAACTTTCAAACTAATTAATTAATTGTCTCGTTCTGACTAAGGGGGTTAAAACTTGAAATTGAAATATTACTTTCCAATTGTGACATGGTCAATCTTAATACTTTTCGTTTTAACTCAAACACTTATTCCAGTTTCAGTATTGTCAGCTGAAAGTGATTCGAAAACAGGAATGATAGCGAATATTGAAATTGAATCCAGAAAGAAATCCGAGATTCAAGCGCAACTAATAGCTGAAGTGGAAAAGTGGAAAGCGAATGACATCATTGTACATGGAACGACGGCGAAAATTGTTATTCCGAGTACTTTTGTGAAATTTGACATACAAAAAACAGTAAACCATTACATAACGGTCACATCTAAACCGTGGTATCAGTTTTGGGGAAACACTAAAAACATTCAAATACCAATTGAGCTTACATTGGATGAAGATCTAGCTTTGTTACTAGAAGGTGCACCTTTATTTTATAAGGGCGAAACAATCGCAGCTATTGGAGAACATGCTAGTTTATTAAAGTATGATGTAATCGTTCCGGCAGAGGTTCCTTTGACAAAAGATATTATGGACCGGATTTCATTTGAAACTCAATCCATAAACATCAATGAAAATGGGATTCTGCAAATTGTTGAGGCGTTAAATGAAACAACAGTTTTGAACGGGGAATCTTACTCGTTTTTACAAACTCTAGAAACAACAAACGCTTACTTTAATGATGAGACGGCAAATTTTGTCGCCTCTACACTTTATAGTACCGTCTTGCAATCCGAACTTGATATTAAGGAACGACATTCACAAAATGTGTTGCCGAATTATTTGCAACCGGGTGTTGAAGCGAAAGTTGATCAGAACCGCAACCAGGATTTGGCATTTGTAAATCAAACAAATCGTCCCGTCACGATTTATGCTTCAGTAAAAGAAGGACGTCTTTTAATTGAATTGTATTCACTTCAATCAGACACCAACGTATCGATTAATGTGATGAATAAGGAAATCGTTTTACCAAGAACCATTTACAGATTGACGCCGACATTGGCTGCGGGACAAGAGAATATGATTGAAGACGGAAGTAACGGTTTGCGTGTTCAAATTTACCGGACATTTACAAATGGTTCTTATGAAAAAGACGAATTGATTAGTCGTGATTTTTATCCACCTAAAAACAAAGTGATTTTAGTATCTTCCTTAGAACCCCCTGTTTCAAATGTGAATCCAGACGGAACATTGAATCCTCCTGGAACTACCACTGAGCAACCTAGTGATTCAAACGAGAATGGGACTATAAACGATATTGAAGGAAATGGAAATTCGAATACTGTGGACCCAAATGAGAATGAATTAGAAGAAGAATCTGATGATAAAGTGTACGACAAGGGTGGAAATCTAATTCCTTCGAGTTCGAAATAAGGGTAGTGGGGGTGTTGTAATGAAATCAGGAATTCGAAAAAGATTAGGTGATTTATTAGTTGACCAAAAAGTGATCAATATGGAACAACTCAATGATGCACTTACTCATAAAAATCCAAATGATAAGCTCGGAGATTACTTAATTGAGAAACAGCTTATAACAGAACAACAATTAATAGAGATGCTTGAAGTGCAACTAGGTATTCCTCATATACATTTAAATCAGTACTCGATTGATCCAGAACTTATTCAGCTTGTTCCAAAAGAATTGGCGAAGCGTGCCAATCTCATGCCGGTACACCGCGACAGCAACAAATTAATGATTGCGATGGCGGATCCAATGGATTATTTTGCGATTGAAGAATTGCGAATGGTGACGGGATGTCAGATTGTAACAAGTATCGCTTCGAAAGATGATATTTATCGGACAATTACGAAGTATTACGATTTGCAAGAATCAATGGAAGAGGCCCTTGATGACCTTATACCTGCTGAGTTGGATGAAGAAGCTCAAATAACAGATGAAGACTCTCCGATTGTTCGACTGGTCAATCAGATTATTGCGAATGGCGTAGCGCAGCGAGCGAGCGATATTCACTTCGATCCCCAGGATTCGGAATTGGTCATACGATATCGTGTCGATGGCATCATGATGGAAGAACGGACTTTACCTAAAAATATGCAAAGCATTATCATAGCGCGTGTAAAAATCATGGGGAATTTAAACATCACAGAAAAGCGATTGCCACAAGATGGGCGGATCAAATCTATTGTCAATTTTAGACATATAGATATTCGACTATCTACATTGCCAACGATTTATGGTGAGAAAATTGTTATGCGTATTCTTGATTTAAGTAATTCGCTGAACGATTTGGATCAGCTTGGATTTTCAGAGGATAACTTGCATAAATTTCAAAAAATGTTGGAACAACCGAATGGTATTATTTTAATAACTGGGCCTACTGGATCCGGGAAATCTTCAACATTATATGCTGGCCTAAATCATTTGAATGATGAAAAAGTGAACATCATTACCGTTGAAGATCCTGTAGAATACCAACTTGCCGGTGTTAACCAAATTCAAGTGCGCGAAGATGTTGGTCTAACGTTTGCGACGGGATTACGCTCCATTCTTAGACAAGACCCCGATATTATAATGATTGGGGAAATACGGGATACGGAAACAGCGCAAATTGCCATTCGCTCCTCTTTAACCGGACACCTAGTATTGAGTACATTACACACGAACAGTGCGATTGAATCTATTTCAAGATTGACAGATATGGGTGTGGAAACATTTTTATTGTCATCATCGCTTATTGGTGTAATGGCACAAAGGCTTGTTCGGCGAGTTTGTAAGGACTGTTCCCAGCAGCGAGAGCCTCTTGCACATGAGATGAAGTTGTTCACGCAATACGGAATATCCATCACATCCATTACAACGGGAATAGGATGTCCATCGTGTAATGGGACAGGTTATCGTGGTCGATTGGCAATTCATGAGATTTTAGCAATTGACGATCAAATTAAAGAATATATTGTAAATCGTGACAATTCTAGTGTGATTCGTGCGTATGCAAGAAGGATTGGATTTAAAACACTTTTGGAGGATGGTCTTCAAAAAGTTGCGGCGGGGCTTACGTCTACACAAGAGGTGCTCCGTGTAGCAACATCTGAATAGGGGTTGTATGGATATGTCAAATACAATTATTGAACTATTAACAAAAGCATTTGATGAAGGTGCGTCGGATTTGCATATTACATCTGGAATTCCAGCAGTATTTCGGATTGATGGCCAACTTCGACAATTGGATGAACGAAAGTATTCACCGGATGAATTAGAGTTAATGGTTGCGACGGTTTTGCCAGAATTCAAAAGAGAAGAATTTAAAAAGAATGGGGAAAGTGACTTTAGTTATGCACTGCCAGGGAAAAGCCGGTTTCGTATCAACGCATTTCATCAGCGAGGCACGATTGCAATAGCGATACGGCTCATTTCTACGAAAATTCCTACCATTGAACAATTAGCAATGCCACCAGTACTTTATGAGTTGGCGAAAAAACCTCAAGGACTTATTTTGGTTACGGGACCAACAGGTTCTGGAAAATCAACGACACTTGCAGCGATGATTGATTACATCAATACGAATTATGCAAAGCATATTATTACACTTGAAGACCCAATTGAATATTTGCATTCACATAAACAATCGGTTGTGAATCAACGAGAAATCGGTGCGGATACACAAAGTTTTGCGAATGGACTACGTGCAGCACTGCGTCAAGACCCAGATGTAATCTTGGTCGGTGAGATGCGTGACTTGGAAACAATTTCAACTGCAATCACAGCAGCAGAAACAGGTCATTTAGTACTTGCGACACTTCATACGAGTAGTGCAGCGACGACGATAGATCGGATCATCGATGTTTTTCCACCCCATCAACAAAGTCAAATCCGAATACAGTTGGCGAACGTCTTGCAAGGTATTGTTTCACAGCGGTTGTTTGTGAAAAAAGACGGTGATGGGCGAATTGCGGCAACTGAAATACTATTGCATGTTCCGGCAGTCTCGAACTTAATTCGTTCCGAGAAAGTCCACCAAATCACAAACGTTATGCAGTCCAGTCGTGCTTTAGGAATGCATACTTTGGAAACATCTCTTCAAAAAATGATTGCGAGCGGACTTATTCATTTTAATGATGCGGAGCAATATTTAAACGATGCAGGTGATTTCCAATGACGGTATTTAAATATGCCGGACGTACAGCGGAAGGCACATTGAAAAAAGGGATTATTGATGCGGATACGAAATCAGACGCCGTTGCAAAATTACGAAAACAAGGAATTAACCCAAGAGAAATTGCCGAATCGACGAACATTCTTCACAAACAAATTACGTTAGGACAGTCTGTGAAAAATGAGGATTTTGTAGTTTATTGTAGGCAATTCGCCACACTCATTCGCGCAGGGATCACTTTGATAGAGTCGACTAAAATATTAGCCGAACAGACAACGAGTAAACCATTGAAAAATGCTCTGTATGCGGTCGAGGAAGATGTGCGAAAAGGTACAGCGTTTTCAGTTGCTTCGGGAAAATACCCTAAAGTTTTTCCGCAGATGTTCGTAAATATGATCCGAGCTGGCGAAGCGACTGGGAATTTAGACGACACGTTGGACCGACTTGCTTTCTATTTCGAAAAACAACATACTTTGAAAAAGAAAATTCAATCGGCACTTATGTACCCCCTTGTGTTATCCATTTTGACAGTCATTGTAGTTATCTTTCTCTTACTCACAATTGTTCCGACATTCGTTAGTATGTTTGCAGACTTTGATGCTGAACTTCCACTCATAACGGTGATGGTCATGGCAGCGAGTGACCTCGTACAGAAATGGTGGTGGCTCGTTGGAATACTTGTAGCAGGTAGTGTATTTACGTTTAGGTATTTGTATAAAACGAACGAGAGTATTAATTATCAAGTTCATTATCTTCTCCTAAGAATGCCGATATTTGGTAAGTTGCTGCAAAAGTCGGCGATTGCACGGATGTCCCGAACGTTATCGTCTCTTTTTAGCAGTTCGGTTCCAATTTTACAAGCACTGACAATCGTTGAAAAAGTAGTCGACAATCCTGTCGTTGGGAAAGTCATACTAGAGGCAAGGTCGAGTTTAGAAAAAGGGAGTACATTGTCAGGACCTTTGGAAAGAAGCTGGTTATTCCCGCCGCTCGTCACGCAAATGACAACGATTGGAGAACAAACAGGTTCCCTCGATTACATGCTTGAAAAAATATCGGACTTTTACGAAGCGGATGTAGACCGAACCGTAGATACACTGAAGTCTCTGATAGAACCACTTATGATTGTAGTCCTATCGGTAGTCGTCGGAACGATTGTAATTGCAATCATGTTGCCGATGTTTAGCTTGTATGAACAGATCTAATCGGAATTACGGGGCATCAGTCACTCGCACAAGGTGATTATTGAAATGTGTTAGTCAGTTTGTGTGAGTGACTGATTGTTGTCACCAATAAAAGAAAAAATACATCCAAAGAACACTTTTAATTACAGCAACAAAGAATCACAAATATATAACAAAAACAGGAGGAATAAACATGTTAAAAAAGTTCAACAAACACATTAAAAACGAAAAAGGCTTAACGCTTATTGAACTACTAGCCGTTATTGTTATTTTGGCGATTGTTGCAGCAATTGCTGTACCGGCGATCGGGAATATTATAACTAATGCAAAAGTTAATGCACTTAAAGCAGATGGGCAAAATGTCTTAGCTGCAGCGAGTCTTTATTTTGTTGATGGGGGTGCTTCACCCGTAACGGATGTACAACTTATCACTGCAGGATTCTTGGATGATGCTGGTGGATTTGCAACTACTGCTGGAGGATTAGGTGCATCAGTTACGAAAGTTCCAAATGGTAGCAATACAATATCTGGTACTTCGGCTAATAGTACAAATACAGTCCAGTTCATATCTGCTACAAATGCAACTATAAGTGCCACAAAAAACGTTTCTACTGGTACAGTGAAAATAACTACTCCCTAACCTAATACATTATAATATTTGATATTATATGGGACGTCGATTATTATTGTTTGGATAAAGATATCACCGCTACAGCAGCCCCGGCTGCTGTTGTCTCTTCTTTATATTTTCGTTCCCGATCCCAAGCAAACGACTTCTCGTTTCTCGGGATGGAAAACGAAAAAATTAACGCTTTGATTGAACGAGGGGGTGCTTAAATGTTCCGGAGAAAAAACAATCGGGTTGTGACTATGGAAGTGAATGATTATGCAATTCGTGCCCTTTCATTGGCTGACGATGATTTGGAGACGGCTGTTTTGGGTGAATATGTGCTTGCGCCAGGTATTGTCGTCGATGATGTTGTGAAAGACGAATTGGCTTTCTTTGATGTTCTGAAGGAAATTACGAAGGCTTGGAATATTACCAAGTATGATTTGCGTTTTTTTGTGCCAGACCATGCGGTTATGATGCGGGTGTTTAATCATCCAAAAGAGACCCCGCTTGTTGGCTTGAAAGCGTATGTCGAAATGGAACTTGGACGAACGATTCATTTACCGTTTGAAAACCCATTAATCGATGTCTACAATCACAAGGGAAATGAAGAGGAATCCGTTATTTTTGCTGCGCCCGCTGAAGAGAGCATTAAACTGATTCAGTTGTACGAAGATGTTCAGTTACAACCGACAGTTTTGGATGTGCGCGCATTGTCTAATATTCGTTTTTTAAACAGTACATCTCAGTTCGAACCTGCACGAACGTATTTGATCGTCGATTTATCTATGAATGCTGTTTCCATAAGTATTTATACAGATGGAAATGTCGAATTTCTTCGCTATCAACCGTCCGAACACCCAAATCGGAATTGGCGATATGGAACTATTAAAAATGGGGAAAATGTCTATACATATAATGGCGATGTTGAACAATACCGGATTGAAATCAATGCACAAATCTATGAAATAGAACGTATCTTGAACTTTTACAAATTCTCTTTAAATAAAGGTGAGAAATCGGTCGATGAGATCATTATTATGGGATACAATCCAGAAATCCGTTATTTTTCCGAACAAATAAAAATAATTATAGATTTGCCTTTAACGGTTATTGACGATGCGTACGTTCAAAAAAGATACCCACAGTTCAATGCGAAATATGTTGCACTTATTGGACTTGCTCTGAAAGGGGGGGCTTCGATTGGTTCCTGATATAAATCTACTCCCACGCATAGATCGGAAATCCGAAAACAATCGATTGCTCTTTATAATTACTGGAATCCTTTTCGCACTTATTCTTATAATTCTTTTGTTTCAATATTTTTCATTGATGAAAAGTGTGAATGGTCTTCAAGCAGAGAAACAATTGTTGGAAGAACGAAAGAACGAATTGGCTGCAGAGGTTGAGGTATTGGAACAGCCCAAGGCGGCGGACCTTGCTACATCTGTCCGGTTTATTGAAAGTAAAACCTATTTAGTATCTCCTTTACTAAAGGATATTCATCTTTATACTACGAACGAATCCTACTTAAGAGAATTTGTTTTCGCGGAAAATGAAATTACAATTGATGTTGATATGGAAACGATGGCTGAAGTGGCTACGTATGTGGGAGAGTTGGATGGAAGTTCTTATTTTACGGATATAAAAGTCGAGGAAATCAACACATTCGATCCAGTTACTAGTGAAGAAGGGGACATAATCAACACCTTTTCAGCGGTTGAGCGTTTTGCAAATAAGTTCACTGTCGTCATTGATCCGAATTATTTGCGTACTGGAGGTGTGGTCCAATGAGGAAGTCTACTGGTGAAAATAAATACTTACCGATTCTTCTTGGACTTCTCGCATTTGTCTTACTGGGCGCATTTTATTATTATGGTGTGTATCCGAAAAGCGAAGCAAAAGCTTCTACTGAAAATGCATTAGTACAGTTGAAAGATGAAACGAATCAGTTGGAAAACCGAATTAACCTTTTAAGCGAAACAGAAATAGCCCAGACAGATGACTTTGAGTTGAGGAAAAAGTTGCCCATCAACCGTGATTTGGACGCATTGCTTCGATCGATTAATGAAGTTGAATTGATGAGTGAAGCGAAAATTGTATCCATCATTTTCAATAATTATGATGAAGAAGTTGCGAAATCAACGAATTTCACTTCTGCTGAAGAAGAGGAGATAAAGAAAGAAGAACAAGATAACGCAACGGATGCCGAGGTAGAGGAAAAAGTTGCTGAGGAAATAGAAGAAACAGCGGGAACAAACGGTGAAAAACCTGTCACACCGATTGACATTGAATCTTTACCAGAACAATTGAAACTTCTATCCCTTACAATTGATATGGTTGTTCCTAACTATGATCATTTACTTAGATTCCTAGAGGAAATTGAGTCAATTGAACGTGTGATTCGAATTGATACTGTGGAATTCATTCAAAATGGTGAAGTGGACCTGATGAAAATAGAGCCCCTGGAAGAGATTTTAGTAAGTGTTCAATTGACTACCTTTTACTCAGAAGAACTAGTTGAATAGTCTTGTATCATCTTTTATCAGTACGTAAAATCCAAATTAGTTTAAAACTAACTTGTGGCGATGTTGGTTTTTTGTTTGTTTTGCATTCTATTAAAGGTTCATTACAATAAATGGATTCAATAATGCACGAAGTGAAAATATGTGAACATTAAGGAGAGATTACATGGAATATATGTACATACTTATGTTTTTTCTATACGGCATCGTTTTCGGTTCATTTTTCAATGTAGTTGGTTTACGGGTTCCGAAAAAAGAGTCGATCGTTTCACCTCCGTCGCATTGTACGGTATGTTCTCGGAATTTGGGAGTTCTCGATTTGGTCCCAGTCTTTTCATACGTATTTCTTCGCGGGAAATGTCGGAAATGTAAAACGGAAATTAGTTTCATCTATCCGTCAATGGAATTTCTGACGGGTGTTTTGTTTGCATTTTCATACTATATGCTTGGTTTTAGTATGGAACTGATCGTTGCACTTTTATTTATATCCTTACTAATCATCATTACTGTTTCAGATATCGCATATATGCTCATCCCGGACAAGGTGCTTCTGCCTTTCGCTGTCGTGTTGTTAGGACTTAGGTTACTTGTGCCGCTTTCTCCGTGGTGGGACAGTTTACTAGGCGCTGTGATAGGTTTTGGCGTCCTTTATTTAATTGCCGTCGTGTCGAAAGGTGGAATGGGGGGCGGGGACATAAAGCTGTTCTTTGTGATTGGCTTAGTTCTTGGTACCTTAAATACCTTGTTGACATTATTTCTCGCAGCACTGATTGGGTCCATTATTGGTTTGATTATCTTAAAAAGAAGTGGGAAAGGTCGGAAAACGCCTGTCCCGTTTGGTCCTTCGATTGCAATCGCTGCAGTCATTGCTTATTTCTGGGGTGCTGATTTTGTCGCATGGTATGGAAACTTATTTATTTGAGTCGATAAATTTTCTTGAGCGAGACGACACACGTCTTGCTTTTTTTCATTTCGCGTCTGCTACGGTTAAATAAAACGGGGTGGACGAGAATGAAATTCGGAAAAAGGTATTCAAATAAGACTGTAATTATGGCAATGCTTCACGGAGTGCTCATTGGGGTAGCGGCCGTTTCACTTATCGCATTAATTCTTATTACAACAGGTGATAAAACTCCTAAGGATATTGTTAAAGATAAGGAAACAGAAACAGAAGTTCCGACGACAGGACCTGCGCCGATAGATTCTGAAGTACCTACTCTACCGAGTGCGGGTTCTATTCAATTGTTTGCAAGACAACACGGCGTATTCACAACGCAATTATCTGCTACTGCATTTATTTCGGAGGATCCTTCTCTCACTTCTACCGCAATTATTAAAGCCGATGGTCAGTATTATGTTTGGTCCGCTGTTGGATTAAGTGAAGCGGAACTGATGAATGTTGAAATTCCAGAGACTTTTCGAAAAAGACTTATTGTAGACACATCAGCTTGTGTTGCACTTGGAGCTGGAAAAATACAAGATATCCTGAGTGAAACCGATGCAACCAAAATAAAGATTTCAGATGCAGATAAAACGGACATCACTTCGGGTGAATTCAATCGAAATGTAGATGCTGTAACTAAGTATACAAGCGATATGCGACTCATTCGCTTACAGCTCTTATCCCATTATTCTGCTACGAAGGAATGTGTGAAAATCTCATTTTGAAGCCTCATAATGGCCCAAAATGAAATTATGCCGATTTACGCTCAATTTCGAAAACCCTTTAAATAAGTTATCATCGAAGAAAGGGGGAATTTAATTTGAAATTTAAAGTAAACAAGAAGCTTATACTTGCTTCTGGATCACCGCGCAGAAAAAAGTTGCTTGACCTACTAGACGTTCCGTTTACTGTTGTAAACAGCAATTATCCTGAACACGAATATACCGGAAAAGGGAGTCCAGTGGAATACGCAGAGTCGCTCGCAACATCGAAAACGTTGAGCGTGGCTGAAGAAAATCCGGATGCAGTTATTATTGGCGCGGATACAATCGTTGTTCTAGAAAATCGGATTTTTTCAAAACCAGTGGATGCTCTCGAGGCAAAGCAGTTTTTGAGAGCTTTATCTGGACAATCTCATTCTGTTATTACTGCTGTTGCAATATTCTTTGATGGTGAACTCATTACCTTTTCGAATATTACGAAAGTCACGTTTTATGAACTAAGCGACGACTTGATTGATATGTCGGTTACGACCGGCGATCCACTGGATAAGGCTGGTGCATATGGGATTCAATCGAGTGGTGCATTATTTGTGGAACGGATAAACGGTGATTATTACTCCGTAATGGGACTGCCGATTGCAGCACTGACTAAAAAGTTATTGGAGCTCGAAATTCTTTCTTTGGTAGGAGGTGCTGTGGAAAATGACAGTTGACCTCCAGTCTGGAATGATGATTCGCGATGTGCAATTGGCGGATAGGCCACGTGAACGACTCATTCGTCAAGGTGCGGAAAGTCTTTCGAATCAGGAACTTATAGCCATTCTTCTTAGAACAGGAACTAAAAATGAATCCGTTTTAGTTCTTGCGAATCGAGTCCTTTCTTCTTTTGATAAAATCCAGGATTTAAAAAATGCGACAATAGAAGAATTTATGACCGTCAACGGAATAGGTGAGGCAAAGGCCGTCCAGCTTCTAGCGGCAGCAGAACTAGGCAAACGAATTTACCGGAAACATTCGGAAGGGAGATACACAATTCGTTCGCCTGAAGACGCGGCAGCCTATTTAATGACGGATATGTCATCGTTAAGTCAAGAACATTTTGTCGTTTTATTTCTCAATGTGAAAAATGAAATCATGCATAAACAAACTTTATTCATAGGAAGTTTAAACTCTTCGATTGTCCATCCGCGTGACATTTTCCGGGAAGCTGTAAAACGTTCCGCGGCCTCGATTGTCTGTGCACATAATCATCCTTCAGGCAACCCCTCCCCATCACCAGAAGACATCGAAGTTACGAAAAGATTAATAGAAGCAGGGTCGATTATGGGCATAGAACTTCTTGATCACATCATAATCGGAGATCATAAATTCATTAGCCTAAAAGAAAAAGGGTATATGTGACTCTTTATATTTCTTTGCAAATCCGCTATACTGTGGTGTAGGATTTGATGAACACCGTAATTAAGCGGTTGTATAGAAAGGAAGAACACATTTGTTTGGATTTGGAGCTAAAGATGTCGGGATTGATCTCGGCACAGCAAATACATTGGTTTTTATTAAAGGCAAGGGTATTGTCCTTCGGGAACCCTCAGTAGTAGCAAAAAATATAAATACAGGTGAAATCGTTGCAGTCGGATCTGCTGCTCGAAATATGATTGGCCGTACACCGGGTTCAATTGTTGCAACTCGTCCAATGAAAGATGGTGTCATTGCTGATTTTGAAATCACAACAGCAATGATTGAGCATTACATGAAAGAAGCTATGAAAGCATCTGGTGGCACATTTAAGAAGCCAAATGTTATGGTATGTGTTCCTTACGGCATTACATCGGTCGAGCAACGCGCAGTTACAGATGCAACACGTCTTGCTGGAGCTAAAGATGCATTTACAATTGAAGAGCCCTTTGCAGCTGCAATAGGAGCCAATCTACCCGTTTGGGAACCTACTGGAAGCATGGTCGTCGATATAGGCGGAGGAACTACAGAGGTTGCTGTGATCTCTCTTGGAGGGATTGTAACAAGCGAGTCGATTCGTGTAGGCGGAGATACAATGGATGCATCGATTACGACATATATTCGCAAAACATACAATTTAACAATTGGTGAGCGCACAGCGGAAGCCATTAAAATTGAAATTGGTTCTGCTAAAGTTGTTGGTGAAATTCAGAAAATGGAAATCCGTGGACGCGATCTATTAACAGGACTTCCAAAAACTCTTGAAATTACATCTGAAGAAATTGCAGAAGCACTTCGCGAATCCATTACGCAAATCATTGATGGCGTGAAGAAAACTCTTGAAACAACTCCACCGGAATTATCATCGGATGTTATGGAACGTGGTATTGTTCTAACAGGCGGTGGTGCTTTACTAAATAATTTAGATAAAGTAATTTCGGATGAAACAAATATGCCCGTCTTTATTGCTGAAGACCCACTCGATTGTGTAGCGATTGGAACAGGTAAGGCGCTTGATAACTTTGATTTAATTAAAAAAATGCAAACAAAAAGATAATGAGGGAGGATACGGGCAATGCCGCGATTTTTTTCTAATAAACGATTGATATTACTGCTCGTTGGCGTTATCGCCTTAGTTGCTTTAATATCCTTCTCCCTGAAGGACCGGCATAACGCCTCTCTTCCTGAACAAATTGTAAAAGACGTCGTCGGCTTTGGACAATCTATATTCTCCAAGCCGACGCATTACATAACCGGTATTTTCGGAAACATCGATGGGATTTTGAATACATATGAAGAAAATAAGGTGTTGAAAATGCGCCTGAGTGAATATGCAACAAGTCAATCGGAACTGATTGACATTCAATCAGAAAATAAACGATTGCTTGATATAATTGGCAAAGAAGAAAATCTTCGAGAATACGAGCCAATTCATGCAACGGTTATTGCTAGAAATCCAGATCAATGGGAAATGAAAATTATTATTGATAAAGGAAGTTTGCACGGTATTGAACGTAATATGGCGGTATTGACAGCGCATGGTCTTATTGGGAAGGTTGTTCTTGTCACACCGTTCACTTCAACTGTAGAATTATTGTCTACTGAAAATCGTGAGCTCCGTGTGTCTGCGGTAATTCCAGGCGATGCACCTGCTTTTGGTTTGATAGAAGGGTTTGACCCGTCGCGTAGCGAACTAATTATGAAGCGTATCGATTCAAGTTTCAAAGTTGAGCCTGGCCAAAAAGTGATTTCTTCAGGACTCGGTGGTGTATTCCCTGCAGGACTTCCAATCGGAGAAGTAACAGAGGTATCGACAGATGATCACGGATTAACAACTTTGGCTTATATTCGTCCTGCCGCGGAATTCTCAATGCTCGATCACGTCATCATTGCTAAACGCAGTTCAATACAAGTGGATGGTTCTGATGGTGGCGGAACAGATGAAACGATTGGTGCGGAGGGGGAGAATGGATCATGATTCGGTCTATCATCCCTCTTATTGCTATTTTACTATTTTTTCTAGAACCTATATTTAGTTTATTCTCACCGATTGAAATTAATGGGGCGCTGTATACTTTAGTCCCTCGTTTTGTCATCGTATTTTTAATATTTGTTGCTGTTTATTACAGCCGTCAGCGCGCAATCCTTTACGGAATTGTATTTGGCCTCTTGTATGATATGTTCTACATTGATATTATTGGACTATATGCTTTTCTATATCCATTGATTTGTTTTATCGCAGCTACGATTATTCGCAGAATTCATCGTCATATTGTAATTGTGATGATCTTGTGTTTATTCCTTGTTGCACTTCTTGAAATCTTATCGTATTTATTTGCAAGTTTAATATCACTTACTTCGATTGGATCGGAAGAATTTCTTACCGGAAGGCTTATTCCAACACTAATTGCTAATTCTTTATTTATAGTTATGTTTGGTTGGATCTTCAAAGCTGTTATTAATAAAAGAGTTTTTAAGGTAACGAGAGAATCTTTGTAGGTGAAGGGGATGCGAGGTGACGACAATGACGAAACAGCAATTTGTGATGATCAAAGGAACGAAGGATGGACTTGTTCTCCGGCTTGATGATAAATGTGCCTACTCTGATTTGATTACTGAACTCGAGCAAAAGGTTGCTGAAGACGGTCTTGAGGGTCTTGCAAAAGTGCAAGTACATACAGGAAACCGCTATTGCGATGAAGCAGAGTTGAAAGAAATTATGAATATTATTCATGCCTCTCCAAATTTACGCGTCTCAAAAATACAAAGCGATGTCATAACAATGGAAGAGTGCAATCGACATATACTTGAAAACCAATCTGAAACGTATATAGGTATTGTCCGTTCTGGACAAGTTATTACAGCAGAAGGAGATCTCGTTATTATTGGCGATGTAAATCCAAATGCGCGTGTCGTCGCCGCCGGTAGTATTTACGTTTTGGGACGACTAAAAGGAATCGCCCATGCGGGTTCGAAAGGGAATACAGAGTCGGTTATCGCCGCATCATGGCTTGAAGCTACTCATTTAATGATTGCTGATAAAATCGAACTTATGACCGATGAATTGACAATTCTATCTGAACACCCAGAAATGGAATGTGCTTATTTGCATTCAAATGGCTTTATCGCAATCGACCGGTTGCAAGAACTTAGAAATCTTCGACCGGGATTGTCATCATTTAAAGGAGGAAGCTAATGTGGGAGAAGCTATTGTAATAACATCCGGAAAAGGCGGAGTTGGTAAAACAACAACAACCGCAAACCTTGGGACTGCATTGGCTCTACAAGGGAAAAAAGTATGTCTTGTCGATACCGATATCGGACTTCGAAATCTTGATGTAATTCTTGGTCTTGAAAACCGAATTATTTATGATTTAGTAGACGTCATTGAAGGTCGATGCAAAGTACATCAAGCACTCGTGAAAGATAAACGATTCGAAAATGGACTTTTTTTATTACCTGCTTCACAAACAACGGATAAAAATGCCATCAATGCTGAACAAATGAAAATACTAATTACAGATTTAAAAAGAGACTATGATTATGTATTGATAGATTGTCCAGCGGGCATTGAACAAGGATATAAAAATGCGGTTGCCGGGGCAGATCGTGCAATTGTAGTTACAACACCTGAAATCTCCGCTGTTCGAGATGCGGATCGTATCATCGGTCTACTTGAACAAGAAGATATAGAACCACCAAAACTCATTATTAACCGTATTAGACGACGTCTTGTTTCAAGTGGTGATGCACTTGATGTAAATGATATAACAACTCATTTGTCGATTGATTTACTTGGTATCATTCTAGACGACGAAAACGTCATTTCTTCTTCAAACAAAGGCGAACCTGTCGTTATGGATCCAACGAACCCTGCAGCAATTGGGTATCGAAACATTGCACGCAGAATTTTAGGCGAATCCGTTCCACTAATGTCTTTGGAAACTGGAAAACCTGGATTCTTCGGAAAAATTAAATCAATCTTCGCAAAATAATTATTAAACTCTCATTGTGTCTATACACATCGAGAGTTTTTTTGTTTTTTCAAATAAGGATTTCAATTATCCCGTTCCAGGCGGACGCTAATCCTCACGGAGTCATCTTTAGCCGCGGGCCCACACGAAGTGGGTCATGCAGTCGTTACGACAGGACGTCGTGGTTTTAGACTGCCTTGCACTTCAATCCACTAAGATTGCACTATGAAAATAGAGGAAAACTTTTAGTGGTTTTCTGGAAGTGGGATTAAATATCTTAAAGGAATAGTTTTTATTAAGAACTTATTCTTCCCAAAAACTTTAGCTGATTGGAGTGCAGAGCGGCGACTCCAGCGGGATTAGCGGGACAGGTTAGACCCCGCAGTGGAGCGTTAGCGACCGAGGAGGCTAACCGCCCGCCCCGTGGAACGCGTCCGCTTGGAACGGAAATCAGCGGGTTGCAGCAGGATTCTTTTGCCTTGTATATATTCAAGAAAGTGATACTTGTGAATTTCCATTCCACCAACATCATATAATATTCAACCAAGTTTTTTTGTTTAAGAACAATCTAAATACTATTCCCCACATACTCAACATATACTAAAAAAAACGGGTGGAGTGGTGGCATGAAATGGCGAACGAAATGGGTGTGGGCATGTATGTTGACGCTCACAGTTATTGGTGTTGCACAACTAGAAATAGCCGGCGTGATTGAAAAGCCAGTTACACAATACGTCACAACCGGTGATGATTTTTTAGTGATGAAAAAATGGGTGGCTACGATTATCAAAGATCCAAATGAAGAAACAATTATGGTAACAGCCAATAAAGACATAGTGGCACTTGCCGCTTATGAATCCATGCAACCTTATAGGGACGGCGTTCTAGTATCCTATTCGACTCCACTAGCCATTCACGCAAGAGGAAACGGATTAATCATATTCACGGGCTTTACGCGGAGAACTGGAAAGACAGTAACTGTGCTCTATGACGAAGGGGATGAAGTGACCTACGGATTTGTCGGTACTTTTTCCAAACTTCCCTATACAACTGTGAAAAAAGGCGACGTATTGGCACTCATGAATGATGATAGCGCTATGTTTCTTAAAGTAAGGCAAAATGGCGTACGATTAGATTCTTCACTACTGCCTGCATATCTCTCGGGTACATCGGAATGAGCCTATGAAATTTCGTCTTCATCCGGTGCTGATACCCGTTTTTTTATTTCTTATGATTACAGGCGGTTTTTCTCTTTATGCACTCATTTTTATTTCACTTCTTTTGCATGAATTTGGACATCTTATAGCGGCAAGAATTACGGGAATGCGTGTAAGATCCTGTACAATTATGCCGTATGGTGGGGAGTTAGTTATTCCAGGGCGGCTGTTGGCACCGAAGAAGGACCGTATCCTTGTTGCGATGGGTGGTCCAATAGCCACAGCCCTTTTACTTTTAATTGCACTGAGTTTTTCATTTCCAGGAGATGTACTGTTTATTCGAATTCAAGTAGTCTTACTCATCATAAATCTTCTTCCGATTTTACCTTTGGACGGTGGACAGGCTTTGGCTGCTATTTTTGAGACAAAAGGCAGTGAGCATAGCACACGAAATCGTATGTTGGTTTTTTCAATCCTGTTTCTAATCGTTGCGATATTGTTGATGGCTACTCGTATTCCAACAACAATTCCATATCTATTACTAACCGTTTTTTTATTGGTTCAAAATATAGCCGCGTTTCGATTTAGAAAATACGAACAAGCCTATTTAGATGTAAAGCTAAAGAGGTTGACGATTTAAGTTTTACGTGTTAGAATTCAATAGTTAATGTTTGTAGCGCACCCGTGCTGCAACCGCACTGAAAAGGTCTAAGAATCCTATGGGATCACCTAATAAGGCGAGTCTGAGTATAAGAGGAGGTGCAAGTATGTACGCAATTATAGAAACTGGTGGAAAACAACTTAAAGTTGTTGCAGGCCAGGAAGTTTATATCGAGAAAGTAGCAACTGAAGTTGGCGAAATCGTCACTTTCGACAAAGTGCTATTCGTAGGTGGAGACGATGTAAAAGTAGGCGTTCCATTCGTGGAAGGAGCTTCTGTCACAGCGAAAGTTGTTGAACAAGGCCGCGCTAAAAAAATTACAGTTTTCAAATACAAACCTAAAAAGAATTACAAGCGAAAATTAGGTCATCGTCAGCCGTTCACTAAAGTAATCATTAGTGAAGTTAATCTGTAAGGATGACATTATTATTCCTAAAATGATGGGCACTATATAAATTATCTTATAAAAGTAGGAGGTGGCACACAATGTTACGTTTAGATCTCCAGTTCTTCGCATCGAAAAAAGGTGTTGGGTCAACTAGAAACGGTCGTGACTCTCACGCACAACGTCTTGGAGCAAAACGCTCTGACGGACAATTTGTTACAGGTGGTTCAATCCTTTATCGTCAACGCGGAACTAAAATTCACCCAGGTGAAAACGTAGGTCGCGGAAGTGATGATACACTTTTTGCTAAAATCGACGGCGTAGTACGTTTTGAACGTCTAGGTCGCGATAAAAAGAAAGTTAGTGTTTACTCTGAAGTAAAAGAAGCGTAATCACTAATGAGAAGGACTGCATGTAATTTGCAGTTCTTTTTTTAATTTTAGCGTTAAAAGGTGTAAAAATGCTATACTGTTCTTATGTAAATTGCATTGGAGTGAGGGTTGTGAAAAAGGCGGAGCTGACAGTATCCGAAGTGCTGGAATTTTCACGTCATGACTTTTTAAATGAACTTCAACTTGTTTTAATGTACATTGAATTAGGAAAAATGCCCGAATCGAAACAAGCCATCCTAAAAGTTTCAAATAAAATTAAACAGTTGTCAATGCTTAGTAAACTAGGTCTTCCTGCAACGAATGTTTGGCTAAATACATTCCGTTGGATGTATCCTTTTTTTCAAACAACTTATTCAATGTCGATTGAAACTGGAACACGTAAAGTAAATGATCTAGAGCTCAGAACATTTTTAGATACTTTTTTTCAAGATTTAGTAGACCGTCTCGATCCGTTAAGTGAATATGAAATTGGATTCGAGGTTCTTGCTGGACCTTCAGATTGGTCAATAACTCTTACAATCAGCGGTTCAATGAATGTCAATCAAGAACTTCCGACTACAGGAAACAACTTTTTTGCGGAAGCGGTTCTGGCGGATAATGTATACGTATTAAAGATAAGTGGTAATTAGGAGGAAGTTAAATGTTTGTCGATCACGTAAAGGTTTTTGTAAAAGGTGGTGACGGTGGAAATGGTATCGTTGCATTCCGTCGGGAAAAGTATATCGCTTATGGAGGTCCATCTGGCGGTGATGGTGGTAGAGGAGCAAACGTTGTATTTATTGTAGACGAAGGTTTACGGACGTTAATGGATTTTCGTTACCAACGTCACTTTAAAGCTCCACGCGGTGAACATGGTGGAAGTAAGAACATGCACGGTCGAAGTGCCGATGATATGGTTGTCAAAGTTCCACCAGGTACGGTCGTAACGTCAGCTGAAGACGGTCGTGTCATTGCCGATTTAGTTGAGAATGGCCAAACAGCTATAATTGCTAAAGGAGGTCGTGGGGGACGTGGGAATAGTCGTTTTGTTTCACCACAAAACCCAGCACCTGAATTGTCCGAAATGGGAGAACCAGGTTTTGAACTAGAAATTGTGCTTGAACTAAAAGTGCTCGCTGATGCAGGACTCGTAGGATTCCCAAGCGTTGGGAAGTCAACATTGCTATCAGTTGTTTCCGCTGCGAAACCAAAAATCGCGGATTATCATTTTACAACACTCGTTCCAAATCTTGGAATGGTTGAAATAGAAGATGGTCGTGGATTCGCCCTTGCAGATCTTCCAGGGCTAATTGAAGGTGCTCATGCTGGAATTGGACTTGGTCACCAATTTCTACGTCATATCGAACGTACACGTGTTATTTTACACGTCATTGATATGTCTGGACTTGAAGGACGCGATCCGTACGAAGACTTTGTAACAATAAATGAGGAACTGGAACAATATAATATGCGATTGTTGGAACGTCCTCAAATCATCGTTGCAAACAAAATGGACATGCCTGATTCGGAAGATAATTTAGAGCTTTTCAAAGAGCAACTGGGCGATAGTGACGCGTTAATTTTCCCAATATCAGCACTTACGAGAAAAGGACTTGACGCTTTATTATATTCTGTAGCTGATTTACTTGAAGTCACACCAGAATTCCCTCTTTATGAAATCAAAGACGACGAGGAAGTTTCTGTTCTTTATAAATATGAAGGCGATGATGCAGATTTCAAAATTACCCGTGAAGATGACGGAGCATTTGTATTATCTGGATATACACTTGAACGACTATTTAAAATGACAGATTTCAATTTCGACGCATCTGTTCGAAAGTTTGCGCGTCAAATGCGAGGTATGGGTATTGACGATGCACTTCGTGAACGCGGTGCTAAGGATGGAGATACTGTTCGGATACTTGAATTCGAATTTGAATTCCTTGAGTAATGTCAACTAGGACAGACCGCCTTAAAGGGGGAAATCGTATGAAGCAATTAGGTGAAGGTCGTTTTTACTTAGTCCGTGAAGATGTTCTCACAGAGTCTATGCAAAAAACGATTGAGGCTAAGCGGCTTTTATCAAGCGGCGATGAAAAAACAATTCAAGAAGCCGCAAAAAGAGTTGGGTTATCACGCAGTGCATTTTATAAATACCGGGATACCGTATTTCCTTTTGAGTCAATTGCTAGAGAACGAGTACTGACGATTTTCATTCAACTTGAAGATCGTAAAGGTTCTCTTGCGACTCTACTCACAATCGTTTCAGAAGGTAAATGTAATGTCCTTACAATCCATCAAACGATTCCTGTGCAAGGTAGAGCAAATATTACGTTATCACTTGATGTGACTGAAATGCCAATTAAAATGGAGGAGTTCCTGCAACGACTCAAATCACCTGACTTTGTTGATTCGGTTACTTTGGTAAGTTCAGGAGCCCTCTAAATTAGGAGGAATAATTTTGGAAGAACGGAAGTTTTCACCTTCTGTCGCTTATTTAGGACCTGAAGCGACATTTACACATGTAGCAGCAAGTTTATTGTTTGAGAAGTCAGGTTTATTGCCACACCCAACAATCCCGGATTGTATTGAAGCCGTAGTGAGTGGGAAAGTTGCTTATGCCGTTGTACCGTTGGAAAATGCACTGGAAGGTTCCGTTCCTTTAACAATCGATTATATGGTTCAAGGGGAAGATCTTTTTATCAATGCTGAAATTTCAACGCCAATTGAACAACATCTTATGGTGAATCAAAAACAAAAAGATAATATCGATGAATTGAAATCCATTCAATCCCATCCACACGCTCTTGCCCAATGCCATAAATATTTAATATATCAATTTCGTAAAATACCACTTATCCAAACAACGTCAACATCGGCAGCTGCAAAATACATTTCGGACAATCCGGATGAAAAAATTGCTGCAGTTGGAAATAGACTTGCTGCAGAGAAGTATGGGTTACATATCGTAGAGGAAAACATTCATGATTTTCACTACAATCATACGAGATTTGTTGTGCTCTCTCTTCGTAAAGGCGTTTTAGAAAAGAAAAACCATTCGGAGACGAAGAAAACAACACTAATGGTTAAACTACCTGAAGGTGACCGTTCCGGAGGACTTCACCAAATTCTTTCTGTTTTTGCATGGCGCAAGCTCAATTTGAGTAAAATTGAATCAAGGCCCTTGAAAACAGGTCTTGGAAATTATTTTTTCATTATCGATGTTCAGGAAACAGAGGATCATCCAATGATGATTGGTGCTATGGAAGAACTTGCATCTCTTAATTGTATTGTTCGTTCTTTTGGAAGTTATTTTACATATGGTCAATTGCCGACACGCCCTTAATAGAAGGACGTACGGCTTTTTTTATTGAAATTTTTATGAATATTTCAATCATAAAATAACCCCAATCGCATATAAATGGCAAGAGGGAATGTCCCGTGAAAAATTGCGTCACAAGGTGGGGCATTCGGTCATACGATGGATATGATGAAGGGGGAATATGTTAAGTGGAAGTTCATGTTGTTGTTAGAGGGGATACGTTATGGAAAATTTCAAGACAATACGGGATCCCGTTTGAAGAGTTGAAAAGGGTCAATGCACATCTCGCAAACCCAGATTATATTGTGCCGGGCATGAAAATATTCTTGCCTGCAAAGCATTCTGGGGGTAAAGAAAAAGAACCGGTTAAACATAATAAACCTACTCATACGCTACCACAAGAACAAAAACCGCCAGCTAAACCGACACCACCAGCAAAACCAACGCCGAAGCCATCAGTTAAACCGGCACCAAAGCCAGAAACGCCTGTTTTACCAAAACCAACACCGCCAACACCGCCAGTGGCACCACCAATGCCACCAGCTCACCAAATGCCGATGCCAATGCCAATGCAGCCTCATATGCACCCAGTGTTTGCAATTCCATGTGGGTGGATGCCGATTTTCGATGCGGATTGTTATCCATTTATGCATCCTGGTCAGGCACCTCATGTCCCTATGCCGCCGACGCCTATGCCAAGTCCGATGCCGCCTGCACCTTCAAAACCGGTTTTGGGAATTGATGACAAAACACCACTTAAACGTCCTGAACATACGCCGATACCAAAGCCAATGCCGGTAGAAAATACCTTACCATCGGGTTGGCAATTACTCGAATCACCGGATATTTTATTTGATGAATCACCATCAATGAATCTTGAATCGACATCAGATGAAAGTCCGTTTATGCAGCAACAACAACCCATTCCATATCCACAACCAATGCCTTACCCACAGGCGATGCCGATGGAGGGAATACAGCAACAACCAATGCAACAACAACCAATGCAGTATCCTCCGCCAGGTTGTGGGTGTTCACCAACAACGAATTGCGGGTGTGGTAGATATCATCCAATGCCAATGGAAGGAATGCAACAACAACCAATGCAGTATCCTCCGTCAGGTTGCGGGTGTTCACCAACAACGAATTGCGGATGTGGCAGATACCATCCGATGCAAATGCAAATGCCAATGCCAATGCCAATGAATATGGCAGAGCCAATCAATCACTGTAGTGCATGTAATCAACCGATGCCGTACCATATGAATCCCCAACATCAACGGGGGCAAAACTGGTTCGGTTCATACTGAGCGGCGCATGATTACAGACGGGAAACTAGAGAAAATTAAGGACAACGTCTGGAAATTAGAACAAGGTGGGAAGAGTTATTCCGTTAAGCATTATCAATCTTCTTCAACTGCTGTGAAAGTGCGGCACATCCATAAGGAGCTTGACTCGGTTGCATACCCTCATATTGTTCCTGTTTTACTAACGGATGATAATTTAACATTCATTCAGCCATGGCTAGAGGGTGTGCGTCCGGTTAATTTCAAAAAAAGGGCAGACAGAACCGATTCGCTTGCCGCTTTAAACGAACTTCATGAAACGAAAACTCGTGTGGATTGGCCAGCATCCGTATATTTGCACACTTATCCACTTATAGAGAAGTGGCAAGAGCGTATTGCTCGTTTTCAGACGATCAGTTCGAGTTGTGAACTATACATTGGGGAAAGTCATGTTAAAGAATTACTGTTTTATGCTACAAATGCATTAAATATCATAAAGAAATCCTATGAAGACAACTTGGATGGCACACTGCTTCACGGAGATGTTGTTCACCATAATATTCTTAGAGATAAAGACGGGATTATTCGATTGATTGACTTTGATTTAGCTAGTACTGGTCCTGCTGGAACAGAAATTGCATTGTGGATTCACCGAGTACTGCCGCACATCGACTATGATATTGAGTTTTTGTTAAATGAACAACCATCCTTGCAAAAACTGAAATGGTCTTCAAAATCGCTGTTGCTCTTTCCAAATGAGCTGCTTCGTGAATGGCTTCATTTCTTTACATTGTCTGATAAGAGCAAGGAGAAACAAGTAAATAAACTAATCCCCTTTACAGAATCTGCGCTCTCACATTGGCCGAAATTATGGTATAATGTAGAACGGATGAAAAATTAGGGGGTTACATTATGGCAGGGCATTCCAAATGGAATAATATTAAAAACCGCAAAGGTGCGCAAGATGCAAAGCGCGGTCAAGTTTTTCAGAAAATGTCAAAAGAAATATTTGTTGCAGCTAAATCAGGCGGACCGGATCCAGAAATGAACCCTGGACTTCGGCTAGCCATTGAAAAAGCAAAAAGCGTAAATGTTCCTAATGATATTATAAAACGTGCAATTGACAAATCTTCAGGTTCGGGTTCAGAGGAAAATTACGACGATGTGATTTACGAAGGATACGGTCCAGGTGGAGTTGCAGTTCTTGTATTCTGTTTAACTGAGAATAGAAACCGTACCGCATCAAATATTCGCTTGGCCTTCAGTAAAAATGGAGGAAATCTCGGTGAGAGTGGCTCTGTTGGCTATATGTTTGAACGTAAAGGTCGTTTGTTTATTGAACGAACGGACGACACGGACGAAGATACAGTAATGATGGCGGCACTTGAAGCAGGCGCGGAAGATATCCAATCAACAGACGAAGGATTCGAAATTGTGACAGCTGCAGTAGATTTCTTACAAGTTAAGGAGTCTCTTGAAGCTGAAGGTATTGAATTTATTTCTGCGGAAATCGAAATGATCCCTACGATGTATACTGAGATTAGTGAAGAGAATGAAGAGAAGTTTGAAAAAATGATTGACATGCTCGAAGACGATGACGATGTTCAAGATGTGTATCACAACGCAGGAGAATAAGTTCGTTTTATCTAGGAGCTTTGCACGCAAGGGGTTAGAAGGTTTTGGTAGTAAGGTGTTAACGTGAAAATCACGTTTGTTGTGACATACATCCTGAAACTTAACCCTTTATTTAATGACATTCAAAATAGGTACTTTCTGACAAGTATTGTTTAACGACAAGCTTGGAGGGAGGTGCCTTTTTTGTTATTGAAAGACGTTATGATAGCATATATATTTTTTATTAGATTAGGATTTCTATTGTTATTTGGAATCGATTAACAAAAATAGAGGACTTCATAACTAATTGTAGAATTGTGTTTTAATAAGAATGAAGTGTACAAGCTGCCCGTTACACTTATATCAAACGAAAAATAAAGCGATATCAGCGCAGATATTGATAATTTATTAGGATAAACTACATGTTAATATTTTTGTTATTGGAAGATGTTATTGAAAACAGCAAGTATTTCTTTAGGGGGGATTGAGATGTTACTGGAAAGAATCAACGAATTAGATAGTGCTATTTTGAATGTCGTAGAGGATTGGGTTTATATTTTAGGATTTTATAACACTGAAAGACTTAACTCTTACTTAGAAAAAGGAAAGAAAAATTGGAGCTCTATGGGTTTATATCCGTTTGAAGAGTTGGTATTTCATAATATTAAAACTAATGCAACAATCATCTTACAACAAGATGGTGTTGAAGTTGCCCGCTATCAATATATTAATATTGATAGCGGTGTTTTAGTGTACGACAATGTGCGTAATAAAACAGGCAAAGCCACTGGGGCATATCAGATTAGAAAAGAAGTTTATAGCTCTTCGTGGAATTTAAAGTTTGCAGATAGTTCTCTAATATTCGAAGAGTGGGAGGATATGCAGAGTTATGTGTTGATGACATACAAATATGATATTGGAGAGGTGCTATTAGATGGAGAGGCAGTTACTTCTTGATATTGAAACAGGTGGCTTCCAAGTAGAAGATCGAATCTATGAGGTAGCAGTTTTAGCGATTGAAAATGGTGAAATAGTTGATTTACTTCACTTAGGTGAAATAGAAGATGAAAATGTGATTCATGAAGGTATGGGTGCAGGTTATTCGTGTATTAGTGAAAATAAACACTATATCGCAAAATTCCAAAGCTTTGTTACAAATTATCCTTATCCCATTATTGCACATAATGCATCATTCGATAGAAAGTTTTTGGTTCATTATAATTGGATAAGTGAAGAAAACACTTTTTATGATTCAATTAGGGCGATTAAAAGAGCATGTCCATATTTATTTAGTTATTCACTAGACTACTTGGTAAACTATTTTGAAATTGAAAGAGGTAATGCACATACTGCAATAGATGATGCACATGTGTTATTTAAGGTATTAGAAGCAACTCAACCTAATCAATGGTTGCCTTTATATAAAACGTCGCCTAAAAACTTAAAATCATCTGCGAAGTCTTTTCTAGAACAAGGATTGAAAATAAAAGGTGATTCAGAAGTGTTTAAGGGGAAGCACCTTGTGTTCACAGGAGCTTCACAGTTCCCAAGAGTTTTAATGCAAGAAATAGCAGTTTGCTGTGGAGCATCAGTTGGTAATAACGTAAATAAGAAAACGGACTATTTAATTTGTGGTGAAAAAGTTGGAGCAAATAAAATAAACAAAGCAATAGAACTAGATGTACCAATGTATGAAGATAATTGGTTTATTGATATTGTGTTTCAAGATTTAGCAATTAAAGAAAATAAGCAAAAACCTATAGAGTCTTCTATCATTTCTGAGTTACCAATGTCTTCACATAAACAATCTCCCTATAAGTTACTACGTGAGTTTGAAGGTAAAAAAGTGAATATATCTTGCCTAAAGTTGAGAGTACAAGCTATTGTCAGTAGATTACTCGGAGAAATGGGAGCAACAGTTGTCGCAAGCCCAAATGCAAAGAAAGTAGACTACATGATTTACACAGACAATGGTGAGTACAAGTTATTAGAGCAGTCTGAGAAATTGGGGATTGTTGCTATTCCTGTTTCAAAATTTAATCGAATAATCTTGGAAGGTGAAGTAGTAAGTAATTATTAGTGTTTAGATTATACTGAAAGAAAAAAATGAAAGGAACAATTGCAGAATCGGAGAGTGTAAAATATCTTGTTGGACTTAAAAATATGGTATATCAATACTAACAGCAGATATGATCTGTTTTAAAGAAATACTGCAACAGCACAGAAAAAATAAGTGTAACGGATTTATATTTAGAACTTTAATAATGTGGAGGGATGATCATTGACCAAAAACAAGTTATTTACACAAACAAAAATGTCTGAAAAAGTGGGATGGTCTGAAGGAAACGGAAGAAGATGGATAAAAGCGTTTAAAGATTATATTCCGTTTGAAAAAGTTAATAATAAAAAGATGTACAATAACGAATCTATAAGAATACTAAGTTTCTTGAAAGACTTTAGAGAAATGGGTTTATCCATGAATGAAATAAAAAAATGGGTGAAAGATAACGGAATGCCTGAAAATGAAACAGAAACTAAGCAAGTTTTGCATGAAAATAAATTTGAAAATATAAGTAATGAATATAGTAAAGATATTGCAAAAACAATACCTACAATTAAAGAACTGTTAATACCATATCTTGATGAATTAAGAGATGGTAATACATATTCAGCAAATGAACTTACTCAAAAGATAGTGAAGGTTTTTAATTTGTCTGAATCACAACGAATAATGAAATACGAAACTAACACTGATACAATTTTCTTGTCAAGAATTCGCGGAGCTAGATATAGCTTGAAAAAAGAAGGTTATATAATTGAAGTAAATAAATTTTCCTATCAAATAACAGCAGAAGGTTTGGAGTTGTTAGAAGAAAATGTATTTGATATTGCAGTAGAAGTTGAAGAAATGGAAAAGTTAGTAGACCCGCTAACAGCAATAAAAGAAAATGTGAATGATTTACATAATCAATTAGCAGATGAGTTATTGAATGAATTAATGAGGTTAGACTGGAAAAAATTTGAGGATATTGTTATTGATTTACTAACTACCATGGGATATGGAGATGGTGAAGTAACAGATAGAACTAACGATGAAGGCTTGGATGGTATAATAAAAGAAGATAAATTAGGGCTAGATAATATTTATGTACAAGCTAAGAGGTACGGCATAGGAAATTCGGTTGGACGCGCTGCTGTTCAAGGTTTTTCTGGTGCGTTGGACGGAAAAGGAGCAAGAAAAGGTGTCTTTATCACAACGTCATATTTTACAAACGGTGCTAAAGAGTATGCGAAGAAAGTTGATTCAAAAAGTATTATTTTGATAGATGGGAAAGAACTTGCGAGTTTAATGATTTCTTACAATGTTGGAGTAGATATTAAAACTACTTTTGTTGTTAAGGAACTGAACTATAACTACTTTAAGGAAGAATAAGTATTTGGGGTAGCATCAACATTTATTCTACAGGTAATCATACTTACTTTCTATTTATTTTGAACTTATATTCCGACACGTTTTAGCTGATTGGAGTGCAGACCGGCGACTCCAATGGGATTAGCGTGACAGGCGAGACCCCGCAGGAGCGCGGTTTTTGCGACGAGGAGGCTCGCCGCACGCCCCATGGAACGCGTCCGGTCGGAACGGAAATCAGCGGGTAGCAGGATTGTTTAGTTCAATATACGTTTATAAAAAGGACGTTAGTGAAATTCCATCCCTTTCTGCTTTATACGTGGAGGGGGATTTTCTTTCACTAACATCATATTTAGTACAATCACTTTACTCTTGTTCTATTAAAGAATAGAACTAAAAACCCTTGCTCTCGCTTTAAGAGTGTCGTTCCCAGAAAGTGCGTTCGTATGCTATAATTGTGAATGACGAATTGAGGAGGTCCTAAAATGTACGACTACATAAAAGGGCATGTTACAAGAGTAACGCCTGAATACATTACACTTGACCAAGGCGGTCTGGGCTGGCTTGTTATGACGCCGAATCCATATTCTTTTCACATTACAGATGAACTCCAGCAAGTATTTACATATTTACATGTTCGGCAAGACATTCAGTTGTTGCTTGGATTTAAAACACTGGAACAACGCGAATTGTTTAAAAAACTGATTACCGTTTCAGGGATCGGACCAAAAGGGGCACTTGCTATTCTTGCTAGTGGTATACCTTCACAAGTTATTGGTGCAATCGAACGTGAAGATGAATCTTTCCTTGTTCAATTTCCGGGTGTAGGAAAAAAGACCGCCCGACAAATGATTTTGGACTTAAAAGGGAAATTGCATGATTTGTTTAGTGAAATCGATATGCCGGATGAGGAATTCAACCTGCTTACAATGGTTGAAAACGGTGCACTTGATGAAGCATTACTCGCACTTGAAGCGCTAGGTTATTCGCAACGAGAATTAACAAAAGTGAAACCGAAACTTGAAGATGAAGAATTGGATACAGAAGGGTATATGAAAAAGGCTCTTCGACTTTTATTGAAAAAATAATGCTTAAAAATGGAGGGCTTAGTTATGGATGACCGCGTTGTCTCGGGTGAAACAACAAATTTTGATGAACGATTTGAACAATCACTAAGACCGGAGTATCTAAGCCAATATATTGGGCAGGAAAAAGTGAAAGACAATTTAAGTATTTTCATAGAAGCTGCAAAAGGGCGTAGTGAGAGTTTGGATCATGTTTTACTGTATGGGCCACCCGGTCTTGGTAAAACGACCCTTGCAACTGTTATAGCGAATGAAATGAATGTCAACATTAAAATGACGAGTGGACCCGCTATTGAACGTCCTGGTGATTTGGCGGCGGTCGTTTCCTCGCTGGAACCAGGAGACGTTCTATTCATTGATGAAATTCATCGACTGAATCGAGCAATTGAAGAAGTACTCTATCCAGCAATGGAGGATTTTTGTCTTGATATTGTCGTTGGGAAAGGGCCAACCGCTCGTTCCATACGACTTGATCTGCCGCCTTTTACACTGATTGGAGCAACGACGCGTGCAGGGGCACTTTCTGCGCCACTTCGAGATCGATTTGGTGTTCCTCTTCGTTTGGAATTTTACGGAGAAGAACCACTCACTGAAATTGTTGTTCGAAGTGCAGTCATTTTCGATGTCACTATCGACCGATTAGCAGCGATAGAAATAGCGAAACGTTCTCGTGGAACCCCTCGTATTGCGAATCGACTTCTACGTAGAGTCCGTGATTATGCTCAAGTCCGTGGAGATGGTAGCATTACGCTACAGACGTCTAGAGAGGCTTTAGAAATGCTTCAGGTCGATTCACATGGCTTAGATCACATTGATCATAAACTGATTACTGGAATGATTGAACGCTTTCAAGGCGGTCCTGTTGGGGTCGACACAATTGCTGCAAGCATTGGTGAAGAATCCGTGACAATTGAAGATGTTTATGAGCCTTATTTATTGCAAATTGGTTTCATTCAACGAACCCCGCGTGGTAGAGTAGCAACAGCTCTTGCATACAATCATTTTGGGTATGCAGTAAGTGATAATGAAAGTGGTCGTTAATTTCAGAACAAAGGATGGAAACAATTATGAACGTAAATGATTTTGATTTTGATTTACCTGAAGCTCTAATCGCACAAACCCCGCTACAAGACCGAACTGCGAGTCGGCTAATGGTGATGAACGGGGACACGGGGAAAATAGAGCATCGACAATTTCCTGATCTAATTGATGAACTTACAAAGGGAGATCTCCTTGTTCTAAACGATACACGTGTCCTTCCGGCGCGACTCATGGGTGTCAAAGAAGAAACAGGTGCGGCAATTGAAGTTCTCCTATTGAAGGAACACGGAAATGATGAGTGGGAGACACTTGTAAAACCCGCAAAACGCATAAAACCTGGAAACATTGTATCCTTCGGGGATGGACAATTGAAAGCGGAATGTACAGGCGTTCTTGAACAAGGAGGGCGCATATTCAAGTTTATCTATGAAGGCATCTTTTATGAGGTTCTTGATGAGCTTGGAAATATGCCTTTGCCTCCATACATTACTGAAACATTGGATGATCAAGAACGGTATCAAACCGTATTTGCGAAAGAACGTGGTTCTGCGGCGGCGCCAACAGCTGGCCTTCATTTTACAGATGACATTCTACACCGTATTCGTGAAAAAGGTGTAGGGGTAGAATTCATTACACTGCATGTTGGACTTGGAACGTTTCGACCTGTGAGTGTCGATACCATTGAAGGTCATACGATGCACTCGGAGTATTATAGTGTTTCGGAAAGTGCCGCGAATGCTATAAATGAAGTGAAAGAAAGCGGTGGAAGAGTTATTGCCGTCGGTACAACTTCTGCTCGGACACTTGAAACGATTGCTTCAGCAAATGATGGGAGAATTGTCCCTTCAAGTGGTTGGACATCTATCTTTATTTATCCTGGTTATGTATTTAGTATTCTCGATGGTCTTTTGACTAATTTTCATTTACCAAAATCGACATTAATCATGTTGGTATCAGCACTTTCAACTCGTGAACACGTTTTGGAAGCCTATCACCAAGCAATTAATGAACACTATCGTTTTTTTAGCTTCGGCGACGCGATGTTTATCAAACCCCCTGAAAGAAAGGAATCATAATTATGCCAGCAGTCACATACGAACATATCAAAACATGTAAACAAACTGGAGCAAGGCTTGGTATTGTCCATACTCCACATGGTTCTTTTGAGACACCTGCTTTTATGCCAGTAGGTACTCAAGCTACCGTTAAAACAATGTCCCCAGAAGAATTAGTAGAAGTTGGGGCAGGCATTATTTTGAGCAACACTTATCATTTATGGCTTCGTCCTGGACACGATATTATTCAAGAAGCAGGCGGCTTACATAAATTCATGAATTGGGATCGACCTATTCTTACAGATTCCGGTGGATTCCAAGTCTTTTCACTCAGTGAATTTAGAACGATAAAAGAAGAGGGTGTTCATTTTAGACATCATTTAAATGGCAGTAAACTCTTTTTGAGCCCAGAAAAAGCAACTGAAATTCAAAACGCACTTGGCGCAGACATCATGATGGCTTTCGATGAATGTCCACCATATCCTGCGACATTTGAATATATGAAAGCAAGTGTTGAAAGAACTTCTAGATGGGCAGAACGTTGTCTGTCTGCTCACGCTCGACCTGCTGACCAGGCATTATTCGGTATTGTTCAAGGAGGAGAATTCGAGGCACTTCGAAAACAAAGTGCTAAAGATCTCGTATCCCTAGATTTTCCGGGCTATGCAATTGGTGGGCTTTCGGTTGGTGAATCGAAAGAAGTAATGAATGAAGTGCTTGAATTTACAACACCACTTTTGCCTGAAGACAAACCTCGGTATTTGATGGGGGTTGGTTCACCAAGATCTCTTATTGATGGTGCGATACGTGGCATTGATATGTTTGACTGCGTGCTTCCGACACGAATTGCGCGTAACGGTGCTCTTATGACAAGTTCCGGGCGTATCAATATGCGCAATGCAAAATTCGAACGTGACTTTGGTCCAATCGATGACAAATGTACGTGTCACGTATGTAAAAATTACAGTCGTGCATATATTCGTCACTTATTACGTGCGGATGAAACTTTTGGAATTCGGTTGACGTCTTACCATAACTTGCACTTCCTTCTGAACTTAATGGAAGAAGTACGAGGTGCAATTCGAACAGATTCTCTTGGTGATTTCCGCGATGAATTTTTCGAAAGCTATGGATTGAATAAACTGAATGCAAAAAACTTTTAAATCTTGTATAATGAATCAAGGTCGAAAGGGGGATGGAAAATGAATGAAACGTTGATAGGTTTACTACCTTTCGTAGCGATGTTTGCAATAATGTGGTTTTTGCTTATTAGACCAGCACAAAAGAGACAGAAAGCTACGAAAACAATGCAGAGCGATTTGAAACGTGGGGACGCGGTTATTACAATTGGCGGAATTCACGGTACAATAGACGCTGTTGATGATACAACTATTTATTTAAAAGTATCTGAAAGTACAACATTGCAATTCGATAGACAAGCGATTGGCCGAGTAAATCAATAAGAACATGAATTCAGAACAAAAAAGCGACGGTAGTTTTGACAGGATTATTCCTGTACGAACTATCGTCGTTTTTTTGTATATTTGCTAAAGTACAATGGGCATCCTTTTATAAAAGGAGGATGTACATGAGTGATTTATTAATCATTAGTTATCGTACGGTTTTTCTATATATTCTCATTTTATTTGTCTTGCGTATAATGGGAAAAAGAGAAGTCGGAGAGCTCTCAGTCATTGATGTTGTTGTATTTGTCATTATGGCTGAAGTCGCAGCCTTTGCACTGGATTCCCCAGACAAAAAACTGGTTATGTCTATCGTCCCAATCATAATTTTACTGTTCATTCAACTTATATCGTCCTATCTTTCACTAAAAAGTAAAAAGTTTAGAGATTTAGTCGATGGAGATCCATCTGTTATTATTCGTGATGGAATTATTCAAGAGTCGGAAATGAGGAAACAGCGATATAATTTAGATGATTTGTTTCAACAACTACGTGAACAACAGATTGGCTCTGTCAAAGAAGTTTCTTTTGCATTTTTGGAACCATCCGGCAATCTTTCTGTTTTTAAATACGAAGAGACGCAACCGGTTTTGGCTCTTATTACGGACGGTGTTATTCAAAGTAGACATGTCAAGATTATTGGTAAAACAGATCAGTGGCTAGTGGAAGGGTTAAAAACGAATGGTGTAAATGACAGTTCCCAAGTTTTTTATTGTTCATTTGAAAATGACAAGTTTGTAATTCAACTAAAAGAAGAGTTTCATTAAACTTTCAACAATTTTTTAAACAACAGAAAATCATTCTTTTTCACTTGACCGGTTAGGATTAAAACGAATAGAAGATAAATGGAGGTAATTAGGCATTCTGTAAAAAGGCCAAAACCACCTATCGGGATAAAAATAGGTCGTGTAATTACGGTCATGATGAACGATGCGTACGGCAGAGCGAACATTGTAAACCCAGTTGCTGTAGCTTTGTTTTTTCGTAAAGTAGCAATATGAAGAAAAGACGTAATGAGCACGCCGAAACCAATCGCCAGAACAGCGCCCGTAACCTGTAATCCGGGTTGCGATGCAAGGATGAACATGACCGCCAACTTTGCGATTCCTCCATATACTGAGTTCATCATTCCAGCTTTGGCATCTCCAGTTGCTTGTAAAATTGAGTAGAGGGGACTTTGAATGTAATAGAAAAAGAAAACGGGAGCTAAAATTACCATATAAGATCCGCCTTCAGTTATTTGAAACAATTTTTCAGCCAATGCCTGTCCGTGAATGAAAAATACTGTCGCTGCAAAGGCACCGGTTAATGCGGACAAACGGAGGGCTAAATGTATGCGTTCTCGAAGTTTCGCCTTATTTGCGGATGCAGCAGCACCACTCACTGCGGGTACAAGGACGACGGATAGGGCGTATGGAATAAAAGCTGGAAATAATAAGAGTGGCACGAGAACACCAGAGATGATTCCGTAAAGGGAAGTTGCGGCGACTGCGGTTATTCCGGAAAGCGATAATGCGCGCAAAAAAATAATTGGCTCTAGAAACCAAGTAAAGGTGCCAAATAATCGACTCCCTGAAGCGGGCAGCGCAATCGTCAAAAGAGGTTCAAATGGATAGCGTTGAACTTTTTCTACTGTAGTCGGAGTTCTTTTTTTATGTTGTCTGTATTTGAACAGTAAATAAAGAACTGAAGTACATTCAGCAAGAAGCGTTATAATCATTGCATAAGCTGCGTTCATGGCATTACTTTCATGAGATAAAATAAAGGGCAATAACGATGTAATCAGTAAGATACGGAAAAACTGTTCAATAATTTGAGACCACGCAGTTTCTTCTATACGAGCAATTCCTTGGAAATAACCACGAATGATTCCACCAATTGCCGCAATCGGTACAATTGCTATCCCGGCATATAATGCAGATGAAGTTGCAGGGTTTGAGAGCAATGTGCCTGCTAAATAAGGGACGAACAAAATAGACGCTGGCACAAAAACAGCGGCAGTTAAAATTGTTAGGAATGTGGCGCTTTTCATAACTTCAGGAATCTTTACAGATTGACCTTTCGCTTCAAGTTCAGCGATAACTTTAGCGATTGCGATTGGGATACCGAGCTGCACAAGAGACAAGAAAAAAATGAATGCGGGATAAGCGGTCATATAAATACCTACAGCTTCTTCGCCCGCGATTCTCATAAATTGGATTCGGAAAACAAACCCTAAAAGCTTTGACAGAAATACAGCAATCATTAAAATCGCTGTCCCGCGGATGAATGAAGACAATTTGAACAACTCCTTCTCAATTCCGTCCATTTCATATATAATAAACGTATGCGTAAATGTTTGGAAATAGGACTGTAGAGGAAAGGGATGGGGACAATGACAATTCAGTTCGAACATCTATTCAGTCATATGTATCCTGCATTAGAGAGTAAGAAAACCGAATTCCATTTGTATGGGTATACGACGGTAACTGAGAAAGATATATGGTCATATTGTGTCCAAAAAAAATGGCGTAAAAAAGACATTAATACACTTCGCGAGCATGTAATTACGAATGATATTTTGCAAATATTGCCCGCAGCTTTTATGACATATACACAAATTGAAGCACAGCGAAATTCAGATTGGTTTTCAGAACTAAACAGTGATGAATTGCAAATACTTTTAAAACCGAACAAAAAAAAGAATTAATAAATTAGAAATACACGAGTCTATTTGACACATGGAGCCCCCTGTTTCATAATAGACTTATTGTGTTTTTTGAGTGCGTACATAGCTAACTGCCGTGCCGCTTCATATTTAAGAGGGGGAAACTTTATAATGAAAACAAGAGGACGGATCATTGCGTTCCTATTATTGATTGTTATGTTTGCTGCGACAATAGGTGGGACCATTAATCCTATTTTAAAAGATGTAAATCTAGGGTTGGATTTACAAGGTGGATTTGAAGTTCTTTATCAAGTTGAGCCACTAAAGGATGATGGATCTAAAATCTCAGAAGAAATGGTTAGCGATACCGCAGATGCATTATCACGAAGGGTCGATGTACTCGGAGTTAGCGAACCAAATATTCAAGTAGAATCAGGGAACCGAATCCGTGTACAGCTTGCGGGCGTTGAAGATCAAGACACTGCACGTGAACTTCTTTCAACTCAGGCAAATCTTACATTTAGAGATGTAAATGATAGACTCTTGCTTGATGGAAATGATTTGAGAGAAGGGAAAGCGAAAGCGGACTTCGATCAAAACGGAAGACCCATTGTTACTTTGGAAATGAAGGAAGCAGATAAATTCGGTAAAATAACAACTGAAATATCTCAAATGAAACCGAATAACCAACTTGTTATTTGGCTAGATTTTGAAGAGGGTGTAGATTCATTTGCAGCTGAAGTTGGAAAACCGGATCCTAAATTTGTATCGGCACCAAATGTAGATGTACCTATTAATTCATCTACTGTTCAAATATCGGGATCGTTTTCTATTGAAGAAACAACGAATCTTAAAGGGATTTTGAATGCGGGTGCTTTACCAGTTAAACTGGTAGAAATATTCTCAACATCGGTGGGAGCTCAATTTGGTGAACAAGCCCTAAACAAAACAATTGTTGCTGGAATCGTAGGTATTGCACTTATATTTATATTTATGTTGGTTTATTACCGAATCCCAGGATTGGTAGCAGTCGTTACTTTATCTGTCTATATTTATCTAATCCTTGTCGTCTTTACGGCTATTAACGGAGTATTGACGCTTCCAGGTATTGCGGCACTCATGCTCGGTGTAGGTATGGCAGTTGATGCAAACATTCTAACGTACGAACGAATAAGAGAAGAATTGCGTGTCGGGAAATCTGTGAAAACATCTTTTGTTGCGGGTGCTAAATCTTCATTTACAGCAATTATAGATGCTAACGTTACAACCCTTCTCGCTGCAGTCGTCTTATTTATATTTGGGACAAGTTCTGTAAAAGGATTTGCAACAGTTCTTATCATCAGTATTATGGTCAGTTTCATAACTGCTGTATGGGGCTC
This sequence comes from Sporosarcina siberiensis, assembly GCF_042681925.1. NCBI lineage: Bacteria > Bacillati > Bacillota > Bacilli > Caryophanales > Caryophanaceae > Sporosarcina > Sporosarcina siberiensis. The sequence goes on from NZ_JBHUGI010000006.1 coordinate 316,497, forward strand.
ACGCTTACTGCTTGGACTTCTAGTACACAGTGGCCTGCTAGACGGAAAAACCGGACTTTTTGGCATTTCTAAGAGTCGCGTCAATCCACCAGAAGATAAAGTAGAAACGCTTGAATTATCCACTAAGTTTGATCGTTTTGATTTCGTAAGTTCTCGTAAAAAGTTCTACGTCCTTTCCGCAGTTTTACTTATTTCGGGTGTTGCAATGCTCGGGTTGTTTAAATTGAACTTAGGGATTGACTTTTCAAGTGGTACACGTATCGAAATCGTATCCGACAATCGTTTAGCAAGTGAAGAAATCTCTGAGTTTATCGATTCAGTTGGACATCCATCAAGTGATATCGTCATTTCCGGTGATAATGGGAATATCGGCGTTGTTCGCTATAAAGTGGAGTTTAAACAAGATGAAATCAATGAATTCAAATCCGAACTTGTTGCTCAATATGGGTCGGAGCCAAATATTAGTGCTGTATCTTCAACAGTAGGAGAAGAACTAGTAATAAATGCGTTAAAAGCACTTCTGTTTGCAGCACTTGGAATCGTGATTTATGTAGCATTCCGTTTTGAATGGAGAATGGGTCTTGCATCTATCATTGGACTTGTTCATGACGCATTCTTCATGCTTGCGTTGTTTAGTATTTTCCGTTTAGAAGTCGATATTACATTTATTGCGGCTGTTTTAACAATCATCGGTTATTCCATTAACGATACGATTGTTACGTTTGACCGAATCCGGGAAAACTTAAATCACCGCGGTGTAATAAGCAATGCTGAGGAGCTTGCAGAAATTGTGAACAAATCACTCAGACAAACATTAGGAAGATCCGTTAATACAGTTCTAACCGTTGTCTTTGTAGTTGTAGCACTTATGTCACTCGGTGCAGCGTCCATCCAAAACTTCTCAATTGCTTTACTAATTGGTTTGCTTGCAGGGACATATTCATCGATATTCATTTCCGCTCAAATATGGTTTGAACTTAAAAAACGTCAAATTGAAAAAAATGGTGCAATTAAAGTCGATGAGAACAAGAAGCAATGGGGCTCCGACGAACCTGTCGTTTAATAGGTTTCACTCTTTGATAAAACAGGGTATACTTTATGTATATCTTGTTTTTTTCTTAGTTTTGAAAGGGGAATTTGTATGAAAATTCAATGGAACTTATTATTAGGTCTAATTTTTGCAGTAATCATAGCTGTTTTTGCGGTTATGAACGTGAATGCCGTCCCCGTTAACTATGTTTTTGGCGAATCGGAATGGCCACTTGTTCTTGTCATTTTATGTTCTGCTTTGCTTGGTGCAGCAATTAGTATTTTCATCGCAATGTTTCGCTCTGTACAGTCCAATCGACGTATAAAGGAACTATTACGTGAGAATAATGAAAAAGAAATAATAATTGCCAACCAACAAAACGAGCTTGCTGAGTTGCAAAAAACAACAGGGGAAATTATTCCTCAGGATATTCGTGTAGAAGATATTACAAACTAATCAAAAAAACACCGTTTTGAATTTATTTCAAAACGGTGTTTTTTATTTGGGCAGTGTGCTTTCTTTCAGATAAAGAGTTCATCCGCTATAATGAAACAGAGGATGTGAACGTATTGATAGAATCAATGAAAAAATGGTCGATTGAGCGTCCAGATGAACAAATTGTTGAGCAACTAAAAACAGAGCTGAAGATTCCAACAGTGCACGCTAAAATATTGGTTTCAAGGGGAATTACAAATTCTATTGAAGCTCAATCTTTTTTACATATGGACCAATTGTCAATGCATGATCCGTACTTACTCTACGATATGGAAAATGCGGTTACACTAATAAACCAAGCAATCAGGGATAATAAAAAAATTGCGATTTATGGAGATTATGACGCGGATGGTGTCACAAGCATATCAGTACTAAAGACTGCATTGAAGAGGCTGGGTGCAGATGTGTTTTTCGTAATACCGGATCGATTCATACACGGTTATGGTCCGAATAAGGATCTTTTTCAAGAAATTTATGAACAAGGTGCTTCTCTAATTATTACTGTAGATAACGGGGTTTCGGGTGTGGATGAAGTTGCATTTGCAAAAACGCTTGGCATGTCCGTTATTATTACCGATCATCATGAACCCGGAGATGTATGGCCGGATGCGGACGCCATTATACATCCGCGTCATCCAAATGGCTCCTATCCATTTGGCGAATTGGCAGGAGTAGGTGTAGCTTTCAAGCTTGCATGTGCACTTTTGGAAGAACTACCCCTCGATTTGCTTGAGCTTGTTGCTATTGGAACTGTAGCTGATCTGGTTCCACTGCATGGTGAAAACAGATATTTTGTAAAAGAAGGCATCAACAGAATGCGTGTCTCAAGGCGACCGGCAATTCAAGCACTTACACGGGTCGCTGGAACGATTCAAGCCGATCTTACGGAAGAGTCTATTGGATTCATGATAGGTCCTCGCATCAACGCAGCCGGCCGTCTAGGTGATGCTTCACCAGCGGTTGATTTGTTTATGACGGATGATATTGCAGAAGCGACAATGCTCGCAGAAAAAATGGATTCGCTTAATAAAGAAAGGCAAGCTCTGGTTTCGACAATGGCGCAAGAGGCGGAGGAAATCATATCTGAAATGTACGGAGAATCAATTCCAAACGTTTTTGTTATTGCCAAAGAAGGTTGGAATGCAGGTGTCGTAGGAATCGTTGCCTCACGTTTAACTGAAAAGTATTACCGCCCTTCAATCGTATTGTCTTTAGATATGGAAAGTGGAATTGCCAAAGGTTCAGCTAGAAGTATTACCGGCTTTAATATGTTTGAAGAACTTACGGAAAATGCTCATTTATTGCCTCATTTTGGAGGGCATCCAATGGCGGCAGGTATGTCTCTCAATATCAATGATGTTGGGGAGTTAAGGGAAAATCTGAATCGACAGTCTGAAACTTCGCTAACACCAGAATTGCTTGTGCCAAAGCTCTCGATAGATGTACCTCTCACAATCGATGAAATTGATGTGAAAGTACTGGAATCACTTGAGTTATTGAGACCTTTTGGTATGGGTTTTATAAAACCAGTCTATTTACTTGAGAATTTATCCGTTAAGTCTATTCGTAAAATAGGTGCAGCGCAGAATCATTTAAAGTTAGAGTTGACGAACGGTAAGGATACAATAGATGCTATCGGATTTGGTCTGGGTCATATCGCAGACCAACTAACACCTTCTGTAAAAGTATCAGTTGTCGGGGATTTACAAGTCAATGAGTGGAATGGCAATAAAAAGCCGCAGCTTTTAATCCGTGATCTTTTATCGGATGAATGGCAGTTGTTTGATTTAAGAGGAGTCCATGAGCAGTCCAGATGGTTGCATACAATTCCTACACAACGAACTGCATTTATAGCATTTCAAGAACAAACCGTCAGCCATTTTAAAACGTCGATTACCAATGGAACGATATACGAATACGGAAAAGATGAAATTTCAGATGTAGATAATATTGTGTTTCTTGATATTCCTTCAAAAACCTCAAGCTTGGAAACGGTAGTTAAAGAACTGAATCCAAAACGAATCTATGCACATTTTCACGTTTTGGAATCAAAGTATTTCGACGGACTGCCAAGCCGTGAACAATTTGGTTGGTACTATAGCTTTCTGAAAAAACAAGTAAATTTCGATTTTGTGAATAAGGGGAAAGCATTAGCAAAACATAAAAGTTGGAACAATGATTCAGTTTATTTCATGACAAAGGTGTTTTTTGAGCTTGGATTTGTTAAGATAGAAAATGGTTTTACTTCTGTTGTCGAAACTACTGGAAAACGAGATTTGACAGAAGCACCGGCATATAAAGAGCGTGAAAACCAAATGAAGCTTGAGGAACAACTTCTATATGCACCTTATATGGAATTGAAAAGATGGTTCGATACTTTGCGTATAGAAACTGTCAATGGGGAGGAACAATAATGAATTTGAAAGACTTTGTGACAATCGTTCCAAATTATCCGAAAGAAGGTATTAGCTTTAAAGATATCTCAACAATTATGGATAATGGAAAAGCATATAAATTCGCTACAGATGAAATTGTAAAGTTTGCCAATCAAGTAGGTACTGATATTATTGTTGGACCCGAAGCACGTGGATTCATTATCGGTTGTCCTGTTGCTTATGCACTTGAAGTTGGTTTTGCTGCTGTTCGTAAACCAGGAAAATTGCCACGAGAGACCATTGATGTGGAATATGATTTGGAATATGGGAAAGATACACTCTCAATTCACAAAGATGCCATAAAACCCGGTCAACGTGTACTCATTGTAGATGATTTACTTGCAACCGGTGGAACAGTTGGAGCGACAATAGAGCTTGTTGAAAAGCTTGGCGGCATCGTTGCGGGCTGTGCGTTTCTAATTGAACTAACCTACTTAGATGGACGGGATAAGATTAAAGGATACGACATGCAAGCTTTAATTACTTATTAAAAGAGAGGTCCTTCGCAAACAAGCGAGGGGCTTTTCTTTCTAAGCACTTTACATTTGCATGCATTTATACATACAATAGGAATACTAATGTTTTTAGGGAAATAGATCGAAGGGGGTAATATAATGGCGAAAAACCGCGGCATGACAGAAGAAGACATATTCGCACTCGTTGCCTCTTATATGAATGAAGAGCATGTTCAAATTGTGAAAAAGGCTTATGAAGCTGCTAAAATCGCTCATGAAGGTCAGTTCAGAAGCTCCGGCGAAGCTTATATCCTTCATCCGGTACAAGTCGCTGGTATACTTGCCGAGCTTCAAATGGACCCCTCTACTGTTGCAGCTGGATTCTTGCATGATGTTGTAGAAGATACCAAAGTGGGCAGAGAGGACATCATACGAGATTTTGGCGAAGAAGTTGCCATGCTTGTAGACGGTGTAACGAAACTTGATAAATTGAAATACAAGTCTAAAGAAGAAAAGCAAGCAGAGAATCATAGGAAAATGTTTGTTGCTATGGCACAAGATATTAGAGTAATCCTAATCAAACTTGCAGACCGATTGCACAATATGCGCACTTTAAAACATGTTTCCGAGGAAAAACAACGACGTGTAGCCTCAGAGACCTTAGAAATATTTGCACCCCTCGCACATAGACTCGGAATTTCAGCGATTAAATGGGAACTTGAAGACATTGCCTTGCGCTATCTAAATCCACAACAATACTACCGGATTGTAAATATGATGAAACGCAAGCGGGTTGAACGTGAAAAATATTTAGCAGATCTTATGACACAGATAAAATCTGAACTTGAACATATGGAAATTGAAGCAGATATGTCTGGACGTCCAAAACATCTCTATTCCATTTATCGAAAAATGATGGTTCAGGGTAAAGAGTTCAATGAAATTTATGATTTACTTGCTGTTCGGATCATCGTACCTAGTATTAAAGATTGCTATGCTGTTCTTGGTATCATTCACACTCTATGGAAGCCAATGCCGGGCCGTTTTAAAGATTATATCGCTATGCCAAAGCAAAACTTGTATCAATCTTTACATACTACGGTTGTAGGGCCAGGTGGAGATCCACTTGAAGTACAAATCCGTACGACAGAAATGCATAAAATTTCGGAATTTGGAGTTGCTGCACACTGGGCTTACAAGGAAGGGAAGTCACTTTCTTCAAACCCGAGTGATATAGATTCCAAGTTGACTTGGTTTAGAGAAATTCTTGAGTTTCAAAACGAATCATCCGATGCCGAAGAGTTTATGGAGTCCTTAAAATTCGATTTGTTTTCCGATATGGTTTATGTATTCACTCCGAATGGAGATGTAATGGAACTGCCTTCCGGGTCAGTTACTATTGATTTTGCTTATCGCGTTCACTCGGAAATTGGAAATAGAACAATTGGTGCGAAGGTAAACGGCAAAATGGTTCCGCTTGACACGGAATTATTCACTGGAGACATTATTGAGATATTAACGTCAAAACAATCATTCGGCCCAAGCCGAGATTGGCTAAAAATCGCAGTATCTTCACAAGCAAAAAATAAGATACGGTCTTATTTTAAAAGACAATTACGTGATGAAAATATTCATAAAGGCCAGGAAGCGATTGAAAAAGAAATAAAAGCACTAGGCTTCGTTGTTAAAGAAGTACTGACACAGGAAAATATTAAACGCGTTTGTGAAAAGTATAACTTTACATCAGAAGAAGATATGTGTGCAGCTGTTGGATTTAACGGAATAACTGCCCAACAAGTAGCGAACCGTCTAACGGAAAAGTCTAGACGAGAGCGTGAAAAACAAGATACAATTGATAAAATCGTATCCGATATGCAAACACCGCCTTCCAATAAAATGACGGAATCGGGTGTTATTGTTGAAGGTATTGATAATTTATTAATTCGGTTGTCCAAATGTTGCAACCCAGTACCTGGTGATGCTATTGTCGGTTTTATTACAAAAGGACGAGGTGTTTCGGTTCACAGAACGGATTGCCCGAATATTATGTCTGACGATGAAGCCAATGATCGTATCATCGATGTTGAATGGGCAAATGGAGTTGAAGGCGTTCGTAAAGAATTCCAAGTGGATATTGAAATAACTGGCTTTGATAGACAAGGTTTGTTAAATGAATTAATGATGGTTGTTGCCGAAACAAAGACTCCTATTGTCGCTGTTAGCGGAAAAGCCGATAAGGAAAGCATTGCCAAAATGAATATGACGATTAAAATTACAAATATTGAACATTTACATCGAATTATCGACCGAATTAAACAAGTTCGAGATATTTACTCAGTGGAACGTGTAATAAATTAATAGAGGTGATGGCAATCAGAATACTTTTACAACGGACAGGTCCAGCATCTGTTCAAGTTAATAATGCAGTTACAGGCTCAATAACTAAGGGATATGTGTTACTCGTTGGAATTACACATGAAGATACCGAGGCAGATGCAATTTATCTTGCGAAAAAGGTTTCTACTCTTCGGTTGTGGGAAGATGAAGAAGGAAAGATGAATCGCTCTATTCATGAAGCGGGTGGGGATATCCTCTCAGTTTCACAGTTCACTTTGTACAGTGATACAAAAAAAGGGCGGCGTCCCAGCTTTATAGAAGCTGCCCGACCTGAACAAGCAGAGCCACTTTGGAATTTTTTCAATCAAAAGCTTAAAGAAGAAGGCTTGGTTGTAGAAACTGGTGTTTTTGGAGCAATGATGAACGTAGAACTCATCAACGATGGACCCGTTACGATATTACTTGAATCCAAATAAGAAAGGACCTTTCCAGTTTAGCTAAAGAATCCTTCTATTCCGTTGCTTTCCGTTCCAGGCGGAACGGAAATCGGCGAGAGACAACAGGATTCTTTAATGTATTATTTATTCTACATTCAAACTAAAAAAGGACCTTTCCGACATACTGGAAAGGTCCTTTTAGTTTAATTAGAGTTAAAGTAATTGAGAAGTCCATTGTAAATGCCGAGTGATGCTTGTTCACGGAAACTATCTGTTGTGACACTCAATTCTTCTCCCGGATTGGAAATAAATCCGAGTTCAATTAAAACGGCATTTTGTCTGTTTTCACGAAGTACTAGAAAATCTCCTGGTTGTGCACCGCGGTTTCTAAGGGCAACAGAAGAAGCCAGTCCATCATTTACATACATAGCCAAACTTTTTTGCCGTTCATGCATATAGTATGTTGTAAATCCACCCACCGAAGGAGTAGTTGTAGCATCATAGTGAACACTAATAAAAGCATCCGCTTCTACTTGATGACTTACGGCTACTCTTTTGCGGAGAGAAACGTAGGCATCTGATTCACGAGTGAGTATAACGTTAGCACCAGCTGCTTTAAGCTTCGAGGCAAGTCTTTCCGATGTTAGTAAGGTGATGTCCTTTTCGTCTGTCCCACGAGCACCTGTGGAGCCGCGGTCATTTCCACCGTGACCGGGATCAACGACGATTGTTAGTCCTTTTAAAGTACCGGGCACTCGAGCACTATTTTCTTTCTTTGTTTGTTGTTCAGTGTGAATATCTTCACTTGTGGAAACAACCCATTTTGCGACAAAGGCAGATTTTCCATTGGGTAGTGCAACTTCAAACCAGTCACCCGCTTGGGACTTAATGGTAAATCGTTCGCCCGCATCTGCACGTGTTGCTACGGGTGAGGATGTTGTTGCAGATTCACGAATATTCGTTCCATTCGAAAGAATCGTAACGGTATTATTCGTTGCTACTTGTTTGTTATTTGCAACCGTAGCTGAAGAAGAAATCGAGCCGTGGAACGAATAAACCCATCCTTCTTTACTTTTGTCTGTGTCAAAAACTATCCGAACCCAATTTCCGTTTATCTCTTTTATTTCATAAGACTCATTTTTATAAATAATTCCTACGCGTTTTGAGGACAAGTCAGCATTTTTTCGTACATTTAATGCATCGACAGCAATTGTAAACGTATCTTGTTTTTGCTCTGTTGAAACATGTTCAACTTGCTCGGCTATTTCAGTGATATATTCTGAATGAATCCATCCTGTAGTATTGTTAATAATAATTTGAGTCCAACTACCGTTTTGGTCAATCATTTTTGCTTCGTCACCAGCATTCATTCGTCCAAGAATGGAAGAACCGACAGACGGGCCTGATCGGATATTTAAACGATCTACACGTGAAACTACAAGTGAAGACTTTTTCGAAGCTGTTGTGTTCATAGTAACGAGCCATGAAGCTATCCATCCTGTGCCGTTTCCGTGTTTGATTTGAATCCATTCATCTGAAGTTGCAAGAATTGTTAAGGATTCTCCTCTTTTTGATGTACCAATTACATCATATGTAAGCCCGGGACCAGATCTTATGTTAAGAGAATCTACACCTACAATTGCGGTTTCAGCGGCTGCTTTATGAACTTGTGTGTTCACAACAAGTGTGAATGTAAGAACGAAAACAATCGCCCATTTCATCGCTTTTGGCAAAAAACCACCCCTTTTATTCTATTATAATCATAACTTGTACAAATAACTACAAGATTTGCTAAAAGGTTGACACTTCTTATTAAAGTCATTATGATAAGCTGTAATTGACCAATATTTTTTTGCTTATGACGTGAAAAGTAATTGTATATGAAGCTGACAAGAGAGGGGAGGACCTGGCTGAAATCCACCCTACAGACTACATACGATGAAAAACATCACCGAAGCTCTGTGCTGAACGTAATTTTACAGTAGGTACAGACGGAACCGACCGTTATATCGGATTACGAGTGGGTGCTGAAAGTTTAGCGCCAATTAGGGTGGAACCACGGAAGCTATAAAGGCTCTCGTCCCTTGCATATGCAGGGGATGGGGGTCTTTTTTTGTTTTTCCAAATCTTTGTATGTGGGTATTTAAATAAACACTTTGTATTTTTTATGAGAAAGGGGAATCATCATGCTATTTAAAGTACCTAGAGGAACACAAGACATTTTGCCCTCTGAGACATGGAAGTGGCAGCAAGTTGAATCGATCATTAAGCATGTAAGTGATGCATTTCGTTATAAGGAAATCCGTACTCCAATCTTTGAGCAAACTGAGTTATTTCAACGACTTGTTGGAGAAACAACAGATGTTGTACAAAAGGAAATGTATACATTTACGGACAAGGGTAATCGTTCAATGACACTCCGTCCTGAAGGAACTGCACCAGTCGTTCGTTCGTTTGTTGAAAATAAAATGTTTGGCATTCCCGATCAGCCCGTAAAACTATTTTATGTTGGCCCGATGTTCCGCTATGAACGCCAACAGGCTGGACGGTATAGACAATTTGTACAATTTGGAGCAGAAGCTATAGGGAGTGCCGATCCTGCGATAGACGCTGAAGTCATTGCGCTTGCTATGAATGTTTATCAGAGAGCGGGACTGACAGATTTAAAACTTGTATTGAATTCATTGGGTGATACAGAGTGTAGAAAAGCTCATAAAGATGCACTTATTGCTCACTTTACTCCACATATAGATGAGTTTTGCTCAGATTGTAAATCAAGGTTGGATATGAATCCTTTGCGCATACTGGACTGTAAAGTAGATAGTGGAAATCCATTGATTGCCACTGCACCTTCTTTACCCAATTATTTAAATGAAGATTCGGCAGCTTATTTTGAACAAGTAAAAAGTTACTTAGACGACTTAAACATTTCTTACGTTGTGGATGCGAATTTAGTAAGGGGTCTTGATTACTACAACCACACAGCTTTTGAAATAATGAGCACTTCAAAAGGGTTTGGTGCAATTACTACATTATGCGGTGGTGGAAGATATAACGGTCTTGCCGAAGACATTGGTGGTCCATCAGCACCCGGTATAGGATTTGCAATGAGTATTGAACGTCTTCTTCTAGCAATGAATGCTGAAGGGAAATCATTTGATGAAGAGCCGAATCTTGAAGTCTACATTGTCACACTTGGTGATGATGCAAAACGACCAGGATTTAAACTTCTAAATGAACTTAGAAAATCGGGCATTCGTTCAGATATGGACTATATGGATCGTAAGATGAAAGGTCAAATGAAGTCTGCTGATCGTTTAAATGCAGAAATTGTTGTAGTGATTGGTGAAGACGAAGTAGCGGAAGATGTTGCTATGGTTCGAAATATGTCAGACGGTACACAAGAGAAAATCGCAACATCCGAATTGGTGGGGAAAATCACTAGTTCTTTGAAACGATAAAGGAAGGAAGATGAAAAGTATGGAACGTACACATTATTGTGGTGAGATATCAGAAACACAAGTGGGGTCTACTGTAACGATTAAAGGCTGGGTTCAAATTAGAAGAGATCTCGGAGGACTTATCTTCATTGATTTACGTGACCGTTCTGGAGTAGTTCAAACAATTTTTAGTCCAGATTATTCTAAAGAAGCACTTGAAATAGCTGAAGGCGTGAGAAGTGAGTACGTTCTTAGTATTACTGGTAAAGTAATCGAGCGTCAGGAATCACAAAAGAACCCAAACATAGAAACAGGTTCAATTGAAGTTCAAGTTGAAGAAATAACAATCATTAATAAAGCAAAAACACCACCATTTATTATAGAAGATGAAACAGATGCCAATGAAGAGATTCGTCTGAAGTACAGATACTTGGATCTTCGTAGACCAAGACTTGCAAAGATATTTAAAATGCGTTCGGATATCACTCGTACAGTGCGAAACTTTTTGGATGACGAAGGATTCTTGGAAGTTGAAACTCCGATATTAACGAAGTCAACTCCTGAAGGAGCGCGTGACTATCTAGTACCGAGCCGTGTTCATGATGGTGAATTTTATGCATTGCCCCAATCACCACAACTTTTCAAACAAATGTTAATGGTTTCTGGCTTTGATAAGTACTATCAAATCGCGCGTTGCTTCCGGGATGAAGATCTGCGTGCAGACCGTCAGCCTGAATTCACACAAATTGATATGGAAATGAGTTTCATGTCAAAAGAAGCCATAATGGAATTGAATGAACGTCTCATGCAAAAAGTTATGAAGAATGTAAAAGGAATCGATATTCAAATTCCATTTAAACGCATTCCTTACGACGAAGCAATGATGCGTTTCGGTTCAGATAAACCAGATACAAGATTCGGTATGGAGCTTATAGATGTTTCGGACGTCGTGAAAGAAGCGCCATTTAAAGTATTTAGCGGTGCGGTTGAAGCAGGCGGTCAAGTTAAATTAATAAATGTGAAGAATGCTGCAAAAGACTTCACACGTAAAGATATCGATGAGGTATTGGGCCAATATGTTTCCGTTTATGGTGCAAAAGGTCTTGCATGGTTGAAAGTTACAGAGGAAGGTTTAACAGGTCCGATTGCACGGTTTTTTGAAGGTCAGTTAGCCGAAGCATTACAATCGGCAGCGGATGCTGAAGTTGGGGATTTACTACTCTTTGTTGCAGACAAAAAGAATGTAGTTGCGGACTCTTTGGGTGCATTACGTATTAAACTTGGGAAAGATCAAGGTCTTATTGATGAATCGAAATTCAATTTCTTGTGGGTAACGGAATGGCCATTATTTGAATTCGATCCTTCAGAAGGTCGTTATACAGCTGCTCATCATCCATTTACAATGCCCACAGACGTTGAAGAGCTAGTGACAAGTCCAGAAACTGTGAAAGCTGAAGCTTACGACTTGGTGCTGAACGGTTTTGAACTTGGTGGTGGATCACTTCGTATATATGAGCGAGATGTTCAAGAGAGTATGTTCAAAGCTCTTGGGTTTAGTGCAGAACAAGCTCAGGAACAATTCGGATTTTTACTTGATGCTTTTGACTATGGAACACCACCACATGGAGGGATTGCATTTGGGTTAGACCGAATCGTCATGTTGCTTTCGGGTTCTACGAATTTACGTGACACAATCGCTTTTCCAAAAACTTCAAGTGCGAGCTGTCTGTTAACTTCTGCACCTGACAGTGTAGATGCGGGTCAACTAGCAGAACTAGGTATTTCAGTTCTAAATAAAAAAGGTAAATAATTCAAAAGTGTGAATATGCGCATTCGTTTTAAATTAAAAACATTGAAGTTGTTTCACTTCTATGTTAATCTAAGAGTAATACAAATCCTGAGGTGTTCGTTATTTGACAATCAGTTTTGACCGAACATTTATATCGTCGGGAGTCTATATTTCGATTAGGATGGCACGCCTGTCATGGGACGTCAAAATAATTGAATAGGACACCCACCTGCTTGATGCGGGTTCAAAACGATACTACAAAGACGGCACATTTGGGATTTTTTCTTACTTTATAATTCGTCCTCTCTGATTTTTTGCGGAGAGGTTTTTTGTTGGAAAATATAGATACTTTAGTTTAAGAAGGGCGGAATTTGTTTGTTGCATCAGTTTTCTAGAAATGAATTAGCGATTGGAACAAAAGGCGTCGAGCGGATGCGCAATACAACGGTTGCGATATTAGGTGTCGGTGGCGTTGGTTCGTTTGCAGCTGAAGCCTGTGCGAGAAGTGGTATAGGGCGAATTATACTCGTTGACAAGGATACGATTGATATTACGAATATCAATCGTCAGCTTGTTGCTTATTTATCAACAGTTGGTAGATCTAAAACAGAAGTCATGGCAGAAAGAATTGCAGATATAAATAAGGATTGTGAAGTTATCTCACTTCATATGTTTTACACAGAGGAAACTTCTGATGAGTTTTTTAGTTATCAACCGGATTATGTCATAGATGCATCGGATACAATTATTTATAAAGTCCATCTGATTAATGAATGTATTACTAGAGATGTAAAGATAATTTCTTCAATGGGTGCAGCAAATAAAATGGATCCTACCCGATTTCAAATTTCAGATATTTCAAAGACACATACAGATCCTGTAGCAAAAGTAATCCGTAAAAAACTGAAAAAACTTGGAATATACAAAGGCGTTCCAGTAGTATTTTCAGATGAAAGTCCGGTCGTAATACGTGAAGATGTACTAGAAACTGTAGGGAATTCAAATGCGACAATTCGTAAAGCCGAATTGCCTCCTGCTTCAAATGCTTTCGTTCCATCGGTTGCGGGTCTAGTTTGTGCGAGTTGGGTAATGAATACAATTGTAGAAGATATTCCAATCCAACGAGTCAAAGACAAAGTCTTACAAACCAATTAATTTTAAAAGATTACAAATTTAAAGACACTGAATAGTATATGTAGGACGTTGTTTCGAAAGTGTTGGAATCGAAATATCCAATTGTTGTTATAGATGAACAAAAAGTATTAATTTATATTCTAGCATTTAATAAACCTATCTTATTTAAGGCAATTGTACATGTCAGTCGACATGTACAATTGCCTTTTTATATTTCGAAGTACATCCTTTAAAATGAATATGAAACTGTACATACTTACACTAATAATTTAAAGTTCTATTTCTATTAAATGATTGTTTACAATTTATAAGATAAAGGGTACATTTTAAGTACTACTAAAGGTTTATTTGTTTTTGGGAAATAGTGATAAAGACACTTCAGTTGCGATATTAAAAGATTAACCAGTTCAAATGAGATGTCATAAGGTGGGGGAGGTAAACTCATGTTAAAAAGAGTGCAGCAATTAAATATGGGTATTACAAGCAAGGTAGTTATTTCTATGTTTATAGTAATATTGACTATTATGTTACTTGTTGCTTCTTATTCCTTCACAAAATCAAAAAAATTAATGGTCTTTCAGTTGGAGCGTGAATTTTCATCCGAAATCTCAATCGTCGAAAAGGAAGTATTTTCTTTTTTTGAACAAAAAGGTGAAATCGTCAAGCAACTTTCGATAATCCCCGTCATAAAATCGATATTGATTGATGAAGATAAAGAAAGTGTTCAAACCAATCCAGATTACGTCGTACTGCAAGAGATTCTTGCGGAGGCGGTGGAAAATAATGAAGATGTAGAATTGCTCTGGTTAGCAAATGTAAAGCACAGGAATTCTATTGCGAACAATGGGTATCTTTCAAACAGTTTATTAGACATTGAGAACAGACCCTGGTTTAAGGAATCCAAGAGTAAGGATGGTCTTTTTTATTCGGATCCATATTTGGATTTTGCTACGGACCAATTGACGATGAGCGTAATTAACCCTATTCAAATTGAGGGTGAACGTTTAGCTTATTTAGGGGTGGATGTCCATATTGATTCTTTGCCTGCAATGTTAAAGCAATTTGAGACAGATGGACGTCATTTAATCTTAGTTGCTGGAGATAATCATGTACTTTATGATGAACAGAATATGTGGGATGTGTTTGAAAATCAAAAGTTTTCTAATTCTAATGTTCTTAATTTAGAATTAGATGGAGAAAAATATTATTCCGAGATTAGCATAGTAGAAGGTATGGGTTGGAAAATTATTTTGTATGTACCAGAAAAAATCGTACTCCAACCATTTGCAGAGTATCAAAAAACATTGTTAACATTTTGGATCATAGCTTTAACTTTGTTATTAACGATGCTATCAATTGTTTTGCGCTTTCTATTAAAAGATATCTCGCGGATTACATATGGTATAGATAAAATGAAAAATGGAGATTATGGTGCTCGAGTAGGAATTGTGCGTCAAGATGAAATTGGTATAATTGCACGCGCTTTCGATCAAATGGCAAACAAAATCCAAATTCAAATGAAAGAAATGACTCATCAGGCTCATCATGACTCATTAACGAAACAACCAAATCGGAATTCCATTGAAGAGAAACTAGACGAATTAATCGTAGAAGCAAATAAAAACGGACAAATAATTACCGTGGTTTTTATGGATTTAGACAACTTTAAGGAAGTAAATGATACATATGGTCATGCTTACGGAGATGAGCTGTTAATAAAAGTTGGAAATCGAATTCGGGATTTATTACCTAAAGATAGCTTTTTCGGTCGTTTGGGTGGAGACGAATTTGTATTGTTAATACCTGGAGATATAGAGGATTTATCTTCAGTTCGCGGTATTATAAAACGTGTTCACAAATCGTTTGCTGATGTTTTCAAAATATTTGACACTGCTTTATATATTACATCATCAATGGGTGTTTCAATTTTTCCAGAAGATTCGACTACCAAAGAAGGGTTATTTACCAATTCGGATACTGCATTGTATAAGTCGAAAGAAGCAGGGCGTAATAAAGTCTTTTTCTTTGATCCAAATATGAAATTAGCTTTCGAAACGGAGATAAAGTTGAATCGCGGTTTACGAACTGCCGTTAAGAATAATGAGTTTTTTCTGGTCTATCAACCGCAGCTAGATATTAAATCAGGTAAAATGACAAGTATGGAAGCGCTTATTCGGTGGAATCATCCTGAATGGGGATTGGTTTCGCCAGATGAATTCATACCACTCGCTGAAAAGTCGGGGCAGATTTGTCCAATAGGGGATTGGGTGATCGATACAAGTTTACAAATGATAAAAGGAATCGTTCTCGAATTTCCATATATAGAACGAGTTTGCGTCAATGTAAGTGCTATTCAACTTCGGGAAAAGGATTTTGTCCAAAAATTAATAAATGCTCTAGATAAGCATACAGTTCCTCCAAAATTATTAGAAATAGAACTAACAGAATCCGTTATTATTAATAATGATGAAGGAATTATTGAAAAGCTTGCAGAATTGAAAGCTCTTGGTATTCAAATTGCTTTGGATGACTTTGGAACAGGATATTCATCCCTTAATTATTTACGATTGATGCCCATCGATCGAATTAAGGTCGATAAATCCTTTGTGGATCATTTAGACGATGATCCAATTGTGATGGCCATTTTAAGAACCATTATTGAATTAGGTCACGGTCTAAATTTTGAAATTGTAGCAGAAGGTGTTGTTGATATATCTCAATACCATCTTCTCGAGAAAATGCAAGTTGACTTAATTCAAGGGTTTTATTTTGCTCGAGCGATGGATGAAGAGTCCCTTTATTTATTTTTAAGGCAGAAAGAATCAGAAATGGCAATCAATCATCAGTAAAGATGTTCGTTATGTTATTGTTTAATAGAATAAACAGTAAAGGATTTGATTTAAATTAAACTTAAAAAGAAATTATTGACGGGGAATCTGAACTCAATTACAGACGTGCCTGGTGTGAAGGTTGGACATGTAACACTTGAAGAACATTTCGAAGATGGAGAATCGGTTTGTACAGGGGTTACAGCGATATTCCCGCATACTGGTAATGTTTTTGAACAAAAAGTTCCGGCAGCACATTTTGTATTAAATGGTTTTGGTAAAACTGTTGGACTTATTCAAGTAGACGAGCTTGGAGTGATTGAATCTCCGATAATGCTCACAAATACGTTTAGTGTTGGCGCGGTTTTAGAAGGAACACTTACGTATATGTTGGAAGAAAACGAGAAGATTGCGGATACAACAAGTTCATTAAATATAGTTGTTGGTGAGTGCAATGACAGCCATTTAAATTCAATGAGATTGATGAAAGTAAGACCGGAACATGCAATCCAAGCACTTAAAAAAGCGGATGTTGGACCAATGGAGCAAGGTGCTGTTGGCGCAGGTAAAGGAATGATTTGCTACGGGATGAAAGGTGGTATTGGTTCTTCTTCACGTATTGTTCAAACAGAAGGTCATTCCTATACGGTAGGGGTATTAACTTTAACCAACTTTGGAAAAGTAGAAGAATGTAACATAAATGAATGGCTTGTGGAACAGGGTGCTGAAAAAATGGCTTCAAATCCAGATTCAGAAGCAAATGAGATAAAACCGGATGGATCTGTGATCATCGTTGTTGCAACAGACGCACCGGTCAATGACCGACAACTCAAGCGTTTAGCTAAAAGAGCAGCGATTGGTTTAGGGAGAACGGGGACACATATACATAATGGAAGTGGTGATCTCATCATTGCTTTTTCAAATGCGTATACAGTGTCGCATGAGAGCGACCAAATAACTGAAACGTACGAACTTCTCAGAGATGATTGTGCGGTTATGAGTGACCTTTTCCAAGCGGTTATTGAGGCAACTGAAGAAGCAGTCTACCAATCTTTACTCCATGCAAAAACGACAATGGGTAGAAAAAAACGAGTAGTTGAAAATTGGCCCTTATAAGATACTGCACTGAGAATCTGAAAAACATGTGAAGGGGGATGTGGATTTGGTTGAATATAGTTCAAAAGTAGATGATCAATTATACGTTTGGAAAAGAAAGCTCTTAAAACGAGGCAGTCTAGCCAAGCGTCTCACAAAAAAGGGGCAAGTGAAAATCAATTCATTGATACCCGAGAAGGTTCATCTTGTTATTTCAGATAGCATTAAAGCGATGGTGAAAACTACGTTACTAGGGTCAAATATAACGACGAATCGACAACAAGCTGTTGGGAGAAATTTATATGAACGTGATGAGTTATTAAAGAAAAAGTTATCAACGTATCGGAAAACCGCCGTGGTAGAAGGTGCGGGTACGGGTGCTGGGGGAATTTTTATGGGGATGGCAGATTTCCCATTATTATTATCCATTAAAATGAAATTCCTGTTTGAAGCTGCAACCATATATGGTTTTGATACAAATGAATACGAGGAACGTTTATTTATACTTCACGTGTTTCAACTAGCCTTTTCAAGCGATGAAAAGCGAAAAGAAACCTTTCGGGTTATAGAAGATTGGGAAAAACAAAAACTAGTTTTGAAGGATATGGATTGGAAAGTATTTCAGCAAGAATATCGAGACTATATTGACCTGGTTAAAATGTTTCAATTAATCCCAGGATTTGGAGCTGTAGTAGGTGCATATGCAAACTATAATCTACTCGATCATCTTGGCGAAACAGCAATGAACTGTTACCGATTGCGAATTGTAGCTAACGGAGAAAATTGATAAGTATATAAAAAAGACTTCATTTTGATTGGTGCAAATCAAAGTGAAGTCTTTTGTATTCAGTTGTGTATGATGCCTTCATTTATATACAAAATTCGATCGCTTAATTTTTCTGCCTCTGCATGATTATGTGTAACAAGAATGATAGGTATTTTCCAAAGTTTATGGAGACGTAACAACTCATCGTGACTAGTGTCACGTGTCGCATCATCTAGTGCTGAAAAGGGTTCATCTAGAAGGAGTAAATCAGGTTCAGTTGCTAATGCACGTGCAATTGCAACGCGTTGTTTTTCTCCACCTGATATTTCATTTGGAAATTGCTCTGTTAAATGTTCTATTTTTAATTCTGTCAATAATTTTTTAGCGAATTGTTCATTTTTCATACCATACATGATGTTTTTCCATACGGTCATGTGAGGGAAGAGTGCATAATCTTGAAATAAGTATGCGATTCTCCTTTGTTGAATCGGTACATTCTTTTTTCTTTTATTAAATAGAATATGATTATTTAGTTGAATACTACCGCTAGTAGCTTTGGTAATTCCTGCAATACAATTGAGAATTGTTGTTTTACCCGAACCAGAGGGACCAAAGAGAGCAACGATTTCATCTTGTTCAACGATGAAGTCTGCTGTCAACTCAAAATGGGGTAATGATTTTTTAATATCTACTTTTAACATTATTTGCCCTCCGCTCTGTATAACGCATCATATGTCTTTTACTCCACTAATTTAACCAAAGAATTGCTGTGAATCCAAGTGAAACAATGATTAATACCCAAAACTTCGCCATTTCCATATTGCCGGATTCGACAGCGAAATAAATGGCGAGCGGGATTGTATCTGTAACGTTAGGGATATATCCGGCTAACATCAATGTGGCACCGAATTCCCCGAGTGCGCGAGCAAAAGATAAGACTAAACCTGCCAGCAAACCTGGCCAAGCAAGAGGAAATGATATTGTTCTAAAAACTTTCCATTTTGAGGCGCCCATTGTATATGCTGCATTTTCAATATTTTCGTCAAACTGCTTAAATGCTGCGGACGCACTTTGATACATGAGTGGAAAAGAAACAACAACGGCAGCAATTATGACGGCATACCATGAAAATACCACTTGGAATTCAAAGAGATCTAACAAGAGTCGACCCAAAAAACCATTTTTACCAAATAAGTACAATAGCCCGAATCCAACTACTGTAGGCGGCAACACCAATGGCAATAATATAATAGCTTCAATTACGCTTTTTCCGAAAAAAGAATTGCGTGCAAGTAAACGTGCTAAAAACATACCGAGAATAAAGACGATCACAGTTGCAATAGTGGCAGTTTTTAAAGAAAGCCATAGCGGAGAATAATTTACATCAAGCATCTAAATCACCTTATTTCACTTTTTAAAACCATATTTCGCCAAGACTTTTTGTGCTTCTTCTGAAGCTATATACGTCACAAACTCTGTGGATTCTTTCTCGTGTTTAGTATCCGTAAGAACTGCTGCTGGATAAATGATGGGTTCATGTAACCCATCTTCTACAGTAGTTAAAATTTTAATGTTTTCTGAAGATAGAGCATCACTTTCGTATACAAAACCTATATCAACGTTACCTGTTTCAACATAAGTCAGTACTTGGCGAACATTTTTTCCTAGAATGAGTTTATTCTCTAAGTCATTCCACATCTTTAGATTCTTAAGAACCTGCTCGGAGTATTTTCCAACGGGCACACTTTCTGGGTTACCAATTGAAATCTGTTTTATGTCATCAGCAGAAATATCATTTACCAATCGATAATTAAGATTTGATGAACTTCCTGCAATCAAAACCAGCTTATTCCCAGTAATGTCTTCACGTGTCGATTTCAGAATAAGGTCTTGTTCATCGAGTGTATCCATCCAGTCTTGGTTAGCTGATATAAAGACATCAACCGGTGCGCCTTGCTGAATTTGTTGTGCTAGACTTCCGGAACCACCTAAGTTAAATATTAGTTCAACATCAGTGTTTTTTTCGTAATTCGTTTTAATTTCTTCGAGTGCATCTGTTAAGCTCACCGCAGCTGAAACTGTTAAACGAACTGTTTCAGCTGTATCTTTTTCGGCTTTGGGATTCTCTTCGGTAGCGCTTGTTTGTACGCAACCAGAAAGAACTAGAAGGAAAACGATAGAGAATAAAAGCAACTTAAGTATGTTCATTAAATTACCATCCTTTTATGAATACAAGGTGTTCGTTAAATTTTATCCCTTTCTCATGTTTTCTGTAGATGGGGATTTTCTTTTAATAACTTCAGCTCTTGCTGTTTCCACTGGCGTCGGGTCGGAACGGAAATCAGTGGGTACTGGGATTGTTTATTTCTTTTTACGAAATTCTTTTAGTTTTTCATAAATCGCTGCCATCTTTTTTTCTTGTCCTGAAATTACAGGTTTATAAAATTCAGTACCTTCGACTTTGTCGGGGAGGTATTGCTGGTTTACCCAGCCGCCAAACTCTCCTAGAGGTGTATGGTGTGGATATTTGTATCCTACATGGCCGAGAGCTGCTGCGCCACTGTAATGGGCATCCCTGAGGTGCATTGGAATATCGCCTGTTTTACCATCATTAATGGCTTGAACAGCAGCGTCGAATGCTTTGTAAGCGGAATTCGACTTAGGTGCCAAACACATTTCGATTACCGCATTCGCAAGAGGTATACGTGCTTCAGGCATTCCGAGGCGAACGGCTGCTTCTGTTGCTGCCAGTACATGTGGACCCACTTCTGGAGATGCTAAGCCAACGTCTTCATAGGCCATGACGAGTAAGCGACGTGAAACAGCAACTAAATCGCCTGTTTCAAGAAGATGAGCGAGGTAATACATGGAGGCATTCACATCGCTTCCGCGAACGGATTTTTGTAATGCGGATAATAAATTATAAAAATGAGAGCCTTTATTATCACCGAAAAGACCAATGCGCCCTAATAAGTTTTCTAATAACGAGTCCTCGACAATCGTTATACCATCTATTTCATCGCTTGCGACTACGATGGATTCAAGAACGTTTAAAGCTTTTCTCGCATCTCCGTTCACGCCTTCAGCAATAGTTAGTAGTTGTTTTTCTGTAATTTCAATTGCTGTCTTTCCGAGTCCGCGAGATTTGTCTTCCAATGCTCTATTTAAAACGCTCAATAAGTCTTCGGGTTCTAATCGGGTAAGTTGACGGATTTCGCCACATCTAGAGCGGATTGCCGGGTTTACATCATGATATGGATTTTCAGTTGTTGCTCCTATCAATACGATGGCTCCACTTTCAACATGTGGTAGTAGTGTGTCTTGTTGTAATTTATTAAAACGATGAATTTCATCTAAAAACAATAAAACTTTCCCTGTTATTCTTGACTCTGCGACAACATCTTCCACATCTTTTTTACCAGAGACCGTTGCGTTCAGTGTAATGAAGGGAAGATCACTAGAGCCTGCAATGGCATGGGCAAGCGAAGTCTTTCCGATACCAGGTTCACCGTATAACAACATGGACGGTACATGTCCATTCTTTATTAAACGGTAGAGTGCTGTTTCTTTACCAATGATTGCTTCCTGTCCGGCTACTTCTTCAATTTTAGTTGGTCGCATACGGTATGCCAATGGTTCGTTTCTCAAATCATTCACTCCTCCGTATATGATTCCTTCATTATACACATGAATTTAGTCTAAAGCATTTGGCGAGTTCGTTAGGTTATGTTCACCGATACACTGTGTACTGTTTTTCTTAGTACCTGTGCTATAATATTTTGAAGCAATCGCATAAAGGACGGGATTATTTATATGAAGATATCTACTAAAGGACGCTATGGACTAACGATTGTAGTAGTACTTGGAACGAAGTACGGAGAAGGTCCAATACCACTTCGACAAATTGCTGAAGAACAATCGTTATCTGAAGCTTATTTGGAGCAATTGATACCAGTTCTGCGAAACAACGGAATTGTTAAAAGTGTTCGTGGTGCATACGGGGGATACATGCTTGCAAGGCCTCCCTCTGAAATTACATCAGGTGAAGTGATTCGTATTCTTGAAGGGCCAATTCAACCTGTTGATGGACTTGACGACGTGGATGTACCCCAAAGAGAACTTTGGAAGCGTATGGCAGAGGCAATTCGTGAAGTACTGGATACAACTACTATAGAAGATTTAATGAAAACCAATGATTCAGCGAGTGACGGCTATATGTTTTATATATAAAGGAGTATTCTAATGACAATATATTTAGATCATGCTGCGACAACCCCGGTTCATCCCGAAGTTTCAGCACGTTATGTTGAACTGCTTGGGACTCTTTTTGGCAATCCATCGAGTATTCACAGTTATGGTAGGGAAGCTCGGAAATGGCTTGACGATTCGAGAAAAACAATGGCTTTATCCATCAATGCAGACCCCAATGAAATCATTTTCACATCCGGAGGAACGGAAGCCGACAATGCTGCAATTTTCGGGACTGCTTATGCTATGAAAAATAAAGGGAATCATATTATTACAACAAATATTGAACATCCGGCAGTTTTAAACGCTTGTAAACAGCTGGAATTGGAAGGCTTCGAAGTCACATATTTAGAAGTAGATGACAATGGGCTAATAACTTCAGAGCAAGTAAGAACTGCGTTACGGGATACTACTATTCTCGTTTCAATAATGTATGGCAACAATGAAGTTGGGACAATCCAGCCAATCCAGTTAATCGGGGATGTTTTAAAGGATCACAACGCAGTTTTTCATACGGATGCAGTTCAAGCATATGGTCATGTACCACTTGATGTGCGGAATTTAGGCGTCGATTTACTATCGGTTTCAGCGCATAAATTGAACGGGCCTAAAGGGGTCGGGTTTTTATATCAACGAAAAGGGATTGACACAAAGGTCCTGCAAGTCGGAGGGCAACAAGAACGCAAACGGCGTGCAGGAACAGAAAATGTTCCCGCAATAGTGGCGTTTTCCGATGCAGTTAAGCTTATGCAGGTTTCAATTGAAGACAATCGTATGAAATATAAAGACTTTGGCGATATACTGAAGAACGTATGGGATCTGAAAGGCATTAATTATGAAGTTAATGCGTCTGATGTGGAAAAACTTCCACATGTCTTGAATATAAGTTTTCCTGGGACAGATATTGAATCACTTCTAGTGAATTTAGACATGGCAGGAATTTGTGTTTCAAGTGGTTCTGCGTGTTCTGCAGGTTCTCTTGATCCATCTCATGTTTTGTTAGCCATGTACGGCAGTAATGCGCCACAACTTAGAAACTCTGTTCGATTCAGTTTCGGACTTGGTTTGAATCCACAATTAATTGAAGAAGCGGGCATAAAAACTGCAGAAATAATCAATAGACTTGTGAAATGACAACTATAAAGGATGAATAAATAATGACAATTAAAACACCAGCAGAAACACGAGTAGTCGTAGGTATGTCCGGAGGGGTCGATTCTTCGGTAGCGGCACTTTTATTAAAAGAACAAGGCTATGATGTAATCGGAATCTTTATGAAAAACTGGGACGATACAGACGAGTTTGGCGTTTGTACAGCGACAGAAGATTATGAAGACGTTATTAATGTTTGTAATGATATTGGAATTCCGTATTATGCTGTTAATTTCGAAAAACAGTATTGGGACAAGGTTTTCACGTATTTTCTGGAAGAATATAAAGCGGGACGCACTCCGAATCCAGATGTTATGTGCAATAAAGAAATTAAATTCAAGGCATTTATGGAACACGCAATGAGTCTTGGTGCGGATTATCTTGCAACAGGACATTATGCACAAGTTGTTCAGGTAGATGACGGCGTAGCAATGCTTAGAGGGAAAGATGAGAATAAAGATCAAACGTATTTCCTTAACCAACTAACACAAGAAATGCTGCAAAAAGTCATGTTTCCAATTGGTCATTTGGATAAAAGCATTGTGCGTGAAAAAGCTCTTGAAGCTGGTTTGTCTACAGCAACTAAAAAAGATTCAACTGGAATCTGCTTTATAGGAGAGCGTAATTTCAAAGACTTTCTAGGTCAATACCTTCCAGCACAACCAGGTGCAATGGAAACTATGACTGGCGAAAAGATTGGAAAACATGATGGACTGATGTATTACACAATTGGACAACGTCATGGTCTTGGAATAGGTGGAGCAGGTGAACCTTGGTTTGTTGTTGGGAAAAACCTTGAAAAGAATGTGCTGCTTGTTGAGCAAAGCTTTACAAATGACGCACTTTATTCGGACAGTTTAACAGCGATTGATATCAATTTTGCAACAGCACGTAAATTACCGAAAACCTTTACATGTACTGCGAAATTCCGCTATCGCCAACCAGACACTGAAGTTGTTGTTGAGTTAACAAGTGATGATACAGCAATTGTACGATTCGTAGAACCGGTTCGTGCCATAACTCCAGGACAAGCTGTAGTCTTTTATGACGGAGACGAATGTTTGGGTGGGGGAACAATAGATACGGTAATAAAAAATGGTAAACAACTAGATTACGTCGGATAAGGGGAATTATAGTATGGAATACAATGAAATTGGAATAAAAGCGTTACAGGATGGCTCCTACGAAAAAGCAGTAGAAGCCTTTATGCAAGCAATTGAAAATGCACCAGAAGATGCTGTTGGTTATATTAACCTTGGAAATGTGTTTGCGTCCCTAGGAGATGCTGAAAAAGGGGAACCTTTTTTTCAGAAAGCAATTGTATTAGACCCAGAAGCGGGCACTGCGTATTATGGTCTTGCGAGTCTGTACTACAATAAAGAGCTTTATGAAGAAGCGTCACGATTATATGAGCTTGCAGTTCGTAAAGGTGTAGACGAATCCGATGCGTATTTTATGCTCGCGAAAAGTCTTGAACGTATGGATAAAGCAAAATTAGCACTCCCGTATATGCAACGTGCAGCTGAACTTGCCCCTGAAGATTTAGAAGTAAGATTATCTTATGGAATTATTCTTGCAAATTTGGAGCTCTTCCAAGAAGCTGAAAAGGAATTTCTTTTTATTCTTGATAAAGAAGAAAGCAATGCAGATGCTCATTATAATATTGGATTTCTTTACGCGGTATCTTCCGATCGAAAAGAGGATGCTTTGGCCCATTTAAAACAAGCATTTACTATAGAAGATGATTATGAACAAGCTCGCTATATTTACGACATGATTCAACAAAGTGAAAACTAAGGAGATGTTGGCTATGGAAGAAACAGAAGAAATATTTCTGGTCGGACGACCGGTTGTGACAATCTTCCATAATCCGGATAATCTTTTTACAATCATTAAATTAAAGGTTCAGGAAACGAATAGCGGTAATGAAGATAAAGAAATCATTGTAAAAGGAAATTTTCCGCGACTGACACCTGACGATGATTACAAGTTCACAGGAAGACTTGTCAAACATCCAACCTATGGTGTTCAGTTTGACGTACATACTTTTGCTAAAGAAATGCCTGCTACTGAAACAGGTCTCATTCATTATTTGTCAGGGGATTTATTTCCAGGGATTGGGATGAAGACAGCTGATACAATTGTTAAAACGCTTGGCAAAGATGCAATCAAGCTGATTTTAGACGATTCCACAGTTCTAGATAAAGTACCTAAGCTTTCTAAGGAAAGGAAAGAAACTCTCGTTTCAGTCCTCGAACAAAATATGGGGCTTGAGCGGACGATTATCCAACTTAATGAATGGGGATTTGGCCCGCAAATTGCCATGCGAATCTACCAAACATATCGAGAAGATTCTCTTTCCCTACTAACAGAAAACCCTTATCGTTTAACTGATGAAATTGAGGGAGTAGGGTTTCAGCGAGCCGATGATCTTGGAAAGAATTTAGGGATTATTGGAGATCATCCCTCGCGAATTAAGGCAGCAATACTGTATTCCATGAATCAGGCCGTTCAATCGGAAGGACATGTTTATTTAGATGGTGAGGAAGTATTGCCACTAGTAAAACGTCTTCTGGAAATGAGTCAATCTTTCGAAATTCAATTTAATTCGATATCCGACGCAATTATCCAACTTGTTGAAGAAGGGAAAATAGCTGTGGAAGGACGTAGAATCTATCTACCGTCTCTTTATTTCTCGGAGATTGGAATTGCTTCGAAAATTAGCCGCTTATTGGAAAATGAAACAAAAGAACAATTTCCCGTGTCCGAAATTAGAACAG
The DNA here is from genome assembly GCF_042681925.1 of Sporosarcina siberiensis. Taxonomy (NCBI): domain Bacteria; kingdom Bacillati; phylum Bacillota; class Bacilli; order Caryophanales; family Caryophanaceae; genus Sporosarcina; species Sporosarcina siberiensis. The sequence goes on from NZ_JBHUGI010000006.1 coordinate 342,918, forward strand.
CGATTGGAGAAGTAGAAGAGCGGATTGGCGTCAACTATGCTGAAACGCAAGTTGCTGCAATTGAAACTGCACTTCATTCACCAACAATGATTCTTACGGGTGGACCGGGAACAGGTAAAACAACTGTCATCCAAGGTTTTGTTGAAGTGTATGCACAGTTGCACGGGTTATCACTTGACCCGCTAGAATATTCTAAAAAGAACGAAGTCTTTCCCATTATATTAGCAGCACCAACGGGTCGAGCTGCAAAACGAATGTCGGAGTCTACTGGATTGCCCGCAATGACTATTCATCGTCTTCTTGGTTTTACAGGTCGAGAAAAAGATGAGGAAACAGAGCGTGAAATCGAAGGGAAACTTGTAATCATTGACGAAATGTCGATGGTCGACACTTGGCTTGGACACCAATTATTAAAAGCACTTCCAAATGATGTGCAAATATTGTTTGTTGGAGACCAAGACCAGTTGCCATCCGTAGGTCCTGGACAAGTATTGAAAGATATGCTTACTTCTGGCAAGGTTCCAGTCATTGAACTTACAGAGATTTATCGTCAGAGTGCGGGTTCAACAATAATTGAAATGGCACATATGATAAAAAGATCTGAATGGAAAGACGATATAACAAATAAAACATCCGATCGATCTTTTATAAAAGCGGATAGTGAAAGTATTCTTGAAGTCGTTCAACAAATCGTGACAAATGCGATTTCTAAAGGACATACAATTAAAGAAATTCAAGTTTTAGCACCTATGTATAGAGGTCCGGCAGGAATAGATGCGCTGAATACGATGATTCAAAAAATGGTGAACCCACCGGGGCCTAAACGAAAAGAAGTTATTTTTGGTGAAGCCGTTTACCGTATTGGAGACAAAGTCTTGCAACTCGTGAACCAACCTGAAAGTAATGTGTTTAACGGGGATATGGGTGAAGTCGTCGCAATTCTTAAAGCAAAAGAAACGATTGATAAAAAAGAATTGCTTGTTGTCTCTTATGACGGAATTGAAGTGAATTATGAACGAAGTGATTTAAAGCAAATTACATTAGCGTATTGTTGTTCAATTCATAAGGCGCAAGGCAGTGAATTCCCAATCGTAATTATGCCCATTGTTCGAAGTCATCGAAAAATGCTGAAGAGAAATTTAATATATACGGGGATTACTAGAGCTAAAAACTTCCTCATTTTATGTGGGGAACCTTCCGAATTTAGAGCGGGCATTGCCCGAGCGGATGAGCTTGAAAGACAAACAACATTGAAAGAGCGTTTAACAGAAGAAACTATAGATCTTATAGAAACTACGAGTAAAAAGGAACCGGAGCATGAAGGTTCAAGTAGTTCGATTCAAGAAGAAGTTAAGGATGATCATTCAGTTTATAAATTGACAACAGAAACATTTGTCTCAATCAATCCAATGATTGGTATGGATGGCATCACTCCTTACACTTTTTTCGAAGCTGCTGATTGACATGAGCTCGGAACTTTTCTATACTTCATTTAAATAGATGTAATGCTTTGACGGAGAAAGTACACACCCAGTTACGTAAAGAAAGAAGCCCCTAGGCTGAGAGGGCTTTCGTTAATAAAGTGTCGAAAGCTACTCCTGAGTGCAGTTCAACACTGCCGTTCGCCGCGTTAAGGCAACCAGAGATACCGAAGTAATTATTCGGTAATTAGGGTGGTACCGCGAGATTTTGAATCTTCGCCCCTTGTATTTAGGGGCGGGGATTTTTTAGATTCAACAATTTCTGCGCTCGAGTTAGGTTTCTTCAGCTGATTTATTATTATGTTTTTAAACTATTTAGGGGGTTTTATGAATGCAAAAAAGAACGTCATCTGAAATCAGGCGATTATTTCTAGATTATTTTAAAGAACATGGGCACAGTGTAGAGGCTTCCGCTCCACTAGTTCCTATTGACGATGCATCTCTTCTTTGGATTAATAGTGGAGTAGCAACATTAAAGAAATATTTTGATGGAAGAATAATTCCGGATAATCCGCGTATCGTGAATGCCCAAAAATCAATTCGAACAAATGATATTGAAAATGTTGGGAAAACGGCACGACATCATACTTTTTTTGAAATGCTTGGTAATTTTTCAATTGGAGATTATTTCAAAGAAGAAGCCATTGTACGTGCGTGGGAGTTTTTAACGGATGTGAAATGGATTGGATTCGATCCGGAGCTTCTTTCGGTTACAGTTCATCCTGAAGATGAGGAAGCGTATGGAATTTGGAGGGATAAGATTCAAATTCCGGAAAGTCGAATTATACGATTAGAAGGAAACTTCTGGGATATAGGAGAGGGACCAAGTGGGCCCAACTCTGAAATCTTCTTTGATAGAGGACCAACTTATGGGGATGACTTTTCCGATCCTGAACTTTATCCGGGTGGAGAAAATGAACGGTACCTTGAGATTTGGAACCTTGTATTCTCTGAATTTAACCATAATCCAGACCATACCTATACACCCCTCCCGAAAAAGAACATCGATACTGGATTAGGACTTGAACGATTGGTTTCTGTTATTCAAGAAGTGCCAACGAACTATGATACAGACTTATTTATGCCAATCATTCAAGCAGTTGAAGGTATCTCTGGTGAAAAGTATGGAACGGATATTGAAAAGGATATGGCCTTCAAAGTCATTGCGGATCATATTCGGACAGTTTCGTTTGCTATTGGAGATGGTGCGCTTCCATCGAATGAAGGTCGTGGGTATGTACTAAGAAGATTGTTGCGAAGAGCCATCCGTTTTGCTATGAAACTGGGTATTAACCGACCTTTCATGTATGAACTTGTTCCTGTAACAGGAGATATCATGCATGATTTTTACCCTGAAGTACGTGAAAAACAAGAATTTATAATGAAAGTTATTAATAATGAAGAAGTCCGATTTCATGAAACGCTTAGTGATGGGATGAGTTTATTAACTAAGGTCATTGAAAATGCTCAATCATCAGGCTCAACTATTGTTCCCGGTGTCGATGCATTCCGGCTTTATGATACGTATGGTTTCCCGATTGAACTAACTGAAGAATTTGCTGAAGAAGTGGGTTTTACTGTCGATCAAGAAGGTTTTAATAAAGAGATGGAAAGTCAAAGAGTACGTGCACGTTCAGCGCGTCAAGATGTCGATTCAATGCATGTGCAATCGGGAGTTTTAGGAGACATTCATCATCCTAGTGAATTTCTTGGTTATTCCCAACTTGAATGCGAGTCGACTGTAGTTGCATTGTTACAAAGTGGCGAAGAAATAAAAGCTGCATCAGAGGGCGATGAAGTACAATTCATACTCGATCGAACTCCTTTCTACGCTGAAAGTGGAGGTCAAGTAGCGGATATTGGCACAATTTCAAATGATTCATTTATTGCGGATGTTAAAAATGTTAAAAAAGCACCTAATGGACAAAATTTACATGTAGGAGTCATTCGTTCCGGAGAATTGGTTGAAGGTTCTAAAGTTCATGCTGCGGTAAATAAAGACGCTCGAAAACGAATTGTTCAAAATCATACCGCAACACATCTTCTTCATAAGGCACTTAAAGAAGTGTTAGGAGATCATGTTAACCAAGCGGGATCATATGTTGGACCAGATCGTTTAAGATTCGATTTCTCTCATTTTGGGTCGGTGACAAAAGAAGAACTAGAACAAATCGAACAAATTGTAAACACTCAGATATGGTCTGATTTTGCCGTGGAAATTGTCGAAAGACCAATTGAAGAAGCAAAAAAACTTGGTGCTATGGCTTTGTTTGGTGAAAAATATGGCGATGTTGTGCGAGTCGTGTCGATTGGTTCTTATTCAATCGAACTTTGTGGAGGTTGTCATATTGAATCCACGTCGAAAATCGGTATGTTCAAACTACTATCGGAGAGTGGAATAGGTGCGGGAACTCGACGAATTGAAGCTTTAACAGGTGAAGCTGCATTTTATGCATTCAAAGAGGAAGAAAAAGTTATGGATGACGCTGCTGCACTGCTGAAGTCTAACTCTAAAGATTTAGTAACTAAAATTACGTCTTTACTTTCGGAAATGAAAGAACTTCAACGAGAAAATGAATCACTTGCAGCAAAATTAGGTAATAGCCAAGTTGATGATATATTAGCCTCTGCAGAACAAATTGATGATATACTTGTAATTTCCTCACGAGTTGATGTGAAAGACAATAACGGTCTTCGTCAAATGATGGACGAATTGAAGAATAAACTGACATCAGGTGTAATTGTTCTTGGAGCTGCAGTGAATGGTAAAGTTATGCTCGTGTCAGGTGTTACTGAAGATTTAAAGACTGGGAACTATCATGCCGGTAAGATCGTCAATCATGTAGCGCAGCAATGCGATGGTAAAGGTGGAGGCCGTCCGGATATGGCGATGGCTGGGGCAAAAGATGTATCGAAACTTGATGAAGCGCTCCAATCCGTGTATGATTATGTGAAATCTGTTTAAAAGATTTTGTTAATCGGGTATAATGGAATTGTTATACAATAGTTTAACCGAATAGGGAAATCAGAAAGCGGGGTGTCGGTTATGGATTCATACGACAAGACGATGAAGTTCAATTTTCCAGAAGAATCTATGGAGCAAGAAGTAAAGCAGGTCATGCTTCATGTACACAATGCACTCGATGAAAAAGGGTATAATCCTATTAATCAAATTGTTGGCTATTTACTTTCGGGTGACCCTGCATATATACCCCGTCATGAAGATGCCCGAAATCTAATTCGTAAATTAGAACGAGATGAAATTCTCGAAGAATTAGTGAAGTTTTATGTCCGTGAAAACGGGGGTAAAATTAAGTGAGAACAATGGGTTTGGATGTGGGTTCAAAAACAGTCGGTGTCGCAATCAGTGATGCACTTGGGTGGACAGCCCAAGGCATCGAGACAATTAAGATTGATGAGTCCGCAGGTCAATTTGGAATCCCTCGAATACGACAACTGATCTCAGAGTATACTGTCACTGAATTCGTAGTGGGTTATCCAAAGAATATGAACAACTCGATTGGTCCAAGAGCAGAAGCATCTGAAAAGTATGCAGAACTTCTCGAGAAAAAGTTTAAACTTCCTGTTATACTATGGGATGAGAGACTTACAACTATGGCAGCTGAACGTACTTTAATCGACGCTGATGTTAGTCGTAAGAAAAGAAAGACTGTTATTGATAAACTAGCAGCAGTCATGATACTTCAAGGGTATCTTGATTTAAAAAATAGATGAGGTGATTGGAATGGAACACGGACAAGAAACAATGACAATCGTAGATGAGAACGGCGAAGAACACGTATGTGAAGTGATTTTTACATTTGAATCAAAAGAGTATGCAAAATCATACGTACTTTACCATGTTTTGGGCGAAGAGGAAAGTGAAGATGAGGAAGTAGAAATTCATGCTTCTGCATTTGTTCCATCTGAAGATAATAAAGATGGAGAACTTATGCCTATTGAAGACGATGAGGAATGGGAAATGATTGAAGAAATGCTGAATACGTTCCTTGCTGAAGAAGACGAGGAAGAAGACGACGAGTAAGAAATATGCACATGGGCGGAATGGTGCAGACTATTCCGTCTTTTTTGGTTGACCTATAGGATGTAGGTCATGCAGCCGTTGCCACGTTTTGTGGTGATTATAGGCTGCCTTCCTTTTTTCTATTCTAATATGAGAACGAGGAGGAAAATCATTTATGGATAATGGTTCAAAAAAAGATGTTATGTTCGCCCGAATGCGTGAAAAGAAAAAAGAAGTGAAAATAGTTCGCAGAATCGTATTTGCTATTGCCCTAATTCTTTTAATTGCCGGACTGCTTGGTGGTCGAACGGTATATAAATACATAACTGAAGGTTTGCAACCGCTTGATCCTGAATCTGAAACAGTTGTTGAAATTGAAATCCCCATAGGTTCGGGACTGGATTCGATTTCGGCGAAACTTGAAGAGAATGGCATTATCAAAGATGCTCGATTGTTTAAATACTATGCAAAATTTAATAATGAATCTAACTTTCAGGCAGGCACTTATAAATTAACAAAAGCTATGACGCCTGATGAACTCATACAAAGTTTGAAATCGGGTAAGGTTTATAGAGAACCGGTATTTACGATGACAATTCCTGAAGGGTTGAATTTAAAGGAAATCGCAGCGGTTGTTCAGAAAAGAGCGGGTATTCCTGAAGAAGACTTCATGGAGTATGTCACAAATGAAAGTAATATTGATCTTCTTATATCTAAATACCCTAGTCTTTTATCTGAAGAAATAAAAGGTGAAAATGTGAAATTTGCATTAGAAGGATATTTATTCCCAGCTACCTACCCTTTCTATGAGGAAAAACCAACCTTAAGTACGATAGTAGGTGTAATGCTTGAAGCAACGGCTGCAAATGTAGTTCCGCATTTGGCTTATTTACAGGAACAAGAGAAATCTGTTCATTGGTTGTTGACATTTGCTTCATTAGTTGAAAAAGAGGCAACGGCTCAGTCGGATCGTGAAGTAATCGCAAGTGTGTTTTTCAATCGAATGAAACTGAACCCTGAAATGCCTCTTCAAACGGATCCTACAGTTGCTTATGCACATCAAAGGCATTTGACGACAACTCTGTATAAAGACCTTGAAATAGATGATCCATATAATACATATGTGTATAAAGGATTACCACCAGGTCCAATTGCGAATGCGGGGAAAGTTTCAATAGATGCTGTTTTAGATCCTGAACAAACAAATTATTTATTCTTTATTGCTGGAAAGGACGGTCAACCACATTACGCGATTGATTATCAAGAGCATTTAGAAAACATCGCTAATTACCTTGACTGATCTGTTATCCACACGAGTGGGAGTTGAATAACATAGATCGATATGATGCATATATACAAACACACATTAAAGAAAAAGATCTACTAATTACTCAAATGGAACAATACGCAGAAGAGTATAGAATTCCGATTATGGAAAGTGTCGGTATAGAATCTTTAATCGGGTTGCTTCGAATTCAAAAGCCGAAGCAAATTCTGGAGATTGGCAGTGCGATTGGTTATTCCGCAATCCGAATTGCAACAGCTTTAACAGAAACGAATGTATTAACGATTGAGAGAGATGTCGAGCGATATGCGAAAGCTGTTGAAAACATTGCTGAGAGTGGACTCACGAAACGGATTCAGATTATAGAAGCAGATGCTTTAGAAATAGATTTGGATAAAGCATATATTGAAACGTTCGATGCGCTTTTTATCGATGCAGCAAAGGGACAATACCAACGGTTTTTTGAAAAATACACTCCATTTTTAAATTCAAATGGAGTTATTTATTGCGATAACATCTTCATGCATGGTATGGTTTTGCGGGAAGATGCAGACGTACCCAAACGAAGTAGAACAATGATTCGTAAATTAAAAGAATTTACTCGTTGGGTTATGAGTCATCCTGAGTATGACTCTGTTTTACTACCTATAGGGGATGGGCTCTTAATTGCGACAAAAAAACAAGAAATTCTTTAAGCTAGAATGGATTTTCGGGGAGAGTTCACAATGAAATTAAGTAAACCGCTAATAATTGGAATCGCAGGTGGCTCTGGTTCTGGAAAAACAAGTGTAACGAATTCAATTTATGAAGTATTTAAAGAGCATTCTGTCGTTGTCATTGAACAAGACTTTTATTATAAAGATCAGTCGCATCTTGATTTTGAAGAGCGTCTTTTAACGAATTATGACCATCCCCTGGCTTTTGACAATAAGTTGCTCATCAGTCACTTAAGGAAGTTGTTAGTCCGTCAATCAGTTGAAAAACCAATATATGATTACACACTTCATACTCGTTCGGAAAAAAGCGTTTTAATCGAACCGAAGGACGTTATTATTTTGGAAGGTATTCTTGTTCTTGAAGATGAAGCACTTCGAAATTTAATGGATATTAAATTATTCGTAGATACAGATGCTGATTTAAGAATAATTCGACGTATTTTGCGGGATATTAATGAACGAGGTCGGTCAATTGAATCGGTAGTAGAACAGTATTTGTCTGTTGTTCGCCCAATGCACAATCAATTCATTGAACCCACAAAACGATATGCGGATATTATTATTCCCGAAGGCGGTCACAATGAAGTTGCAATTGATCTAATGGTTACGAAAATAAAAACAATTCTTGAAAATGGAACGGAACTATACTATGATGATGACATAAATCAATAAGAGCTCAACACTATGTCGCATACAAAGGTTCAATGCGGCATAGTATTTTTTATGATTGTATTATAAGGAGTGATAGGTATGATTACTGAAAAAAAGTTTCCTATGACCGCTGCGGGAAAACTAAAAATCGAAGAAGAACTTGAACATTTAAAAATTGTTAAGCGAAAAGAAGTTGTTGAACGTATTAAAATTGCTAGAAGTTATGGCGATCTTTCGGAGAACTCAGAATATGATTCTGCTAAAGAAGACCAAGCATTTTTAGAAGGAAGAATTTCAACTCTTGAGGGAATGTTGCGAAATGCAACAATCATAACTGAAGACGAGTTAAATACCGACACAGTTTCTTTAGGCACAACTGTAACATTCAAAGAACTTCCTGACGGCGACGTGGAGAAGTACACAATTGTTGGTTCTGCAGAAGCGAATCCGGTGGAAGGTTTAATTTCAAACGATTCTCCAATTGCACGAGGGCTTATAGGTCGTTCAAAAGGCGAAGAGGTAAAAATTAACACACCAGGTGGAGAGATGTTAGTTACGATTTTAGAAATTAACTGATTCCAATGTAGCCGCCTTCATTTGAAGGTGGCTATTTTTTAAAAATGAAACAAATAATCTATTTACCCGTCTACATAGATGTTAGCTAGCTGACAAAATTGAATCGGGAGTTGAGAGTTTATGAAAAATAGAGAACCTGATTTTTCACGATATGGTCGGAAAAAAAATCGCAATCGAATGAATAAAGTATTGAATGTATTGATTGGTGTGGTCGTTCTTTTAATCGTAGTTATTTCAGTTGTTATATTCAGCGGCAATGGCGACGATAAGATTGCAGATGGAAATAAAGGAATTGAGACTGAAAAAGATGCAGCTAAAGATGATGATTCTAAAGTAGACCTTGAAGAGGATTCAACCGAAGAGGAAGATTCCACAAGTGAAGACACAACCGACTCCGACAAAGCAACTGAAAACAAGGATGGAAAAACGGATGGAATTGAATTGGGGAAAGCTGAAGACGATAAAGATACAAATGCCACTGAAGAACCTGAAGAGGAAATCGATGATTCTACTTCGGACACGATTGTTGTAACAGAGCCTACATCGGACAAAGAGTTTGTTTCAGAAACAATTGTCGATTCTGCGTGGAAACCGATTGCAACAGAACAGTCGGGTGAACATGTTTCCAGTTATGATGGGGAATCCGTTGATTGGCACGAGAAGAAGAAAGCCATTGCGTATGCAATTGGGCAGTCCGAAGACGAATTAATATTTTGGAAAGTTAAAAATGGGGGTAACCCACAAAAATCGATTGGTATTATCGAATCAAAGACCGATTCTAGTAAATATCGTGTCTATATCGAATGGGTAAATAACGAAGGTTGGAAACCCGTGAAGAAAGATGTTTTAAAATCACTTGACTTTGATTACTAAGCAAAGACAAACAGCTCAACGATGTATGGAGGAATTGAAATGAAGATAGCGGTAATCGGTGCAATGGAAGAAGAAGTTGAACATCTTAGAGGCGAGATTACTTCACCTCAGATAACGAAAGTAGCAAACTGTGAATTTATAAATGGAATGATTGGCGAACATGAGGTCATACTAGTGAAAAGCGGGATAGGTAAAGTGAATGCTGCAGTCGCGACAACACTTCTATTGCAAATATTCCAACCAGAAATCGTCCTTAACACAGGATCCGCAGGCGGCTTCCTTGAAACTTTGGAGGTAGGTGCAATTGTCATATCGAGCGAAGTTCGACATCATGATGTGGACGTAACTATTTTCAATTACGAACATGGACAAGTGCCCGGTTTACCTGCAGCCTATAAAGCGGATCCTAAGCTGGTAGAGCTAGCCATAGAGGCCGTTAACGAAATCGGTAAGCATTCCCATTCGACAGGGTTAATCGCGTCTGGAGACTCTTTTATGAACGATCCTGTGCATGTCGATAAAGTAAGGGCATTATTTCCAACGATGATTGCAGCGGAAATGGAAGCAGCGGCTGTTGCACAAGTATGTCATCAGTTTAAGGTCCCATTCGTAGTTATTCGAGCGCTTTCAGATATTGCTGGTAAGGAATCATCTGTCAGCTTCGAAGAGTTTTTACCGGTAGCTGCTCGTCATTCAACGGATATTGTTTTGCGTGTCATCTCGAAACTTTGACCAATTCGTGGTAAGATAAATAAAAGGCTGAAATAAATTCTTATGTTTTTATTGGGAGGGAAGTTCTTATGTTTTTTTTAATGGCTGGTACATTTATTGGAACTGCTGTAATTGCAGTAATTATTGCTCGTGAGGTAAGTGCAGACTGAAACTATCCAAAGAGGCGTTATCGCTTTTGGGTTTTATCCCAAGCGATAACGCCTGTTCTTTTTTAAAATCTGCATAACGCTCTACATGAATCATTCGCTGTATTCATGTTTAAATAATTGATAGAGTTTAACGATTGCGCGCTTCTCAATTCGAGAAACATAACTTCTGGAAATATTGAGTTGTTCAGCAATTGCTTTTTGCGTCATTGGCTGATCATCAAGCAAACCATAGCGACGCTGGATAATCTCAAGTTCTCTGCCATCCAATTTTCCGAGATGCCGGTAAAGGCGCTCTTTTCTCTCGTTGTGTTCGATTGTTGTAATCGGTGATTCGTCGTCCGTACGAAGTAAATCCGAAATTTGGAGTGATTGACCGTCCTTATCTCCGCCAATAGGGTCAAACAAAGAAACGTCTTTTTGAACTTTTTTCTGTGTTCTTAAGTACATTAGAATCTCATTCTCGATACATCGTGCTGCATACGTCGCTAGTTTCGTTTTTCGATCAGGTGTAAAACTATTCACTGCTTTCATTAGACCAATCGTTCCTATGGAAATATAATCGTCAAGGAGTTCGTGTTTTGGATGAAACTTTTTTACAATATGTGCAACGAGTCGCATGTTTCGTTCAATCAGTTCATCCTTCGCATCTTCATCTCCAGCGGCTAACCGGTTTAGGCAGTCCGCTTCCTCTTCTTTAGAAAGAGGACGCTTAAAAGCTTGCCCTCGAATGTAACCGATCACCGCAGGCACTTCAAGCCACAGCTGAACAATGGATAATACAAACCCACTCATTGGGCCACCTCCTGTGTCGTTGTATGACAACATATGCAGTCGTCTCCTGCCATATCACCGAATATTGAGTCGGACAGGCGATAATGGATGTCCTTATTTTGATGCAGTAGAAGGCAGTACTGTTGTATGTATATGTTATAATCATTTTTAGAATCTAGACGGAAATCGGAGTGAATTTTGTGCTTAAACGTTTTTTACCAGATGAGTTTGTAAAAGATATTTTTCATATAACCCCTGAGGATTTATTGGAAAGGGGAATTAAAGGCATTATTACGGATTTAGACAACACTCTTGTTGCGTGGGATCAGCCTTTGGCTACACCAGAAATAATAAAGTGGTTAAAAGGAATGCAAGATGCAAATATACTTGTAACGATTGTTTCAAACAACAATGATTTGAGAGTAAAGGCATTTTCTGAACCTTTGGGCATTCCTTTTATTGCAAAAGCTCGGAAACCATTGAACCATGCATTTACTAGAGCATTGAAAACGATGAACATTAAAAATGATGAAGTAGTTGTAATTGGAGACCAACTTTTGACCGATATACTTGGCGGCAACCGAAGAGGTCTTCATACGATTCTCGTTGTTCCCGTTGCAAGCTCAGATGCAGCAATTACAAAATTTAATAGAAGACTTGAAAGACGAATCATGTCGAATTTAAAACGTCGTGGATTGATCACTTGGGAGGAATAAATATGGAAGAAATAAAATGTATTGGATGCGGAGTGGAAATTCAGTCTGAAGATCCAAAAAAAGAAGGGTATGCACCTGCAGGCTCTTTGACTAACGAGGAATTAATCTGTAGACGTTGCTTTAGGTTGCGAAATTATAATGAACTTCAACCCGTTTCACTTACTGGGGACGACTTTCTAAATATTTTAAATGGTATTGGCATGAAAGATGGTATGGTCGTCAAACTAGTGGACATATTTGATTTTAACGGAAGTTGGATTTCAGGACTTCACCGATTTGTTGGTAAGAAAGATATCCTATTAATAGGGAATAAATCGGATTTATTGCCGAAATCAGTGAACCCGAACCGTTTAATCAATTGGATGAAAGCGGAAGCTGTAAAACAAGGTTTAAAGCCCGTTGATGTACTATTAGTTTCAGCCCACAAGGGAACTGGGATGGAAGAAGCTCTTACTGCAATTGATAAAATACGTAAGGGTAAAGACGTTTATGTAGTGGGCTGTACAAACGTTGGAAAATCCACCTTTATTAATCGTATTATTAAAGGTGCAACGGGTATTGGTGAAGTAATTACTACCTCACATTTCCCGGGAACAACTTTAGATCTTGTTGAAATTCCTTTAGATGACGGAAAAGCTATATACGATACACCAGGGATTATTAACGATCATCAAATTGCGCATCATTTAGATATTGGCGATTTAAAAGCAATTACACCGAAGAATGAAATAAAGCAAAAAGTGTTTCAATTAAATGCAGAACAGACCTTATTTATTGGAGGTCTTGCACGTTTTGACTTTATTGCTGGTGGCCGTTCTTCATTCATGATCTACGTTTCCAATAATCTACAAATTCATCGTACAAAACTTTCAAATGCGGATGCTCTCTATGAAAATCATCTAGGCGGCATGCTGTCACCACCATCTGGAGAATCCATCGAAAAGATGCCTCCATTTGTTCGGCATGAGTTTTCCATTAAAAAAGGGAAAATGGATATCATTATATCAGGACTTGGATGGATTACGATTCAACATCCAAATGTCGTTGTTGCAGTCCATGCCCCAAAAGGCGTCGATGTCGTTCTTCGACCTTCACTTATCTAAGAGGAGCGTGTAATAATGAGAAAATGGTTTGCAGTAATAGGAGACCCAATCGAGCAATCGATGTCACCAAAAATGCATAATAGTTGGTTTATCGAAAATGAAATCGATGCCACCTATATTCCAATACATGTGTCTAAAGCAGATCTTAAGGAAGCGGTCATGAGCTTAAAGCGTCTAGGATGCAGTGGATGGAATGTAACAGTGCCACACAAAACTGCCATTATTCCTTTCTTGGATCACATAGATCCATCTGCAAAAATTATGAATGCGGTGAATACCGTTGAAGTCCTTTCAGATGGTACGCTGCGTGGCTCCAATACAGATGGTATCGGATTTGTCCGTTCATTGGAAGAGGCGTTCCCAGGGCAACTAGATAACAAAAAAGTACTGATTATTGGTGCAGGGGGAGCAGCACGAGGAATTGCTTTTGCTCTTCAAGAATCTAATTATGGCCCCATTGCATTTACGAATCGTACAATTGAGAAAGCTCTGGAATTATCCAGTGAGTTATTAGGTTCTACTGCAATGTCAATCGAATCTGCTGAAGCTTCTTTACAAGAATATGGTTTAATTATTCAAACGACATCTGTCGGTATGAATTTCTCTCAACAAGGTGTACCATTAAACCCTGAGAATCTTGCCGAAGGATCAATCGTTGCGGATATTATTTATAATCCACTTGAAACAGAGTTGCTTACAAAATCACTTGAACGAAATGCTTTAACAATGAATGGAACAGGAATGTTTGTTCATCAAGGGGCATTTGCTTTTGAAAAGTGGCATGGTATTCAACCTAACACTGAAAAAATGATCGAAAAAATTACAATTACTCTTGGAGGTTCTTATGTTAACAGGTAAACAAAAAAGATTTTTAAGAAGCAAAGCAAATACATTACAACCGTTGTTTCAAATTGGAAAAAACGGTTTAACGACGGCTATTATTGTACAAGTTGAAGAAGCACTTGAAGCAAGGGAATTAATTAAAGTGAGTATTTTACAAAACTGTGATGAAGATAAAAATGAAATCGCAGAAAAGTTTTCAGAACAAGAAGGAATCGAAGTTGTACAGGTTATAGGAAATAGTATTGTATTATATAAAGAGTCTGTAGAGAAGAAAAGAATCGAGTTGCCGTAAGGAGGATTTCCGAGTGAAAAAAATCGGGATATTAGGAGGCACATTTAACCCGCCTCATATAGGTCACCTTATAATTGCAAATGAAGTGAAACATGCACTTGGACTTGATGAGGTTAGATTAATGCCTACAGCCACACCGCCGCACAAAGCGTCAGCGGATACTGTAACTGCTGTTCATCGATTACGAATGGTTGAGCTAGCCGTTGAGGGTATAGACGGACTTAAAGTCAGTCCGTTTGAGTTGAAGCGGGGCGGAGTTTCCTACACGTATGATTCGATGAAGGTGTTAACTGAACAAGAGCCGATGAGGCAATTCTTTTTTATTATCGGTGCAGATATGATTGATGCACTTCCTACTTGGTACCGCATTGATGATCTTGTCAAACTCGTTCAATTCGTTGGAGTAAATCGCCCAGGTTACAAAGGCTTGTCCGAGTACCCTGTGGAGTTATTGGATACTCCGCAAGTCGATTTATCTTCATCGGTGATTCGTCAGCGATTCAAAGCAGGTAAAACGGTTCAGTTACTCGTGCCTAAGACTGTAGAAGCGTATATTCGTCAGGAGGGACTTTATGAATTTGATTGAACTGAAAAGTGAAATCTCAAAACGTATGCCCCTGAAACGATATGAACATGTGATTCGAGTGATGGAAACTGCTGAGAAACTTGCCGTGAAACATACTATTCCAGTGGATCACGCCATTCAAGCAGCTCTTTATCATGATATAGCTAAGTATATGGAGAGAGACGCTTTACGATCGATTCTTATACTAGAAGTTGATGATCAACGTTTACAAAGCTTTCATCATGAATTATGGCACGGTCCAGTCGGCGCAATTATTGCCAGAGACGAATTTAATGTTACGAATATAGACGTACTGAATGCAATCCGTTACCATACAACAGGCCGGGCAGGTATGTCTAAACTTGAAAAATTAATATATGTTTCAGATATGATAGAGCCGGGACGAGATTTTCCACATGTAAATGAATTGCGAGAAATCGCTGAAGAAAATCTTGATAAAGCCATGGAAGCTTGCATACATCAGTCGGTGCAATTTCTTGTTTCAAAAAAAGTACCAGTATTCCCGGATTCAATTGACTGTTACAATGAACATCTTGCTTTAATCAGTGAGATTTGAAATACGTAAATGAAATTCAAAATGGAAAGAGTACGTTAAATAGAAAGGAAGAGTGAAAGAATGACAACTTCATTACTTACGTTAGCATATAACGCAGCAGATGATAAAAAAGCAGAAGATATCGTAGTACTAAATATGGAGGGTGTTTCGATTATTGCGGACCAATTTGTTATTTGTCATGCAAATTCTGAAAGACAAGTTCAATCCATTGCAAGAGAAGTAGCAGATCAGGCATCTAAAGCTGGTTACGATGTGAAAAGATTAGAAGGTTTTGACTCAGGTCGTTGGATCCTTGTAGATATTGGAGACGTTGTTGTACATGTTTTCCATAAAGATGAGCGTGGTTATTATAATCTTGAGAAACACTGGGGCGATGCTCCACTACTGAATATGGCTGATAGCGAATGAGTAGTGCGTATTCGGAGTTCGCCTCCGTCTATGATGAACTAATGACGGAAATTCCATATGATACGTACGCTGATCTCATAGCTCTTGCAGCTGGTGGTCTAGAAGGAAAGAAGATTCTAGATATTGGTTGTGGAACTGGAATACTTTCAGTGAAACTTGCAAAAATGGGAGCGGACGTAACAGGTATTGATATTTCGTCGGACATGTTAACGGTGGCAGAACAGCGTGCAATTGCGCTGTCTGTTCCGATTACGTTTGTCGAACAACCGATGCAACAACCGATTCAACTGGAATTATTTGACGTAGCAGTAATTGCGATTGATTCTTTGAACTATGTTATTGAACTTGAAGAAGTTATGACTACGTTCAAGAATGTTTACAACACTCTTAAAGTTGGTGGTGTTGTATTATTTGATGTGCACTCAACGTTTAAAATGGATGAAATATTCATGGAAGGTCCATTTACATTCGATAATGAGAGCATTGCATACATATGGGAAACAGAACAGGGAGATGAGCCACATTCTGTTTATTCAGAACTTGCTTTTTTCATTAAAACAGAATTAGGTTTATACAAACGATTTGATGAAGTCCATTATCAACGCACATTTTCTTTGCAAGAGTATGTTTCAATGATTACAGAAGTAGGTTTTTCAGTCGAGCGAATTTTTGCAGATTGGGAAGATGAACCGCCACATGAAGAAAGCGAGAGAATATTCTTTCAAATACGGAAATAGCCCTTTAAATATAGGATTCATTCCTATATACTTAAAGAGACTCCATATGGATGCCCCTCGTTGAAAGGGTGACCGTGCTGAATGTTCCATTTGTAACTCGAAATTGGCGTAAGTTTCTAATCCCCATTGCAGCAATTACTGCAATAATCGCTTTTCTGCTCTTTCCCCGTGAGCAGTCTGACAGTGCTAGCATTGTTATGAGCAACCAAAACCCATTCCCTGAATTAGTAGAAACACTCCAAGAAGAACCGCTATTGCTTGAACAGCCTAGTCAAATCATCGTAGATGTGAAGGGGGCTGTTCGATACCCTGGCGTTTATACAATGCAAGACGGCGACCGCCTTATTACTGCAATTACTGCAGCGGGTGGTTATTTGCCGAATGCAGATTCTCGAAATTTAAATCACGCAATGAAGTTACTGGATGAATTTGTTATTTACGTACCTTTAGAAGGCGAAGAAATTCTTGAAGTCGAGCAAAGTTTAGTGAGTGGTCCAGTTGGACAGACAAACGATCACACAATAAATATTAATACTTCAGATGAAGCACAACTCATGACGATTCCTGGTATTGGACCTGCAAAAGCTGCAGCCATTATCGCCTATCGAAATGAGCATGGCCTATTTAAAGATACGACGGATCTTATGAATATTTCTGGAATTGGACAAAAAACATTCGAAAAACTTGAACATCTAATTAAAGTAAAATAATCGGACAAGTATTTTTCGAAGAAATTTAGTGTGGAGGCAATCTATATGGAGCGAATTACTTGGGACCAGTTTTTCATGGCGCAATGTCATCTGTTGGCATTAAGAAGTACGTGTACAAGACTTGCTGTCGGTGCAACAATTGTTCGGGACAACCGAATTATTGCAGGTGGATACAACGGATCCATTTCGGGTGGAGATCATTGTATCGATCACGGTTGTTATGTCGTTGATAATCACTGTGTGCGCACAATTCATGCAGAAATGAATTCGTTATTGCAGTGTTCAAAATACGGGACACCTGCTTCTGGATCGACATTGTATGTTACTCATTTTCCATGCCTGCAATGCTCAAAAGCAATTATACAAGCCGGCATTGTACGTGTAATTTATGCAACGGATTACAAAAATAATGAATATGCAATGAAACTCTTTGAACAATCGGGTATTTCTGTTCAACACATTCCTTTTAATGAGAAAAAGATTGATTTTTCAAATGGAGAACAATTAAAACTCGTCAATGAGTTATTTGAAACGATCCAACAGCTCGGTGCTGATGCTAAAGAATTGGACCCTTTAAAGAAAAGGGCGGATGACCTATTTGGATAATGTTTTCCCGCATACGTTTTATTTATGTGGCAATAACCGTAGCTGTATCGGCTTTCTCCGTATACGGCTCGGCCTATCTATTACTTGTCAATATTTTGCTAATCCCCATCTTCTTTCGTAGAAAAGGAGATTACCTCACACCTATCCTCACGTTTATAGCCGCACTACTATCCTTCACTTATTTTACAAGTTCACTTCCTAAAGCTATCGAACTAGGGCCAGCAACAATCACAATGAGTTGGTTTGATAATGCAAAAATTGATGGTGGTAAAGTTAAAGGTCTTGCTAAAACATCTGCTGGACAAACTCTTTATGCCGTTTATAAGTTTAATGATGAACAAGAAAAGAACTCTTTTAGTGAACTTCACTTACCATCGGTAACATTTACCTTAACAGGTGTTTTTCGGGAAGCGGATATGCCTTCTCACATCTATGCCTTCAACATGGAAAATTATATGAGAATGTATGGATCATCAGGTATATTCGAATCAGAAGTGATACTAAATGCAGTTCCCAAAAGTAATGTTTATACTCGACTTTCACTGCAAAGACAAAAAGTGAAATTGCACATCAACTCCACTTTTCCAAAACAATTAATTCCAGAAGCGGAAGCGCTTTTAATAGGCGATCGCAGTGGAATGGATGAAACTGATGCAACTGTCTACAAACGCTTGGGTATTACGCACCTTTTTGCAATTTCTGGACTTCATGTTGGCTTACTTGCATTTATGTTTCGAGAATTGCTGTTAAGGTTAAGCTTTCGTAAAGGTACTGTGGATATGTTATTAATCGTCATGCTGCCCTTATACGCGGTCTTAGCAGGCGGAGCTCCTTCTGTATGGCGAGCTGTGTCGGTAACGACATTCGTCTTGCTAGCGTCTTTAATTGGCCTGAAAATCCGTTTGGATAATGCACTCGCAATAAGTGCGCTTGTTTTCATTTCAATTCAACCTTATATTTTATTTCAACCGGGTTTTCAATTATCTTATCTTGCAGCTTTTTCGCTTATTTTATCTTCGAAGATTTTAGTTAAAGCGAAAACTGCGATTGGAATCTCGTTTCTAGTCACGTCTATAAGCCAATTGTCGCTTTATCCAGTTTTACTTTTTCATTTTTACGAAATATCCTTGTCTTCATTTTTTGTCAATTTAATTTATGTACCTCTTTATTCGCTTATAATTTTACCAGTAAATATAATATTGCTCATCGTGACTTGGTTGAGTACATCCTTATCGACTTTTTTATTTATGATATATGCACCTTTTCGTGAATGTATCACATGGATATCAATATGGTTATCTTCATTACCTTATCAACTTTGGACACCCGGGAAACTAAGTGCAATTGAGATGGTATGCATTATAGCAGGTGTGCTTTATTTTTTTGTGCAATGTGAAGAGGGAGTCAAAGCACGTGATTTTCTTATCTTCGTTATTTTACCTGCATTGACGATACACGTTATGCCTTATTTGGATGGAACTTTAAAGGTGACATTTCTGGATGTGGGACAAGGAGATAGCGCAGTTGTGGAACTTCCTTATAGAAAAGCGGTGTATTTAATCGATACCGGTGGAACTGTCTTTTTTGGAGAAAACGGCTGGAAAACACCAGGGAAAAGTTTTGAGGTTGGTAGAAAGGTTGTTGTTACCTATTTAAAAGGGCGCGGTATTAAAAAAATCGATAAATTAATTATCTCACATGCTCATTTAGATCATATGGGAGGGGCGGATGAGGTTCTTGAAGAAATAACCGTGAATGAAATTCATATTACGTCTGGAAGTGAAGATGAAAAAGAGATGGTGGATCTATTGCGGGTTGCGAAAATGAAAAAAGTCCCAATCCATTCAGTTAAGGATGGATTGGGTTGGTCAGAAGGGCAGATTTCCTTCAATTATATGAGTCCACAAGATGAGCGCTATTTAGGAAACGACAGTTCACTCGTACTGCTTATGAAGACTCCAGGACTATCGTTTTTATTTACTGGTGATTTAGAAACTGAAGGAGAACGAAAGTTTGTAAAGAAATACGGAAGTTTGAATTATGGTCGAATTCTTTTGAAAGGGGGACATCACGGTAGTCGAACCTCGAGCACAGAGCCTTTTATAAAGGCACTTCGACCAGAGTTAACAATTTTTTCTGTGGGTAGAAATAATACGTATCGCCATCCACACGAAGATGTGTTGGAAAGATTTATAGATTTAGGCTATTCAACAATGTCGACAGCTGTTTACGGAACAATTACAATTGATGTGGTAAAAGAGGATTACTCTGTTACTGTTATGCAAAAATAAAAAACAGACATGCGATTCCCAGTTGGAAAAGCGTGTCTGCTTTATTAATTGATGTTAGCTTCCAACGACGTCGATAATTGTAGCAATAATAAATATTGCTGAGAAAAATCCGAAAGATACAAGAAAACCTACTCCGGAATCGATTAAATCATTGCGTTTTGACTGTACATCATGTTCGAAATCATTCATTGCTACACCTCCTGATTCCATTTTAGTATAAGTGATATCTTGAAAAAAATCCATTGCAATCCTCTAAATATATAATTTTCAAAATAAATGTCACAATTTGTTCAAACAGTTTCACTTTCGTATTGTATACTGAATAGGTATAAAAAGTTGAGGTGGGTAAAGTGGCGAATGCAACATGGAAAAATATCACGGCAGGAGTAATCGAACCTGTTTATTTATTATTAGGTATTGAACAGCATATATTCGATACAACAATTGAGCGCTTAAAGAAGGCAATTCCAATTCTTGATGAAACCTCTATCGTTTATTTTGATCTTGAGGAAACACCGATTGAAATTGTTTTGGAAGAGGCCGATACATTACCCTTTTTAGAAGATCGTAAGCTTATTATAGCACGCAATGCTTCTTTTTTAACTGCACAAGATAAAGGGCGAGAGAAAGTCGTACATAATTTAGAGGTCTTCGAATCATGGCTTGCAAATCCTTCACCAACAGCAACAGTCGTTTTTTTGGCACCATATGAAAAATTAGATGCTCGAAAACGAATAACAAAACTAATGCAGAAGCAAGCTACTGTAATTGAAGCAAAACGGCTTCAAGGTAAAGACCTTACTACTTGGGTTCAACATGAAGCAAAACTGAATGATTCTAAAATTTCATCTGAAAATGCGATGCTGCTCGTAGAAGTTGCAGGAGATAGTCTGTTATCTTTAGCTACAGAGATTGAGAAGATGGCGACATATTTGGCAGGAGAAGGAGAAATAACGAAAGAAGTTATTGAAATGCATGTTGCTCGGACCCCTGAAATGGATGTATTTAGGCTCACGGATTCTTACATCACTGGCAAGGTATCCGATAGTGTGTCAATTTACCATGACCTTCTTAGAAACGGTGAAGAACCAATAATGCTTACATCTTTAATTTCAGGGCAAATCCGTTTAATGATTCATGTTCAATCCTTGCGCAGTAAAGGTTATCAACAGCAACAGATTGCAAAAACATTAAAAGTACATCCTTTTAGAGTGAAGTTATTAATGGAAAATAAAAAGATCCCAAACGAAACAAGACTTCTTAAAATCCTTGATAACCTTGCAACGATTGATTATAAATTAAAATCAACAAGCGGAAAAAGAGAACGAGTGTTAGAGTTATTCTTTATGCGAGGAATTCGAAACTAAAACGAAACTAAAAAAACCGTCCGGAATCCCGGACGGTTTTTAGTGCTCTTAGTATTAAAGTGCTTTTTTTGTAAGACGAGCTTTTTGACGTGATGCAGTATTTTTGTGGATAAGACCTTTACGTGCAGCAGAATCAGTTTCTTTAATTGCCGCTCTAAGAAGAACTGTAGCGTTTTCGTCTTTATTATCAATTGCAAAGTCAGCTTTACGTACAGCAGTACGCATTGATGCTTTTGCATTAGAGTTTTGAACGTTTTTTGCTTGGCTTTGTTTTACACGTTTAATCGCCGATTTAATGTTTGGCATTTCATTCACCTCCAATATCAGGTAAAGCAGAGTACATCTTTTCATAACAAGATTTATTTTAACAAATATACAACTCAATAGCAAGAAATAAAAGTGGAAGTTTATGCATATATACTTGAAATCTAAGCTTTGCCACAAAATAGCTCCTTTTATTAAAATAACAGAATTGGAAATCAGTCATGCATGAGAATATATTCTTCTATAAGGGACAAACTTATTTATGAGGTGATTGCATGAAGTCGTATAATTTTTATCGGACGGACTTAGTAGATGAAAGTGAAGAAATGGTTCGACACCGAACGGACTCGGAAAAAGATACACTTAAAACAGAGGAAGGAATTCATTTTGAAGAATCCAGGATTGGACGCATCCGACTTACAGAAGTGACAGTAAATGAAGAAGGGGAAAAAAAGATAGGAAAATCAAAAGGGAAATACATTACGATTAGTCTTCCCACGCTAACGCCAGAGGATAACGATGGAATGAATGAAATGACCAGCATTCTACTTGAAAAGTTAAATAAAATGCTAACTACTGTTCCAAATGTATCGAAAAGGAAAATATTGTTTATTGGTCTTGGAAATCGTGATATAACGCCCGATGCTGTTGGCCCATTAACAATGGATATTTTACGTAATATCGTACCCGATTACTATTCTGAGGGAGACAGTGAAGTTTTTGTGTACGCACCTGGGGTAACTATTCAAACGGGACTTGAAACAGCGGATTTTGTTAAAGCGATGGTATCTGAAATCAAACCGGATTTACTAATTGTTATAGACGCACTCGCTGCAAGGGATTCATCAAGACTGTGCAAAACAATACAATTGACGAATACGGGAATTCATCCTGGATCAGGAGTGGGCAATAGTCGTAAAGAGGTTTCGCATAAAACAGTTGGAATACCTGTTTTTGCTATCGGTATTCCAACTGTAGTTGATGGACCGGTGTTAATCGCGGATGCCATCAATACAATGTTTGGCTATATCGCATCGAAGATAAGTGAAAAGGATAATCCATCATCGCGTCTTGCTGTGACACCTTGGCTCCGTTCGGAAGATAAGGATGCAGATCGATCAAAACTGGAACCCATTTTTGGGGATTGGGCTTCTTGGCCACATGAGGATAGAATCCAACTTTTTGAAGAAGTATTAACGACACAAGAGTTAAATACCTTTATATCACCAAAGGAAATAGACTCGTGGGTTAGCATGTACGCGGATACTCTTGCTAGTTCTCTAACCGAATGGATAAATGAAATGAAAAATAACGAACATAAAATGTAATATAAAATGTTTGAAAAAAGAATTCATTGAACCGTTCTTCGATGCATATAATCGGAGAACGGAGGGATGACTCATGAAAAAGACGTTGCAAATATGGGGCTCTTTAGTCCTTTTTCTCTTTTTATTTCCAGTGATTATTACTTATCTTCCTCACGCTGAACCAGCTAACTCACCAAAGTTAGTGAAAGAGCCACTTCAAATTGTCTATGCTGCGAATATAATTGAAGAGGTCGAACCGGAAATAGAAATCGAACCGAAACTGGAATTGGTGCAAGAACTAAAAAAAGACAAAGGGAATGTACTATTGTATTTTACTCATTCGCACGAAGCATACCAACCCATTACCAAAGCAAAAGAAGGGAAAGTCGCGGTTTCGCATAATTCTGAGAATATAATGAAGTTTGGAGAAAAACTTAAAAACCAACTAGGAGTTAACGGAATTGATACCGATATATTACCAATAGCAGTACCCCATGCCAATGCTTATAAAACGATGAGACCTCATATTGAAAAGCAAATTCAACAGAAAAAATATGATCTTATTGTTGATTTGCATAGAGATTCAATTGGGCCAGAAAAAACTACAATCGTTCATAACAATGAAAAGTATGCCAAGGTAGCTTTTGTTATTGGAATGGAACATCCTAATTTCGAGAAAAACCGAGCGAATGCAGTCTTATTGAAAAATGAAATGGAGCTACTAGTACCTGGAATCACCAGAAATCTAGTTATGAAGCATGGTGCAGGTGTTGATGGAAAGTACAATCAGGATCTTAGTCCATATGTTGTTTTAATAGAGCTGGGTGGGATAGGGAATTCAGAAGATCAACTGAATCGAACCGTTACGGTTATTGCGGAAGCGACATCTGAAATCATTCATAAATTAACTATAAATGAATAACAATTGTAAGGAATGAATTCATGTGGAATGCCAATCAGGCTAATCTTTCTGATTGGTTTTTTGATTTCATTAAACATATATTTTTGTCCCTTATCAAAGTATTTCCTCTATTTTATTGAATAAATTTGATGTCGAGTGTTTTATACAGTAATATAGAACAGTAAAACGAAAATGCAATATGTTATCGTAAAACCGGGTATAAAAAGGTTTTAACATAAAGATACAACAAGATGGACGGTTATCTGCTATAATGCAAATAGCTTAATTAGGAGTGAATGATAGATGAATTTGGAACAAAAATTGGAACGCCAAAAGAATATTAGAAACTTTTCAATTATTGCACATATTGATCACGGGAAATCTACGTTGGCCGATCGCATATTGGAAAAAACAAAAACATTAACTACTAGAGAAATGAGTACACAAACATTAGACTCAATGGATTTAGAAAAAGAACGTGGAATAACGATAAAGCTGACAGCTGTTCAGTTGGTTTATACAGCGAAAGACGGTCAAGATTATACGTTCCATCTTATAGATACTCCTGGACATGTCGACTTTACATATGAGGTTTCTAGAAGTTTAGCTGCATGTGAAGGTGCGATATTGGTTGTCGATGCTGCTCAAGGGATAGAGGCACAGACGCTTGCAAACGTCTATCTTGCTTTAGACAACAATCTTGAGATTTTGCCGGTTATTAACAAAATTGATTTGCCAGCAGCTGATCCAGAACGAGTAAAAAAGGAAATCGAAAATGTTATAGGACTAGATGCATCAGATGCAGTTCATGCCTCAGCAAAAGCTGGAATAGGTATTGAAGAGATCCTAGAGCAAATTGTTGCGAAAGTTCCTGCTCCACAAGGGGATCCATCCGCACCACTTAAAGCGCTTATTTTCGATTCAATTTACGATCCTTATAAGGGAGTAATTGTTTATATTCGAATTATAGACGGGTCAATTAAACCTGGCGATGAAATTCTGATGATGGGCACGGGTAAAAAGTTTCAAGTACTTGAAACGGGGGTATTCACACCAAGACCAACGCACAGAGATGAATTGAATGTTGGTGACGTGGGATATTTATCAGCGTCAATTAAACATGTTGGGGATACTCAAGTTGGAGATACAATAACTGGAGTGATAAATCCTGCCGCGGAAGCATTAACAGGTTACCGCAAGATGAATCCAATGGTGTTTTGTGGTCTGTATCCAATCGATACTTCCAAGTACAATGATCTTAGAGAAGCGCTCGAAAAGCTTGAACTTAACGATGCTGCACTTGACTATGAAGCGGAGACATCACAAGCATTAGGCTTTGGTTATCGTTGCGGATTCCTTGGTTTACTACACATGGAAATTATCCAAGAGCGTATCGAACGCGAATTTAAGATTGATTTGATAACAACTGCACCAAGTGTTATTTACAAAGTAATTATGACGGACGGCACTGAAATAAGTGTAGATAACCCTGCCATGATGCCAGATGCTCAAAAAGTGCAATCTGTTGAAGAACCTTATGTAAAAGCTTCAATTATGGTGCCGAATGATTATGTTGGCTCAGTGATGGAACTTTGTCAGAAAAAACGAGGAAACTTTATGACGATGGATTATTTGGATGCATCACGTGTCAATATCATTTATGAACTTCCACTTGCTGAAATCGTATATGATTTCTTTGATAAATTAAAATCAAGCACAAAAGGATACGCTTCATTTGATTATGAGTTAATCGGCTATAAGCCATCCAAACTTGTGAAAATGGATATTTTATTGAACAATGAACAAGTTGATGCACTAAGCTTCATTGTGCATAATGACTTTTCATATGAACGTGGTAAAGCGATCGTAGAAAAGTTGAGAAAGCTTATTCCAAGACAACAGTTTGAAGTACCTGTTCAAGCAGCGATCGGAAACAAAATTGTTGCCCGTTCAACAATTAAGTCAATTGGTAAAAACGTCCTTGCTAAATGTTACGGAGGAGATATTTCCCGTAAACGTAAACTTCTAGATAAACAAAAAGAAGGTAAGAAACGTATGAAGCAAGTTGGTTCAGTAGAAGTGCCACAAGAAGCCTTTATGGCGGTTCTTAAGATGGACGAGGAATAAACGGAACGATTTCTAATGTAAATTGGGGAAAAGGGGGGGGCAACTATGCCTCCTTTTTTCCGTTAAGAGTGGAGGAGTACAAAATGCGAGGAATGTATATTCATATCCCGTTTTGTCATCAAATATGTCATTACTGTGATTTTAATAAAGTCTTCTTTAAAAACCAGCCTGTTGATGAATACATTGAATCTATGGGCAAAGAGCTTACTTTGATGCAAGAGGATGGTATCTCATTTGAAGGTATTGAAACAGTCTTTTTAGGTGGCGGAACTCCTACATCCTTATCAGAGAAGCAACTTGATCGACTGTTAAGCATTATTCAGGAACATGTCGACGTAAAGTCGTTAAAAGAGTTTTCAACCGAAGCCAACCCTGATGAATTAACGCTGGGCAAGCTGCGTGTTTTGAAAGATGGGGGAGTCAATCGACTGAGTATTGGCGTACAATCCTTTGATGCAGAAATGTTAACGAAGATCGGAAGAACTCATAGTCCTGGAGATGCAGAACGTGTTGTTACAGATGCACGGAAGGTAGGATTTGAAAACATTAGTATCGATCTAATATATGGTTTACCAGGTCAATCCAGGATGCAATGGGAAGACACACTAATTAAAGCGACAGAACTAGATCTTCCACATTACTCGGGATATTCGCTTATAGTTGAACCTAAAACGGTCTTTTATAATTTAATGAATAAGGGTAAATTACCACTTCCAGGTGAAGATATGGAAGCCGAGATGTTCCATATGCTTATTGATCATATGGAGAAAAACGGTCGACAGCAATATGAAATAAGCAACTTCTCTCTTCCGGGATTACAATCGATTCATAATAAGATTTATTGGGAAAACGATACTTATGCTGGTGTTGGTGCAGGAGCGCATGGTTTCTTAATGGGTAATCGATATTCAAACATCGGGCCGATTGCGAAATATATGGAGAAGGTAAACAGCGGTTTACGTCCAATCCAAAATACACATATCGTAACAACAATTGAATCTATGGAAGAAGAATTGTTTCTGGGACTTAGAATGTCTGAAGGTGTGTCCAGTTCACATTTCCTAAAGAAATTCGGAAAAGAATTGGACGAAGTCTACGGGAGTACGTTGGATTCTCTTATTCAAAGCGGACTTATTGAACGTGTAGGCGAACGAATTAAACTTACTAAAATCGGTGTTTTCAGAGGTAATGAAGTATTTCAGCAATTTCTAAATTAAACTGGATTCAATTTGTTGACAGTGTGGTTCATATTTGTTAAATTATCATTAGTATTAGCACTCGACGTTAATGAGTGCTAACAGGAGTGATGATTATGTTGACGAACAGACAATTACTCATTTTGCAATTGACGGTCGACGACTTCATTCAATCCGCACAACCTGTCGGATCACGACAACTCTCGAAAAAACCTGAGGCACCATTTAGTTCGGCGACGATACGTAATGAGATGGCAGACCTTGAAGACATGGGGTATTTGGAAAAGACACATACTTCATCGGGGAGGGTTCCTTCCGAAAAAGGGTACAGATTTTATGTCGATCATTTGTTAACGCAAGAAAAATTGAACAATGAAGATAGTAAGCAACTTCGTTCGATTTTCCAAGAAAAAATTCTTGTTACGGAGGAATTGATTCGTAAATCTGCGACAATTCTTTCTGATTTGACAAATTATACGTCAATTCTACTGGGACCAGATTCTTCTCTTCATAAAGTAAAGCGTTTTACAATTGTTCCACTGGATCAAATGACAGCTGTAGCAATTATTGTCACTGATAATGGACGGGTTGAGAATAGGTTGTTCAATGTTCCCGAAGGTTTTACGGCGTCAGACATTGAAAAAATGGTCAATATCTTAAACGAACGCCTAGTCGGAACACCTCTTATCAATCTTGAAAAAATGCTTGCTAAAGAAACGAGAATGGTTCTAGAAAACCATATTCATGAAGCTGGTGAATTGCTTTCTTCTTTCCAAAAAGCAATCGCGATTACACCGGAAGAACGATTGTACTTCGGTGGAAAAATGAATATGATGAATCAACCGGAATTTAAAGACATCCACAAGATGAAAATGTTTTTTGAACTCATTGACAAAGGAGCCCCTGCAACAACGTTTTTCGAAGATGACCGAATCGGTATTCAAGTTCGGATAGGTTCGGAGAACAGTCATAATGCTATGGAAGAATTCAGCGTTATTACAGCGACTTATTCTGCGGGAGACGACATGACCGGCTCGATAGCGATCATAGGGCCTACTCGTATGGATTATGCTCGTGTAATTACAATGCTCGATTTAATCAGCAATGATTTGTCGCGGGAATTAGGTAAACTGTCAATTGGTGGCGGAACAGCTAGGAGGAACGACTACTAATGGAAAAAAATAGTGAAGTAGTAAATGAAGATGTTGTAGTTGATGATTTAAATGAGGAAATGAATACTGAAATCATTTCCGATGAAGTACTAAGTGAAGAGACGATTGACTCTGAAGGTGGAGACATCGTAAAAGAATTCACCATGAAACTTCAAGAAGAAGAAAACAAACGATTGAGACTTCATGCGGATTATGAAAACTTCAAAAGAAGAGTGACGCTTGATAAAGAAGCGCAACAGAAGTATCGTTCACAAAATATCTTAACTAACTTACTTCCTGTACTGGATAATTTCTCTCGGGCACTTAGCCTTGAGGCTAACTCAGAAGAAGTGAGTTCAATGATGACGGGTATGGAAATGATCTACCGTACACTGTTAGATGCATTAGAAGCAGAAGGACTTGTTGAAATTGAAGCAGAAGACAAGGACTTCGATCCGAACTTCCATCAAGCGATAATGACGGAAAACGATCCGGACAAGCCATCAGGCATAGTTCTTGAAGAACTGCAAAAAGGGTATTTGTTAAAAGATCGCGTTTTACGACCTTCAATGGTCAAAGTAAATGAATAAATGATTAAAAAATATAAATTGTGATATTTCCATAGGAGGAATTTGATTATGAGTAAAATTATTGGTATTGACTTAGGAACAACAAACTCGGTAGTAGCGGTATATGAAGGCGGAGAGCCGAAAGTAATTCCAAATCCAGAAGGCAACCGTACAACTCCTTCTGTCGTTTCATTTAAAAATGGGGAACGTCAAGTTGGTGAAGTAGCGAAGCGTCAATCGATTACAAACCCGAATACGATTATGTCTGTTAAACGTCAAATGGGTTCAGATTACAAAGTGAAAGTTGAAGAAACTGAATATACTCCACAAGAAGTTTCGGCAATGATTCTTCAGTACATGAAGAGTTATGCAGAAGAATATCTTGGTGAAAAAGTAACTAAAGCTGTAATTACAGTTCCTGCTTACTTTAGTGATGCACAGCGTCAAGCAACACAAGATGCAGGTAAAATTGCTGGACTAGAAGTAGAGCGTATTATTAACGAGCCTACGGCAGCAGCACTTGCTTACGGTCTTGATAAAATGGATGAGGATCAAACGATTCTAGTTTATGACCTTGGTGGAGGTACATTTGACGTATCTGTACTTGAATTAGGAGACGGCGTATTCCAAGTATTGTCAACTGCTGGAGATAACAAACTAGGTGGAGACGATTTTGACGATGTCATTATCGACTATCTTGTTGAAGAATTCCGTAAAGATAATGGAATCGATCTTTCTAAAGATAAAATGGCAATGCAACGTTTGAAAGATGGTGCTGAAAAAGCGAAAAAAGATCTTTCAGGTGTCACTTCTGCACAAATCTCATTGCCGTTTATTACAGCTGGAGATTCAGGACCACTTCACCTAGAAGTTACACTTACACGTGCGAAATTTGATGAAATTACTGCACATCTTGTTGAGCGTTCAATGGTACCGACTCGTCAAGCACTTAAAGATGCAGATCTTACGGCAGCACAAATTGACCGTGTAATTTTAGTTGGAGGATCAACTCGTATTCCCGCTGTTCAAGAAGCAATCCAGAAAGAAACAGGAAAAGAGCCTTATAAAGGTGTTAACCCTGATGAAGTAGTCGCTTTAGGAGCAGCAGTTCAAGGATCGATTTTGAGCGGAGACGTAACAGACGTTGTACTTCTTGACGTAACTCCACTTTCACTAGGTATCGAAACAATGGGGAACGTATTCACAAAACTTATTGAGCGCAACACTACGATTCCAACAAGTAAATCACAAGTATTTTCAACAGCTGCAGACAACCAGCCTGCTGTAGATATCCATGTACTTCAAGGTGAGCGTCCAATGTCTAGTGACAATAAAACTCTCGGTCGTTTCCAATTGACGGATATTCCACCAGCTCAGCGTGGTGTTCCACAAATCGAAGTAACATTTGATATCGATAAAAACGGTATTGTAACAGTTAAAGCGAAAGATCTTGGTACACAAAAAGAACAAGATATTACAATTCAAGCAAGCTCTTCACTAACAGATGAAGATATCGAGCGCATGGTTAAAGAAGCGGAAGAAAATGCTGAAGCTGATAAAACGCGTAAAGAAGAAGCAGATTTGAAAAATGATGCAGACCAGTTAGTATTTATGGCTGAAAAAACAGTTAAAGATCTAGAAGGTAAAGTTTCTGAAGACGAAGTGAAACAAGTTGAAGAAGCCAAAGAAGAGTTGAAAACGGCTTTAGAAGCAGCAGACTTTACAGAAATTCGCACGAAGAAAGATAAGCTAGAAGAACTTGTACAGCAAATGTCTGTAAAATTATATGAACAAGCTGCTGCAGAAGCTGAAGCGGCAGAAGGTTCAGAAACTGCTGAAGCAGAAGATGATGGTGTAGTTGACGCTGATTTTGAAGAAGTTGACGAAGACAAGAAATAAGTACGAAAAGTTATTTTATTAAGAGGAAAGAATAGTGAGTTTCAATAATTTTTAGAAAGCATTAAAAAAGCGTGTGAGGCTTGAGTAATTCATGTAATTGTGATTTTGAGTGAAGTTATGTATTCGCAAATCTTTTAAACAAATTGCATGACCTGTTAAACTCAGGCCTTCGGCTTTCGCTATTCCACCACTTATATAGAATAGTTATGTAAGAGTTGACGGAAAGGTCAAAGTCCGATATTCCGGCTTTGACCTTTTCTTTTTTAACAATAAATGATTCTGCATGGTACAATAGTCAGCATGTAAATGTTTTGGGAGAGTGAAGTAATGAGTAAACGTGATTTTTATGAAGTGCTTGGATTAACAAAATCAGCAACAAAAGAGGAAATTCGAAAATCGTATAGAACTTTATCGAAAAAGTATCATCCTGATTTAAACAAAGCAGATGATGCTGTTGAAAAGTTTAAAGAAGTTACAGAAGCTTATGAAATCTTAAGTGACGAGTCTAAGAAAGCAAACTATGATAGATTCGGTCATACGGATCCAAATCAAGGCTTTGGCGGCGGCGGTTTTGGTGGCGGAGCGGATAACTTTGGTTTTGAAGATATATTCAGTACGTTTTTTGGTGGTAACACACGACGTCGTGATCCAAATGCTCCTAGAAAAGGAAGCGATTTGCAATACACGATGACGATCGATTTCATGGAAGCCGTTTTTGGAAAAGAAACTGAAATCGAAGTACCTAAAGATGAAACATGTGATACATGTAAGGGTAGTGGTGCGAAAAAAGGAACTTCAGCTACAACATGTAAACATTGTAGTGGTACTGGTGAAATTAGTGTAACTCAAGAGACGCCATTAGGCCGTATGGTAAATCGTAGAGCATGTAATCATTGTCAAGGAACAGGTAAAATTATTCCGGAAAAATGTACAACATGTCACGGTGAAGGAACAGTAACGAAACGCAAGAAAATCAAAGTTACAATTCCTGAAGGTGTCGATGATGGCCAACAATTACGTGTTTCGGGTCAAGGAGAACCGGGTGTTAACGGTGGACCAGCAGGTGACTTATACATCGTATTCCGCGTAAAAGCGCATGAACGATTTATTCGTGAAGAGGATGACATTTACCTTGAGCTTGGACTTTCTTATCCGCAAGCAGCACTTGGCGATGAAATTGAAGTTCCAACGGTTCAAGGAGTCGTCAAATTGAAAATTCCTGCCGGCACACAAACAGGAACAAGATTCCGTCTAAAAGGCAAAGGTGTTAAAAATGTTCACGGACGTGGTATAGGTGATCAACATGTTGTTGTGAAAATTATTACACCGAATAAAATGTCTGAAAAACAAAAAGAACTTATGCGTGAATTTGCTGCTATAAGTGGCAATTCACTAGATGAATATTCAAGTTCATTATTTGATAAAATAAGACGCACTATAAAAGGTGACTGAAGGAGTTGACTCAACTTGAAATGGTCCGAAATTGCAATCCACACTACGCATGAAGCTACTGAAGCTGTAGCCAATATTTTGCATGAATCTGGTGCAAGTGGAGTTATCATAGAAGACTCAGACGAACCTGATCTTATTCACGAAGACCGCTTTGGTGAAATTTATGAACTTGATAAAAATGATTTTCCTAATGATGGTGTAATAGTCAAAGCCTATTTGCCGATTAACAGCTTCTTAATTGAGACGATGACGGAAATTGAGCATTCGATAGGTAAATTAGCGAGTTTTGGACTAGACGTTGGGGCAAATAGCATTCAAACAAATGAAGTTGATGATGAAGATTGGGCAACTGCTTGGAAGAAGTATTACCACCCAGTTAAGATTTCTGAACGCTTTACAATCGTACCTACTTGGGAAGAATATGAACCTGTTGAGTCTGATGAGTTAATAATCGAGCTTGATCCAGGTATGGCTTTTGGAACAGGTACACATCCAACAACCGTTATGTGTTTACAAGCGTTGGAAAAGCATGTTCAACCAGCAGATGTAGTGGTTGACGTTGGTACGGGCTCTGGGGTGCTATCTATTGGTGCTGCTCTTCTAGGGGCATCTAGTGTTCAAGCGCTTGATTTGGATTATGTTGCCGTAGTTGCAGCGAAAGAAAATGTAGAATTGAATAAAGTTGAGTCAATTGTGAATGTTACTCATGGTAATCTTTTGGAATCGGTTCATATTCAGCCGAATATTATTATTGCAAATATATTGGCGGAAGTTATTATTAGTTTTTCAGAAGATGCGTATACTTTATTGCCTAAAGACGGTCTTTTTATAGTCTCAGGAATCATAGGACAAAAAAGAGATTTAGTGAAATCAGATCTTGTCGGTAAAGGATTCGAAATAATTGAATCTGTATTAATGGAAGACTGGGTTGCAATCGTTGCCCGGAAAAGGGATGTGTGACGACGTTGCAACGCTATTTTCTTGATGAACCGTTTGACGAAAACGGTAAAACAGTAATTGGGAAAGATGATAGCAAACATATCGTACGTGTAATGCGTATGAATGTAGGCGATCAAATAATTGCAGTTCATAGCGGAGTTGCTTATACGGCAATAATTCGTGAATTAGGTGAAGAAACAGTTTTTATTGAACGTGAAAATGATGCTCTTCCTTCTAATGAAATGCCTGTACATGTAACAATCGCTTGTGGACTTCCAAAAGGCGATAAATTCGATTTAATCGTACAAAAAGGTACAGAGTTAGGAATGAGTGCACTCATTCCTTTTAAAGCGGAAAGGTCAGTCGTTAAATGGGATGAAAAACGTGGTCAAAAAAAGATTGAACGCTTACAGAAGATTGCAAAAGAGGCTGCTGAGCAATGTCATCGATCCAACATCCCGAGTATTGAAAATCCGTTTACTTTAGCTCAGTTACTTGAGGTCGCAAATAACTATGATATATTGCTTATTGCTGACGAAGAGGATGCGAAGAAAGATGAGCGAAATCGCATTGCTGACCGATTGAAAACGATAAAGCCAAATCAAAGTGTTCTTGTGGTTTTTGGACCAGAAGGGGGTCTTTCAAGAAATGAAGCTCATGCATTTTTTGCAAAAGGTTTTCTTTCAACCTCTCTTGGACCTCGTATACTAAGAACGGAAACAGCTCCACTCTTTTTATTATCTGCAATGTCTTGCGAATTTGAATGAAGGAGGTGAGCAGCCATGTCTTCAGTTGCGTTTCACACGCTGGGCTGTGCGGTAGTAAACTTAAATATGATTGTGTCCGACTCTTTGAGAAAAGTTAGGCAGACGTATTACGTCACAAAACTGCTTTATGCACACTAGATACTTACGCATTATTTGCGTGATATATATTTTAAAAGCCGATTGATCCCACTATGGGTGACATTGGCTTTTTTTGTTTCAAAAAATTGAAAGGAGTGCTGATATGAAATGACATGAGAACAAAACAACTTTCGTTTTCAGTTACTGTGGGTTACATAAAAGTCGATTGATCCCTAAATGGGTGAAGTCGGCTTTTTTATTTATACAAAATACAAAAGGAGATGGTTTAAGTGGAAAAAGTATTGACGTTTACAAACGAACAGAAGTCGTTGATTTGGAATCGGTTCGTGCAGCCAGCAAATGGAACTCAAGAAGAGGCGAATCATTTTATTGAAGTGTGTGAAACGTTCGGCTTGAATCCTTTGCTTGGTGACATTGTTTTTCAACGTTATGAAACGAAGAATGGACCGAATACATCTTTCATTACTACTCGCGATGGGTTGCTTCGTGTAGCGACTACGCAAGAAGGCTATGTAGGACCTCCAAACGCTAACGTAGTGAGAGAAGGAGATACATTCGAGTTCATTCCTTCAGAGGGAAGTGTGCGGCATGAGTTCGGTCAGAAGCGTGGTCCTATTCTTGGTGCCTATGCTGTCATGCATCATAAGCGTTTTAGGCCTGTAGCCGTATTCGTGGATTTCCAGGAATACTTTCAAGCAAATTCAGGAGAACTTAATTCAAGGTATAACAATAAAAACGTTTGGGATAAAATGCCCTCGGCTATGATCCAGAAAATAGCTGAAGTCTTCGTCCTTCGTCGTCAGTTCCCACTGGGTGGTTTGTACACTCGTGAAGAAATGTCGCTCGAAGAAAACGATAACGGTAATAGTGGACATGCAGACATTCCGAACCAGTCTAATCCAGCCCCACAAAAACAAAACGAAGTGGCTGAGCAGCAAGAATCTCCTGAAGAAGCCGGTCAACAGCCAAAGGAAAACGCTGTCGAAGGGGTATTCATCCTACAAAGTTTTGAAAAAGGGGTAAGTCCACAAAATGTTCCGTTTGCAAAATTGAACGTAATGAACAAAGCAAGCAGTGAAGTAAGTCTTGTTTTGGTAAAAGAGAACGAAGAAACAATTGATTCTCTGAGTCATGTTCAAATGGGAACAGAATTATCATTGGTAATCAAAAATGAAAGTGGTTTTAACTTCCTTGAAGCGTTCAAGATGATTCAAACAGACGAGCAAAATATTCAAGTTGAATCAGCACCCGAACAAATAGAACCTATTCAACAAGAAACTCAGTTAGCTTCTGATTCTGCAGAACCACTAGAAGCATTCATTATGGAAAAATACGAACCAGGTACAACACCAGCTGGCGTATCTTTTGCGAAAATGTATGTGAAAAAAATTGCGGATAATAAGCAATCTATGGTTTTTGCACAAGGTCAAGAAGCGGTTGAGAAAACGAAGCATCTTTCCAAAGGTAGCGAATTTGCAATGCAGACTCGTATCGAAAATGGATTTACGTTTTTCGTGAAATTGGAAGATGCAAATAAAAGGAGTGCTTGATTATGCTCCCAGAGATCTTAACAGTGGCCGAGGAATATGGACTAACATTCAATCCTCGGTATCACGGTAAAAAGGAAACGCTTTGCAAATGCACATTCTGCGAAGAAGATTCTAAGCCTGGAAAAGGTAATAAGTTTTACCTATCTTTAAATACACAAGATCAAGTGTACAAATGTTGGTACTGTGGCGTTTCCGGTGGCGTTTTAGACTTCGAAGCAAAGTTGTCAGGTCTTCCTTATAACAAAGTACGTGAAAAGTATTTTGGGAAAAGAAAGAAACCAGTACATCCTGTCGAAAGTTTAAATGCACGTCAGCTTCGATTAATCGGATGGGCTGAATACAAACGA
Organism: Sporosarcina siberiensis; assembly: GCF_042681925.1. Classification (NCBI taxonomy): domain Bacteria; kingdom Bacillati; phylum Bacillota; class Bacilli; order Caryophanales; family Caryophanaceae; genus Sporosarcina; species Sporosarcina siberiensis. The sequence goes on from NZ_JBHUGI010000006.1 coordinate 378,959, forward strand.
AAAGACCGTCATGATTTCAAAAAGAATCGAGAAGCGGTTTTAAGAGATTGGAAAAAATATGAGCACGGGGAACTGGTAAAACACTTTGCTTTGTTCATGGTGATTGCTCATATTGAAAATCAAACAGAACGCCAAAAAGAACTTCTTCAATACGTCATTCAGTCGTGTCATAATACACGAATTTATTTGTTGTTCAATCAACTTTTAGCTGAATACGTGAAAGATGAAGAGGAACGTAGCGATTGGGCTAAAGAAGGTACTGAAATAGCACGGGGGGCATGGAAAGCGTCGTTATCAACCTACGACTTTGAAATGGATAAAGTCGTGTACAACGTCGTTTTTCTCTATTACTTACTAGAAATGGATAAAAAGAAAATGCCCATAAAAGATACGCATAAAAAAGAATCTATCGTGAATGACAACATGTCTTTCGCTAATTAAAATATCCGTCACCCTTTACGGAGGAGAAATAGGGACGTGGCTTTAAAATAGTTACGAGAAAAGGAGAACACTATGAATAACGTCAGTTTAGTAGGTCGTTTAACGAAAGAGCCAGAATTGAAATATACACAAAACGGTGTGGCAGTATGTAACTTTACACTTGCAATCAATCGTCCTTTTAAAAATGCGAATGGTGAAAATGAAGCTGACTTTATCATGGTTCAAGTTTGGAGGAAGTCGGCTGAAAATGCAGTAAACTTTCTTAAAAAAGGTAGTCAAGCAGCTGTGAATGGTCGTATTAATACTCGTCACTATGAAAACGACAAAGGTGATCGTGTATACGTTACAGAGGTAGTCGCTGACTTTGTACAGTTCCTAGATCCTAAACCAGAAGGTCAGGGCAATCAACCACAGCAAGGACAAGGGAACTACCAGAAACAACCGAATCCATATGTTGGTAACAGTAACGCTCAAAATCAAAATAGAAATCAATTCGAAACAGGTGGAGGTCCTGTTGCAGTAAGCGATGATGACTTGCCATTTTAGCACCTAAGAGTAATTAAGTAGAAGGAGATTGGATATCCAGTCTCCTTTTTTTCTTGAGAACAATGAGAAGAAAGGAGAGATCATATTGATTTATTCTTTTTCACGTCTAAATCTTTACACAGCCTGTCCTTACCGATTCTTTAAGAAGTACATTGAAGGATACGAAGAACCGACCACCTATCCATTAGCTTTGGGTAAAGGTGTTCATAAAGCAGTCGAAGATAAAATTAATGGCGTGTCTCATTCAGAAGCCGTTTTAAACGGGATGATTGAAGCTGAGTTTCATCCGGAAGTGACTATGGATGAAATGTCAAAGTTGGTGAGTCATGCACCGATTAAAGAGGACATGGGTGAAACGGAGATTTATTTTCAGCTACCTCTTTCTGATGTAGATTCAGCCCCGATGTTACAAGGTTATATTGATCTTGTGTCACCAGACGGAAGTAAGATAGTTGATTGGAAAACAAATCGAGTTAGGTACGATGTTCGGGACAACCATCAGGTAGGCCTGTATGCGTGGGCTATTGGTCAATTAAAGAACAGAACACAAGTTGAAGGAAATCTGTATTTTCTTCGATTCGGAAGAGCGAGCAAGTACGTATTCAATCAGTTAGATATGGAGAGGTCCAGACAGTGGGCTTTAGGTGTAGCAAAGGAAATCAATTCCAAGCGGGAGATTTTAGACTTACTACCAGAAGAAGCGGGTCGATTATTCTCGTCAAATCCTTCTAGTCATTGTAGGCATTGCCCATTTGCTATTGAATGCTATCGAAAGTTTAGTAGTTATTAACGGATGAAAACATAACAAAGCTAGCACCGATGCGGCTTATCTCCTTCGGTGTTTTTTGTGTTCAATAAATAGTGGAGGAGGGGTATTTACATGATTATGCTAACAGTAATGGAAGCAGTCACAATTATAAGTGCAGGCGGCGGCATTGCAATCCTGGCTTATTTGGTTGGTTTAAATCAAGTAAAGAAAAAAATGGATACTCTGTAAGTAGTAAATTAAGTCTTTCGGTTTTGAATCGCAAAACACTTAATAGACAACCGATTAGAACAACGGGCTGTCTATTTTTTTGATTTATATGAGTTTGGCAAATTTTCTAGTTTTTATTGTACCAAAATTTTATACCCCAATTAACAAGGTTACAATAATAATTGTAACCTTGTTAATTCATTTTTTTGTATTTGCAAAACTTCTCTTTTCCATAATGGCCCTCATTTTTTGAATAACTGTTAATTTAAAGTTTTTCCTATACGTATATTTTACAATAAGGATTTTTAGTCATATTGCCAGTGTAACTTTCTAAATTGGGTTTATTATTAATTTGATATCCACTACTTTGATGATTGGGGAAAAATGTCGGTATATGGAGTAAGTCTAAGATAAGCCCTAAATCGGAATCGTAGATAAAAAATATGAAAAGAGCCTAAAGCTCCTTTCATTTAGCGGTAGCATTATGATTTTAGATTTACAACGATAATTCTAAAAACCTTGTATAAGTAGGGTTAATTTACTAATGCTTAATAAATTTTTCAACAAATAAACATTTCCAGTATTCTATATGACCTGTATTACAAGCTTTATAGTTGTTAAATAATTCATTTTTAATGTGAAAAATAGCTTAGACTTGTAAATTTAGTTTTTGTGACTGTAACCTGTCTTTGGATTATTTATTATTATATTTTGCTTTGGCCTCTTTGAAAATATTGTTTAATAAATCACTATTATTACTTAAAACTTTAGAATCTTTATTAACTTCTGTTTCGTCGCTTTTTAGAGGAATCTTTCCAAATGTAACACCGCGGGTTGAGAACATACCATTATCTACCGGAATTAAAAATAATAGATACTCCCCTCCAACGGTCATTTTTTCATATCCATTAACATGGTAAGTAGTATTTGTCTTTTTATCATAATAGGCTAACTCCGATATTGAAATATTTTCACTAGACTTAACTATTTCATTACTCTCACTATTCTTATAGACTTTATCAATTTTAAATATGGATTCAGTATATCCACCATTCACTTCATCATCAATTTCTGATCTTGAAATTTCAGTTCTTTTTTCCTCAAGCTTTGTCCCACGAATAATAATTGATGTCCCGTTTTCCAATTCTTTTAAAGAATCAAAGCCATCTGTTTTTCCATCAAATACAACGTTTTTTGGAGAAGAATCATCTGATGGATTTCCTAAAACAAGAATTACCATAGCACTTACCATCAATATTAAAATAATAGCAACATTAATTTTTTTCATTCTGGGATAAACCTCCTCTAAAAATTTAATATTTTGCTGAAATACCAGCTTTATCATCAGATAAAGGAAAATCCTTATCATTAAAGCCATACTGACGCATTACAGAAACTGAATCGTTCTTTTTTTGTGTATGATCCAATCCGAGCGCATGTCCGACCTCATGAACAGCAGTTTCCATTCTTCGTAGCGAATTTAATTCAACTCGCCACTTTTTATAAAAAGTGATATTACCACTTCCTCTATGAATTGCATAAGTATCTCCCCAGTAATTGTCTACATATTCCAATTTGACATCTGCACCAGCTGGCAAAGATCCTTCTTTTGTAAATTCAATTTCCGGAAGTGGATTCCAAGCCGTCAGTCCTCTTTTTACTTCGCTTTTTAATCCATAATTATCGAAAGCGCCATGAATCCAGTAATAAGCATCTTTCGGAGTATACAATTTGTTACTAAGAAACTGATAAGCGTTACTAGAATTAGGTAGTAGCATTGTTGAGAAACACATACCGAAAACTAGCAACATAGATATTTTTTTTCTGAGTTTCATGAATATTCCTCCTACTCTGTACTTTCAAATTATGATATTATTAATTTGAAAGTAAAGGAAGATTTATTTTTAAAATAAACAAATAATAATAAATATACTTTTTAAGCCCAGTGGAAATATGTCAAGCCCCTAAAAAAAGGAGAATTGGAAATTCATTGCGACTGCTAGGTGTAAACTTCGGTTTATAGGCATATCCAAATAAACCTCGCAATTTCAATCGTTAAATGGACTAAAATGGAAGTCGATTTAGGTGCTGAAAAGGAAGAGAATGCGTGTAATTACTCTCCCCTTTCTTGTGGCATGTACAGTTGATTCGTGCGTAGTAGTTTTCTAGCGGTTAGGACGAGAGCACGTTTGTGTTGATGCTTAGTGACTTCTTTGCATTTCTTTTGATAAAAGGCTTTATATTTGGCCTCGTGTTTGCGGATGGCGTCTGCGACTTGTGCAAGGCAATACCGTAGGTATTTACTTCCAGTCCGCATTCGACCTGTATTTTCGGCTTCCAATTCACCCGATTGATAATGGGTCCAAACAAGACCCGCAAATTTCGCTAATGCCTGATGGTCTTTAAACCGCTTAATATCACCTATTTCAGCAAGAAGACCACCTGCATAAACGGGGCCAATGACTTTTACAGACGTTAAAGTTTGTGTAATGCCTTTCATCATCCAATCAATTTCTTTATCAAGGCGTATAATTTGGCTTTCCATGTGTCGAATCGTGCTTAAAATCACAGACAGTGACAAATTGATTGGATTGGACATCATTTTATCCAAGCGATAGGAATTACGTGCGAGCTTTTGAAGATACTTCGCACCTTCTGTATCGTTAGAAACAGAAAAACCAGCTAGTGTATGCCCCTCGCCATGCATGAAATGGACATGATGGGAGCGGAAACTCAGGTCGACACCGATTAGCATCTGTGACATGCCAATCACCTCCTGAGGTGTAATTAATCAAGATTGTCTCAGATCTGGGTGCCCAGCCGAATCATCGATGTCTGCCTCGTTATTAGCAATCAAAGGGAAGAAGACCAAAATGAGCGCTACACTCTCTTCTTCACCAACGTCGCAGCCAGTGGTTAGACCTTCAATAATGAACGATGGGTAGCAGGCCTATTAAGCAGTATAGCTAAGTGTCCGCAAGGAGTGAGAGCTATTTCATGTGTCAATCTTGTCCGTTCCATTGTCTCACGGGCACGGTCTGAGAGAAAAGTAATTTGAAATAAAAAAGGACGAAGTCCTATAATGGAGTCTCCTCCATCCCTCGTCCAAACGGTATGAAATTGGGCAATTCAAATAAGCAGGTAAGCGCCTGTCAGCTAGTATTATTTTTGAAACTAGGTAAATGATGATTTATCCTTTTGGCCTCCTCGATAAATCAGGGGTCAAACAGGTAAAACATAAAAGAGTGAGAAAGCCAAAGGCAACCATCTCCTATAGGAAATCCAACAGATTCTCCAGCTGTCCGAATCAACTGGAAATTCTATCGGAAAGAGCTTTTACTACTAATATACGAGGAGTGAATTATATGAAATACAAATTAATACCCGTTGTTATACTACTAATTATTGTAATGTCATTAACAGGATGTAACAAAGAAAGAAACGCGAAAAAGTATGATGCAGCTATTAATCAAGTTATCACTTTAGAAAATAAATATTTACAAAGTGAGGGAATATTAAATGAGACTGAAATTCTAAAAAGAGAAGACATAGGCATTATTGTTTATAAAAAAGGGGGATTCATTAGTCTTATATATGAAATAGGGTCACATAAAAAAATTGAATCTCTATATAAAAAAAATATGAATGATAACTATAAAAATTATCCAAACACTAAAAAGAGGGAGTGTCAATATTTATGTGTAAATGACAATCCAACCTTTTCATTGTGAATATCACTTATTTCTTTTTTATAGCTTATGAATAGAGCTTATTTGCTCTAGAT